>CALBLK010000028.1 GCA_937895845.1 uncultured Prevotella sp. | reverse complement strand
CCACCGTGTTCCCCGAGCTGATGACCCAGGGCATCCGCCTGAACGGCGACCCGACACAGAACGACAACTCCAGCACGCCCGACTATAACGGCAAGAACGGCTTTAACTACTACTTCCCCGACGGCTACCTTGACGGTGTGAAGATGCGCGGCAACTGCTACCTGGTTTACCGCCGCCCCCACTGGGACTTTGACTGTTACGAGGGAGACGAATTCAACCTGTTCGGCGACTACGACATTACGTTCCGCCTGCCGCCTGTGCCTTTCAAGGGAACCTACCAGTTCCGCCTTGGCTTCGCCGCCCTTGAAACCCGTGGCGTGGCGCAGATCTACTACGACGGCAAGCCCCAGGGCATCCCGGTGGATATGCGCAAGCGGCTTGACCATGCCTCCATCATGGGCGACCAGTTCACCATTGACGGCAGAAGCTACACCGAGTTCACCGAGGAGGAGAAGATTGAGGACCAGAAGTTCCTCAAGAACAAGGGGTGCTACCGCGGAGCCTATGGTGCCTACCGTACACCCGGCGGCAGTACAATAAGAGAGTTTGTAGACCAAGCTCAAACCTTCCGCCGCGTGCTCTGCACCGCCACCATTGACCCCGACGACGGGACAGACCACTACATCCGCATCCGCTGCACCTCGACCAGCAAGCTGGGCAACAACAACGAGTTCATGATCGACTATCTTGAGATTGTGCCGAAGAGTGTCTATGCCGTTGACGGCGAGGGCGAGATGGAGGACGACTTATAATCTAAAAACCTAAATGTTATGATGAAAACATTCAATCAATATTCGAAGGCCATGGGGCTGATGGCGTCAGCCCTTGCCTTTGGTGCTTGCTCTGACACATGGGACGACCACTATGACCAGTCCGGTGGAGTGTCAGGGAACAGCACCTCTCTGTGGGCGACGATCGCTTCCAACAGCGAGTTGACGAACTTCGCCCGTGTGATAGATTCCTGCGGCTATCGCGCATCGTTAGACGGAGACCAGGTGTTCTCTGTCTTCGCACCGACAAACGCCGGCTTTTCCAGCACTCAGGCAGACAGCGTGATAACCCTGTACGAACAGGAGAAGCGCAGTGGCGTGATAACCAAGGACAACAAGGCTGTCAAGGAGTTCTTGCAGAACCACATTGCGCTCTACAATTACTCGGTGGCAGCTTCGGGGCAGGACACCGCTATTGTGATGATGAACGGCAAGTATCTGACGCTTGGCAATGCCAGTTTTGACGGAAGGCCGCTGCTCACCAAGAACCAGCTCACCAGAAACGGCGTGCTGTTCACAATGAAAGGCACGGCAGAGTACAAGCCCAACATCTTTGAATACCTGAGCCGCGACGCCTCGCTTGACAGCCTGTCGAACTTCCTTTACAGCTACAATGTCTACGAGTTCGACCCCAACCAGAGCGTGCCCGGTGAGATTGTTGACGGCCAGACCACCTATCTTGACTCCGTAAAAGTACTGAAGAACGACCTGCTTGACTACTATATCGGCACGGTTAACGAAGAAGACTCCACCTATTGGATGGTTGTGCCCAACAACAGCGAGTGGGACCGGCTGCTCACCCAGTACCAGCCCTACTTTAACTACGGTGACAAAGTGGAGAAGCGCGACTCAATGCAGTATCTCTACTCGCACATGTTCATTCCCAATGGTTCCGTGTTCAGCATGGGATGGAACACCGAACAGTCAATGCAGGACTCCGCCTACTCTGTGAATGCCCGGTCTTATACGGCGCGTGAGCAAATCTATGGCTTCAAGGGCGCTAAGTACTATGTTTACGATGACCCGAAGCCCTTTGAACCCGGTGGCGTGTTCTATGGAGCCGAGAAGGTGAAATGTAGCAACGGCCTGGTGCTCAAGGTGCCCGGCTGGAACATTCACCCCACTCAGACGTTCATGCGGAAGATTATCGTAGAGGCAGAGTCTTCCAACTACCGCAAGGAGTACGATGAGAACCAGAGCCGCATACCGAGCATTGTGTATGTGCCTTCGGACAATCCTCCCTATTACAATCAAGTCTCCAAGCATGCCTATGTGGAGCTGCTCTCGAAGAGCAAGGATGCCAAGCCTTCGGTGACCTACTACATCCCCGACGTTCTCTCCAATGTGCCCTATGACATCAAGCTGGTGATGGCTCCGGCCATAGCCGGTGACAGCCTGGCCACAGAGGAGCAGCGCAAGCTGCTGATGGTGAATGTGGAACTCGGCTATCAGAATCAGAACGGCAGAGAGACAACCACCAAGCTGCTGAACCGCAAGGAGTGCAAGAAGGACGCGGTTGACACCCTCTTGGTGGCCAAGGATTTCAAGTTCCCCACGTGTACCTATGGCATTGACCCGCAGGTAACCTTGAAAATCACCTCTTCCGGCCGCCCCCCAGGCTCGCGCAAGGAAAAGTACCAGACCTCCCTGCGCATAGACTGCATCATTCTTGAACCCAAGGAGGAGAACTAAATGAAAGTAACTAAACTTTGAAGGATTGACGACTATGAAACGATATATCATTTGGGGAATCACGCTGATGATGGCTTTCCCGCTGTGTGTTGCTGCACAGGAAGATGAGACTGAAGAGCAGACCGTAGCCACGGTACGCGTGCTCGCCCCCAAGAAGAAAGCTTATGCCACCCGTGTGGTGAAGGGCCGCGTGGTTGATGCCGCCACAAAGTCACCGGTTGCGGGTGCCATCGTGAAGGCCGGAGGTGTTGCAGGCTACAGTGTGCTGACCGAAGATGACGGCAGCTACGAACTCAAGGTGCCGGTCTTTGTCACCTCTGTCTATGTATCCTCGCCCGACCACAACAGCGTCAGCCAGGGCTTGGCCCGGGGGGAGCGCCAGCACGACATCCAGCTTTATTCCACCAGCTTTGCCGGCGACTATGGCGAGCGTGAGAATGTGCGTGGCGACAAGCAGGCCAGCGGCTTTGCTTATAGCAACGCCATCAACATCAAGGACGAGGTGCAGAAGCAGCTGGGCGCCTATGCCTATACCATTAGCCGCAACGGCACACCCGGTGTGGGCAGCGTAACCTTTGTCCAGGGCCTCAACTCGCTGAATGTCAACGCGCAGCCATTGGTGGTTATTGATGGCGTGATTGTTGACCAGCAGTATGGCCGTGAAATGTTGCATGACGGCTTTTACAACGACATTCTGAGCAGTGTCAACCCGGCGGATATTGAAAGGGTGACTGTGATGCGCAACGGGACAGCCCTCTATGGAGCCAAGGGCGCCAACGGTGTCATTCTGGTTGAAACGCGCCGCAACAAGTCAATGGCTACCCGTATCACCGCCAGCTTGTCTGCCGGCGTTACGCTGATGCCCAAATATTACGACATGATGGATGCCGGCCAGTACCGCAACTATGCCTCTGAGATGCTCCGTGGCACAGGAACGAAGATCACCGACTTCAAGTTCCTCAACGAGGATCCCAACTACTATTATTACAAGCAGTACCATTGCAACACCGACTGGAAAGACTATGTCTACCGCAATGCCATGACCCAGAACTATGGCATCAACGTGGAGGGCGGTGACGCCATAGCCAACTACAACCTGTCTGTGGGCTACACCAAGGCCGAGAGCACGCTGGAATACAACGACATGAACCGCCTGAACATCCGCTTCAACTCGGACATCAGCCTGGGTCGCCACCTCTCTGTGCGCTTTGACGCTTCGTTTGCCAACATCACGCGCAACATCCGAGACGATGGAGCCCCGGCCGGCTATGACGAGGGCACACCGACGGCTCCCTCGTTCCTGGCCTACGTGAAGAGCCCCTTCATGAGCCCTTACAGCTATGGCCGTGGCCGGTTCTCAGACTCGCAGTTCGACGTGGCCGACGAGAGCTACCTTGACGAGGCCCTCACCATGAATAAGTATCAGAACTACAACTACCGTCTGGGCAATCCCGCAGCCTTTAACCAGTATGCGGATGGCGAGAACAAGAACCGTTTTGAGAACGCCATGCTTAACCTGAGCGTGACTCCAAAGTTTGTCATCAACCCGAACCTCTCGGTGTCCGAGCACTTCAGTTACAATCTGGTGAACACCAACGAGATGTATTACGTCCCCATCAACGGTGTGCCCGACTACTATGTGTCCAGCGTGTACGCCTACCGCCAGAATGAAGTGCGCTCGCTTGCCTCCAAGCAGAACTCGGTGATGAGCGACACCCGCATTGACTGGGCCAACCGTTACGGCGCCCACAGCGTCAGTGTGTTTGGCGGCGCCCGCATCCAGTGGGAGAACTATACCTATAACACACAGCTTGGCTATAACACCGGCAGTGACAAGACTCCGTTCATGAGTGCCAGCCTGCGCAATGCCACCGCCAACGGCCTGAACGAGTCGTGGAACACCATGAGCCTTTACGCCCAGGCCGACTACAACTACAGGGGCCGCTATTTCCTCCAGGCCAACCTGACGGCAGACGGATCGTCGCGCTTTGGCGAGGATGCCGACGGCTTGAAGGCACTTGGCGCTGTCTGGGCCATCTTCCCCTCGGTGCAGGCCTCTTGGGTGCTCACCAACGAGCCTTGGCTGGCCGGTAATCGCTCGGTCAGCTACCTGCGCCTGACCGCAGGCTACGATGTGAGCGGCAATGACGACATCGACTACTATGCAGCGCGCAGCTATTTCCAGGGCAAAGTGTTCATGAACTCAGTCTCCGGTCTCTCGTTTGCCGGCATTGGCAACAACACCATCCAGTGGGAGACCACACGCCGTGTGAATCTTGGCGTTGACGCCAACCTGTTTGACAACCGCATCAACGTTAGCGCCAACTATTTCAAGAGCAAGACAGACAACCTGCTCACAGTCCAGTCGCTCGGCTTCCTCTCCGGTCTGGACAACAACTGGGGCAACGGCGGCAAGCTGGAGAACGAAGGCTTTGACGTCTCGGTCAGTGCCAAGGTGCTTGCTCTCAAGGACTGGTCCTGGCAGGTTGGTGCAAGCGTGGGCCACTACAAGAACAAGATCACCGCTCTGCCCGAGGGCAAGGGCTGTCTTGACACCGAAGTTTACGGCGCAACCGTGCGCTCGCAGGTGGGCCAGGCTGCCAACCTGTTCTATGGCTACAAGACGCAGGGCGTTTTTGCCACCACCGAGGAGGCACGCCAGGCAACCGACAAAGACCCCAACGGCCTTTATGTCATGGCTGACAACGGTGTGACCCGCAACTATTTCAAGGCCGGTGACATGCACTTTGCCGACATGGACGGCAATGGCGAAATCAATGAGAGCGACCGCGTGGTGATTGGCGACCCCAATCCCGATGTCTATGGCAACATATTCACCACACTGCAGTGGAAGCGGTTCAAACTGGACATGCGCTTCAACTATTCCTTGGGCAATGACATTTACAACTATATGCGCTCCCAGCTGGAGGGCGGAAGCCGCTTCATGAACCAGACCACAGCAATGACCACTCGCTGGCAGGTGGAGGAGCAGCAGACAGAGATGCCCCGCATCACTTTCCAAGACCCCATGGGCAATTCCCGCTTCAGCGACCGCTGGATTGAGGACGGCAGCTACCTGAAGCTCAAGGCTGTCACACTCTCCTACGACCTTCCCCTCACCTCAGAGTTCCTCCAGGGCTTGCAGTTCTGGATTCAGGCCAACAATGTGTTCACGCTGACGAAATATCTGGGCACCGACCCCGAGTCGGCCATGACCTCGGCCGTCATCGGCCAGGGCATCGACCTCGGCCGTCTGCCCCAGAGCACCTCGTTAGTGGCCGGTGTAAAGATTAACCTCTAAAAAAACTAAAGATTATGAAAGTCAACAATATGTTCAGCAGTATCAGGCGCACGGTGGCTGCCCGTGCCGGCAGGGGTGCGGCCCTGCTCTGCCTTGGCGCTGTGGTATCAGGCATGACCACCTCGTGCTCCGATTTCTTTGAGCCTGACTCCAACCGCATTATCTATGCCAACAAGCCACACCTTAACAGTGCAAGCGACACCCTTTATTCCGTGATTGGCATCCTCGGCAAGCTGCAGGCATTGGGCGACCGCACCATCCTGCTGGGTGAGATGCGCGGCGACTTGGTGGACATCAACACCAACACCAACGCCGACCTCCGCGATGTGGCGCTCTTCAACATCGGCGATGACAACAAGTACAACCGCCCGAGCGACTACTATGCAGTGATAAACAACTGCAACTACTTCATTGCCAATGCCGACACAGCCCTGAAGAACAACCGCAACGAGAAAATCTTTATGAAAGAGTATGCGGCAGTGAAGGGCATCCGCGCGTGGACTTACCTCCAGCTGGCCATCAACTATGGCCGCGTGCCCTTTGTGACCACGCCCATCCTGACCAAGGAGGATGCCGAGCGCAACTACGAGCAGTTAGGCATAGCCGAAATTTGCGACTGGCTCATCAAGGACATCCAGCCCCTGGCCGAGGTGGAGATGCCCGGCTACGGCACCGTTCGCGATCTTGACTCGCGCCTGCTTTATTTCCCCATCTACGTGATGCTTGGCGAACTCAACCTCTGGGCCGGCCACTACAAGGAGGCTGCCTTGAACTATTACAACTACATCAACCGCCGCAATGGCAACAACTCAGCCTATCCGATAACCGCGTCTTACTATGCCTCATGGGCTGACGGCACCACCACGTTTACCAAGAACAGCCCCCTGTTTGACAGTTACAGTGGGGCCTTCGGCTCTGAGCGATATGGCAGTCAAAGCGAACTCATCAGCATCATCCCCGGTGACTCCATCCCGTCGGAAGGCAATTACAGCGAGTTGCGCAACCTTTTCAACAGCACCTCCGACAACAATGCCCGTTACAGCATTGAAGTGTCGCAGGCCATGAAAGACCTCTCTGCTGCCCAGACTTGCACCTATGTGCAGTCGAACAGCGGCGGCCTGGTGAAGTATGGCGTTGTCCCCAAGGGCATTGGCGAACTGCGTGACGGTGACCTGCGCCTGTACAGTTCTTACAGTTTCCGTGAAAACGCGATTGTTGATGGCAACCGCACGAACTATCAGCAAATCAGCAAGTACAAGACGCGTAACATCCACGTTTACCGTCGTGCCACAGTCTATCTCCGCCTGGCCGAGGCGATGAACCGTGCGGGCTATCCCCACTTTGCCTACTATGTGCTGGCATCGGGCGTGAACAACAAGCTCATTGAGGATTCCGTCATGAAGCATTACCCCACCGCGCAGGACACCGCGTTCCTCCGTCGCTTCGACCTCCCCACAACCCGCTATGTGCTGCGCACGCCCGACCGGCTGGCGGCAGAGAACACCATGGGTATCCACGACCGTGGTTGCGGCTGGAGCCTGGAGAATCCCGACTATGCCATGCCGTTTGACACCACGCTGATTAACACGGCCACCGGCTATTATAAGTCTGAGGCCGACTCCCTGCAGCAGTACCGGTATCAGATAGACAAGGTGGAGCAGATGATTGTCGACGAGTGTGCCCTGGAGAACAGTTTCGAAGGGACGCGCTTTTACGACCTGATGCGTGTGGCCCTGCGCCGCAACGACCCCAACTTCCTTGCCGACCGCGTGTATGGCCGTCGCGGAGCGGCCAACAAGGGCTCTATGGAGGCCGAGATCAAGGTCAACCTCCGCAACCCGTCCAACTGGTATCTCCATTGGAATGGCAAGATAGGCATCGAGCCTGTCAGCGCAGCCGGAAGGCAATAGCGCAGCAAAAGAAAGCGTGTGGAGCCAAGCCTTGCGGAAATGTCAGGGGCACTTCCCTTTGGAAACCCCGTTCTTCCCTCAAGACTTGGCTTCTCACGCTTTCTTGGCATTTTCACTTTCTCAACGACTTTATCTCTCAACATCTTTACTTATCTCTCAACATCTTTACCTTTATGAAGACAAGTCCGTTTACTTTCACGCGGCGCTGTGCCTGGGCCGTGGCACTCTCACTGCTGGCCGCGGCACCCATTGCTGCCGCAAACACCACCGAGACGGTGCCCCAGGTGGAGGGCACGGTGACCCTGAGCGCCGATGTTGACTATGTAATCACCTCAGCCACCCCCTTTGCCAATGGGGCCGTGGTGAATATCACCAATACCGACAATGCCGTCCTGATACTCCCCAGCGTGAAACCGTCGGCCGTTCCGCGGCTGTTTCCCCATATCCAAATCAACGGCGTCAAGGCCTCCAGTGCCAACTGCATGGTTAAAATCTATGCCAACGGCTCCATCATCCTGCCACATTCCTCGTCCGTCAGTCCGCTGGTCGTCTATGCAGCCAACGACTTTCAGGGCGAGTCCTGGAGTTTTGCCGTTGGCAGCCGTGTGTCACTCAGCGGCCAGCCGATGAACAACCGCATCTGCAGCTTCACCCTGAAGCGCGGCTACATGGCATGGCTCGCCCAAAAGGCTGACGGAAAGGGCTACAACCGTCTGTGGATTGCCGACAGGGGCGACATCCGCGTGAACCTGCCCGGCGCGTTGCGCAAGGCCGTTTCAGCCCTTCGCGTAAGCCAGTGGAACGATGCCAGCAAGAAGGGCTACGCCGGCAACGACGTGACTGCCAACACCATGCTCAACACCACATGGTGCTACAACTGGGATGCCGGTGTCAACGTGTGGGCCGACCGGGAGTATGTCACCCAGCACCACCACGAGGGCTGGCCCGCCATTGCCGACGTGGGCAACAACGGCACCTCGGCCAACATCCTTGCCAACAACGAGCCCGACAACACCAACGACCCCAAGGAGCAGGTGAAGTCTGTCGACGACGTGCTGGCCAGCTGGCCCGAGATGATGGCAACGGGCCGCCGCCTTGGCTCGCCAGCCATGTCGGGCAACTACAACTGGCTTTATGCGTTTATCGACTCCATCGATGCACGCGGCTGGCGCTGCGACTATGTTGCCGTGCACGCCTACTGGTACAGCGACTGGAACAGCTGGAAAAGCACCCTTGCCAACATCCACAACCGCACCCGCCGCCCCATCTGGATTACCGAAATGAACTATGGCGCCAACTGGACCGGCTGGCCCGGCAGTGACAAGGACTATGGCGAGGCCAACGAGAACATCCTCGCCCAGCACCTCAACCCCATCATTGACGGGCTCGAGGACACCCCGTGGCTGGAGCGCTACGCCATTTACAACTGGGTGCAGGACTGCCGCAAGGTTTATGACAACGACCATGGCCGTCTGACCAAGGCCGGAGTGTATTATGCCAACAAGGAGTCGAACGTTGCCTATAACGCGCAATACGCTGTTGTGCCGGCTGTCAAGGCCACGATGAGAGACCCCGACCAGCTCTCGGTTAACTATGACAGAGTGGCCGGTACGGCCACGCTCACCTGGAAAGACTTTAACGGAGAGTACAACTATGCCACCTATGCAGAGCGCAAGGTAGGGAGCGGTCCCTGGACACTTGTGGCAGAGGTCGACCCTGTTGAAGGCTCGACAGACTACACCTTTACTGACCGCGAGGCCGTGGCCGGCGCGCTTTACCGCATCCACATCATTGACGGAAAGGACAAAGACCGCTACTCCAGGGCGGTTGCCGCCATCGCGCTCGACCACGAAGCGGGCGAGGCTGTCAGCTTCAACGGACAGACGCGCTATCTTGGCGGCAACGTGTTTGCCAACGGCGACTTTGACTTGGGCACCACAGGCTGGACAAACGGAGAGGGCAACCCCATCGCGCTGCCCGATTTTGCCGTGATTCCCGTGGGCGGCATTGATGGGGGCGACTATCTCCAGGCACGCACGCACACGGGCAAGAACAAGGCTGGCGCGGTGAAGACCGCAGTCGGTGTGGCACCCGGGGCCGACTACTATTTTATGTGCTCGTCGCGAAGTGCCTCCAACAAGGTCTTTCACAAGCTCTATCTTTCCGAGACTGGCGATGCGGGCGACTCCATCGTGGTGTCCATACAGCCGTCAAACGCATGGAGCTCGGCAGAGTTCAGCTTTAATACCGGCCGTTTCGGCATGGCCCTGCTCAACTGCTACTATCTGAATGCCGTGTCGCAGATAGACAAGATTACCCTGTGCCGGCTGTTCGAAACCCCGGAAGAGGCTTATGCTGACGGTGTTGCGCAGCTGCTTCGCAGGGCCGAGGCCGCTGTGCTACATCTGTCGGGCAACGACCGCCTGACTGCCGAGCTTCGCAGTGCCATCGCCGCAGCGACGGGAACTGACGCTGCCACCTATGCCCGGCTGAAAGCCACGGTTGACCAAGTGCTTGAACTCAGCAGGCAGACCGCCTCCATCGAGGCTTGCAGGGCCGAGGCCCTGCAAGCTGTCAGCATGGCGAGACCCGGCTACGAGAGCGTTCAGCAAGCGCTCAGCCGGATAGACGCAGCCACCACAGCCGCCGAGACCCTTGCTGCCAGCGCCGAGCTGGCCGAAGCTGTGAACAGCTGTATGGCCGGCGCCGATGTCACCGACAAGGTCTATTCGCCCGCCTTTGACGAAGGCACACTCTACTGGACCACCAAGTGCGGAACCTATACCGGCGGATTGCAGAAAGTGAGTGCCATCGCTGGAAAACCGTGCTGGCAGGCCCTGTGGACGGGCGTGAGCGCGGCCGAAGGCAGTGCCAAGACCATGGAAGTGAAGCAAAAGGTGAGCAAGCTCCCCCATGGCCTCTACGCCATGGCGTGCAAGGCTGCCACGGAGTTTTGCTGCCTGTCCGACCAGCATGGCTATCTCGCCGCGGCCGGCGACACCGCTGTGACCCCGGCGCTCGCCGCCGAGTGGCTCGACCTGCCCTCTGTTGACAGCCGGGCCAAGTGGCAGACGCTTGTCACCCAGGCTGTCTACCTTGACGAGGGCGAGAGCGCAACCATCGGCTTCGTGGGGTCCAAGCGGAATGCCGTTGACAATGCCTGGCGTGAGTTTGGCGTGGCCGACAGCCAGGGCGACCTGCGCGAGGGCTGGTGGGCCGCCACCGACTTCAGTCTCCGCCACATCCCCGTCTACCGCCGCACGATAGGGGAGGGCGAGTGGAGCACCATCTGCCTGCCTTACAGCATGACCGCCTCGCCCAACGTGTCACTCTACCAGCTGGCCGGCATCACCGCCGACTACAAGAAACTGGTGTTCCGGCAGGTGCAGCGTGTCGATGCCGGCGTGCCCTGTGTCTACCGCATGACCGGCGACGTGGCATGGTTTCACGAGAGTGGGGAGCCAGTGGCCGCAGCCAAGGTGACCGACTACCAGCTGCGTGGCAACTTCAAGACTTCGCTGAGCGTGCGAAACGGGTATTACGTGCTCGTAAATGGCGAGTGGAAGCGGGCGTCGTCCGGCTTCCGTCCGAAACTGACCAGTTTCGGCGCCTGTCTGATTACGGTGACCAAGCTCCCGGTTGTAGGTGCCGAGACCGGCGTGACCATGAACATCACCGGCGCTGACGAGGAGATGGCTACCGCTATCGTGGGTGTGACTGCTGCCGGCGGAGCCGGACAGGCTGGCGGCGTTGGCTATACTGCCGGTGGCCGTGTGGCCACCCAGGTGCCGGCCGCTGTCCGGTTGGTTAAGGCCAAGGGCTGTGTCAAAAAGATTGTCCGTCCTGCCAGGTGAGCCTTAGCCTGGACACAAGCAACTTCTCAAGCGGGTGGGGGCGCAGTCCGACGGTGACTGCGCCCCCACCCGCTTTGGGTTAACCCCAGCTCGTATGCCGGGCAAAACATACGCCGGCCATGGGATGGAAGCTAAAAGCCCGTTCGGGCTGAAAAGAGGGCAGGCGTTGCGGAATGGCCGGTTCCGGCTCGCCAAACGGCCCGTATTGCAGCGCGGAACGGTGCGTTTCAGCGCGCGAAACGGCCCATATCGCAGGGTGAAACGGCCCATTTCACAGGGTGAAACGCACCGTTCCGCCACGCCATTCCGTGCGAGAGCCTATTGCCTCTGCTTCAGCAAGTCGCGGATCTCTGTGAGCAGCTCCACCTCCTTCGACGGTGAAGGCGGTGTGGCCGGCGCCGCCTCCCTGGCCTTCCCCCTTCGCGCCATCCTGTTGATGCCCTTGACCAGGAGAAACACACAGAAAGCGATGATGACAAAGTCGAACGTGGTTTGCAGGAAGTTGCCGTAGTTGACCGTTACCGGGGCGAGCTCCCCCGCGCCGAGGTCAACCTGCGGCAGCGTACACTTGAGGTCGGTGAACTTCACGCCGCCGATAATCCACCCGATGGGAGGCATGATGATGTCGTTGACAATAGAGGTGACAATCTTGCCGAAGGCGCCGCCGACAATCACACCGACAGCCATGTCAACGGCGTTTCCTTTCACTGCAAATTCCTTGAACTCGTTGATAAATTTACCCATTGTTTCTTTTTTTGATTATTTAATATTCGGAGTGACTGCAAAAATAGAAAAAAGTTAGTACCTTTGCGGAGGAAAAAGTAGAAAAAAGTGCTTCGCTTCATCTCTTTTTGTTTATTCATTACTCATAAAGGGTGCGGGCACTCAGGCATTTAAGGAATGGAGAATAACCCTTTTAATAAATAATAAAGTAAAATGATTAAGATTGGTATTAACGGATTTGGCCGTATCGGTCGTTTCGTTTTTCGCGCAGCTCAGACTCGCGACGACATTCAGGTTGTAGGTATCAATGACCTTTGTCCGGTAGACTACTTGGCTTACATGCTGAAGTATGACACCATGCACGGAGCTTTCCAGGGCAAGATCGAGGCCGACGTGGAGAAGAGCCAGCTGATTGTTAACGGTCAGAGAATTCGTGTGACCGCAGAGCGCAACCCTGCTGACCTGAAGTGGAACGAGGTTGAGGCTGAATATGTAGTTGAGTCTACCGGTCTGTTCCTCACCCAGGAGAAAGCCCAGGCTCACATTCAGGCCGGTGCCAAGTATGTAGTGATGTCAGCTCCTTCGAAGGACGGCACACCTATGTTCGTTTGCGGTGTGAACTTTGACAAGTACGAGAAGGGAACCCAGTTCGTTTCCAACGCCTCTTGCACCACCAACTGCCTTGCTCCTATCGCCAAGGTGCTGAATGACAAGTTTGGCATTGTTAACGGCTTGATGACCACCGTACACTCTACCACCGCCACACAGAAGACCGTTGACGGACCTTCGATGAAAGACTGGCGCGGTGGCCGTGCCGCTTCTGGCAACATCATCCCCTCTACGACCGGTGCTGCCAAGGCTGTGGGCAAGGTTATCCCCGAGCTGAACGGCAAGCTCACCGGTATCTCCATGCGTGTGCCTACGCTTGACGTTTCTGTCGTTGACTTGACCGTCAACCTGGCCAAGCCCGCTACGAAGGAGGCTATCTGCGCTGCCATGAAAGAGGCTTCCGAGGGTGAGCTGAAGGGTGTGCTGGGCTATACTGAGGACGCTGTCGTGTCTTCTGACTTCCTCGGCTGCACGCTGACCTCTATCTTCGATGCCAACGCCGGCGTTTATCTCACCGATACCTTCGTTAAGGTCGTTTCTTGGTACGACAACGAGATTGGCTACTCTAACAAGGTGCTGGAGCTCATCGCCCACATGAAGAAGGTGAACGGCTAATCTTCAGCCGCCTTTTGCGCGACAATACACAAAGGCTGCCAGACGCAAGTCTGGCAGCCTTTCTTCATTCTTCATCCTTCATTCTTTATTTATCTCGCTGTTTTTTCTTAAATTTGCATCCATGAAGATGCTTACGATTCTCGGGCCCACGGCAAGCGGAAAGACCAGTCTTGCGGTGGCGGTGGCCGCAAGGGCTGGCGCAGAGATAGTCAGCGCCGACTCGCGGCAGGTGTACCGGCGCATGGACATCGGCACGGGGAAAGACCTTGGCGACTACCAGACCGGCGGCGGGCGCGTGCCCTGTCACCTGATTGACATCGCCGAGCCCGGCGCCAAGTATAATCTCTTCCAGTACCAGCATGACTTCCTGAAGGTGTACCGGGAGCTGCAGGCAAGGGGTGTCACCCCCATACTCTGCGGAGGTACCGGCCTCTATATTGAGGCCGTGCTCAGGGGCTACCGCCTTGCGGCCGTTCCCGAAAACAAGCCCCTCAGAGCCGCCTTGGCCGGGAAGCCCCTCGGCGAGCTGACCGCCATGCTGGCCAGGCTGAAAGCGGCCAACGGCAGTGTGATGCACAACACCACCGACGTGGACACGGCCCAGCGGGCCATCCGCGCCATCGAGATAGAGACCTTCAACGGCGAGCACCCGGCCGAGGCGGCCGCGCTTCCCCCCATCCCGTCGGTGGTAGTAGGCGTGAGCATCGGGCGCGACGAGCGTCGCCGCAACATTTCGCAGCGCCTGCGACAGCGCCTTGACAGCGGTATGGTTGACGAGGTGGGGGCGCTGCTCGGCAGCGGCATAGCGGCCGAGGACCTGATGTACTACGGACTGGAGTACAGGTATGTCACCGAATATGTCATTGGCCGGCGAAGCTACGGTGACATGGTCGCCTCGCTCGAGACAGCCATCCACCAGTTTGCCAAGCGGCAGATGACGTGGTTCCGTGGCATGGAGCGGCGCGGCATCCCCATCCATTGGGTGGACGCGTCGCTGCCGGCTGAGGAAAAGGCCGGCGAGGTGATGCGAATATGGGAGGAAAGCGACCGGGCGCAGCCGCCGCGTGCATCCATCTGACAAACGAAACGACAACAGGCATATATGGAAAACGGACAGAACACAGGACAGCGGTGGGGCATACTCTATTGCCCCAAGGTGGGGATGTGGCGAAGGCGCAAGCAGTGGCTCCGCATACAGCGCGCGCTCGACAGCCGGCGGGTGGCCTACGACTTTGTGCAGTGCGAGAGTTCCGGCAGCGTGGAGCGGCTCGTGCGCATGCTCATCAACAACGGTTACAAGACGATAGTGGTCGCCGGTGGCGACTCGGCGCTCAACGATGCGGCGAACTGCCTGATGGAGGTGGAGAAGCAGGTGCGCGACACGGTGGCCCTGGGTGTCATTCCCAATGGCGCCGTCAACGACTTTGCCCGCTTCTGGGGCTTCCGTGAAAATGATGTGGAGCAGACGGTCGACTGGCTCGTGTGCCACCGGGAGCGGAAGATCGACGTTGGCTGCATCCGCTTCACCGACAGGCAGGGGCGGCGCTGTCACCGCTATTTTCTGAACTGCGTCAACGTGGGGCTGCTTGCCGACGTGATGAACCTGCGCCGGCAGGCCCGCAAGTTGCTCGGGTCGAAGACCCTCTCGTTCCTGGTGTCACTGCTGCTGATGGTCTTTCACAGGCTTGACTACAGGATGCGCCTGCGCATCAACGGCAACGAGGTTGACCGCAGGGTGATGACGCTGTGTGTGGGCAACGGCCCCGGCTACGGGCAGACCCCCAACGCGGTGCCTTACAACGGACAGCTTGACGTGTCGGTGGTTTACCACCCCGGGGTGGTCCAGCTGCTTGGCGGCATGTGGCTGCTGGTGACGGGGCGCTTCTTGAACCACCGCTGCGTGCACCCCTACCGCACGCGCGAGGTGGCCGTGCGCGAGGCGAAGCACGCCTTTGTGAGTGTCGACGGGCGGCTTGTCAGCATGCCCGACGGAGAATATAAGATTGGTGTGGAGCAGGAAGTGATAAACTTTCTGATACCCGAATAGGCGGCAGCCCCGGCCTCCGCCTATCCCATTTGGGAAATCTTGCGCAGCTCGGTGTCGGCGATAATCTTGATTTTGCGGCCGTCGATGGCAATGAGATGCTCGGAGGCAAAGGCCGACAGCGTGCGGATGGCGTTGCTTGTCGTCATGTTCGAGAGGCAGGCCATGTCCTCGCGGCTCAGGTAGACGCTCAGTGTCGAGCCATCCTCCTCGACCCCGTACTTGTCCTTCAGGTTGACGAGCGATTCCGCCAGCCGCGCCCGGATGTGCTTCTGGGTGAGACTGACGGTCAGCGTGTCGGCCTCGCCAAGCATGGTGGCCAGCTGCTTGATGAAATAGATGGCCACATTGGTGTTCTCCTTGATGAGCGTTATCATGACCTTGACAGGTATGAGGCACACCACGGAGCGCTCGATAGCCGACGCGCCGGTCTGGTATTTCTCGCCCACAAAGGCTGCGCGGTAGCCGAAGAAGCCCAACTCCTTGATGGTGCGGATAATCTGGTTGCGGTGCCCGGCGCCGTCTTTGAACACCTTGACCTTGCCGCTGAGCAGGCACATCAGGTAGGTGGGGTCGTCAAGTTCGTTGTAAATGGGCTCGCTCTTCCTGTAAACGTGAATCTTGATGTGCTCCACCAGGAAGTTTCGCTGGCTTTCTGTCAGAAGGTTCCACAAGTCTGTAATGGACATGGCCACCTTTCTCCTGTCAAAGTCTTCTCCTGCAATCATCTTTCCAAATTATCCTAAAAACGACTGCAAAATTACGAATTTTGCAGTGAAATAATGCCAAGTCATCGGCGAAAGGTTTTCGCCGGTGGCAAAAAATGGCACTTTTTGAAATTTATTCCTCATTTCCTTTGTAGGCCAAGCGAATTTTGCTAACTTTGGAAACAGATTGCAAGGTGTGGCAAGGCCAGCCTTTCAAGCCTGATGACGAACCTGAGACACTGACAGATTAAAAACCTTAATATAGGAACTATGAGTTATTTACGATTTGAAAGGGCTGTGATGACGAACCTTGAGGAATCGTTAAGTCGCGAGCTGCTTCGCACAAACCGTTCCGGCGCCTACTCGTGCTCCACGATTGTGGACTGCAACACCAGGAAGTATCACGGTTTGCTGGTTGTGCCGGTGCCTGGGCTTGACGATGACAACCATGTGCTGCTCTCGTCGCTTGACGTGACAGTGATCCAGCACGGTGCGGAGTTCAACCTTGGCCTTCACAAGTACCAGGGCAACACGTTCAGCCCGATGGGGCACAAGTACATCCGAGAGTTCAACTGCGACAAGGTGCCCACCACGGTTTACCGTGTGGGCGGCGTGCTGCTCAAGAAGGAAGTGGTGTTCCAGCACTATGAAGACCGCATCCTGATTCGCTACACGCTGGTTGACGCCCATTCGGCCACAACGCTCCGCTTCCGGCCGTTCCTCGCTTTCCGCAGCGTGCGCCAGTTCACCCATGAGAATGCCAATGCCAGCAGGGAGTACCATGCTGTGACCAACGGCGTCAAGACTTGCATGTACGCCGGCTACCCCGACCTTTATATGCAGTTCAGCAAGAAGAACGAGTTTGTGTTCCAGCCCGACTGGTACCGTGGCGTGGAATATCCCAAGGAGCAGGAGCGCGGCTACGCCTCGAACGAGGACCTCTATGTGCCCGGCTATTTCGAGATGCCCATCAGGAAGGGCGAGAGCATTGTCTTTGCCGCCTCTACCTCGCCAACCAGCACCCCCGGGCTGAAGGCGCTCTTCGAGAAGGAGGTGGAAGAGCGTGCGCCGCGCGACAACTTCTTCCACTGCCTGGTGAACGCCGCGCACCAGTTTCACAAGCGCGACAAGGGCAGCGACCGCTACCTGCTGGCCGGCTACCCCTGGTTCAAGTGCCGTGCGCGCGACACCTTTATCGCGCTGCCCGGGCTGACACTCTCCATTGACGAGCAGGACTATTTCGAGCTGGTGATGAAAACGGCCGCCAAGGGGCTGCGCGAGTTCATGGGCGGAAAGCCGCTCACCGTGAGCATCTCGGAGATAGAGCAGCCCGACGTGCCCCTGTGGGCCGTGTGGGCCATCCAGCAGTATGCCAAGTATGTGAACATGGAGCGGTGCCGCGAACTTTACGGACACCTGCTTGGCGACATCATCGACTATATTGTCAATGACCGCCACCCCAACCTGCGCCTTGACCAGAACGGCCTCCTTTACACCAACGGGCGCGACAAGGCGGTCACCTGGATGAACTCAACGGCCAACGGAAGGCCCGTGGTGCCGCGCAGCGGCTACATCGTTGAGTTTAACGCGCTGTGGTATAATGCCTTGAAATTCTATGCCTCCATGCTCGAAGGGCAGGGAAAGGAGAGCAAGGTGGCCGACCTCGAGGCCCGGAGCGAGCAGTGCAAGGCCGCCTTTGTGGACACCTTCCTCAATGAGTACGGCTATCTGCTCGACTATGTTGACGGCAGCATGATGGACTGGAGCGTGCGCCCCAACATGATTTTCGCCGTGGCGCTTGACTACAGCCCGCTCTCGCAAGACCAGAAGAAGGGCGTGCTCGATGTATGCACCCGTGAGCTGCTCACGCCCAAGGGCCTCCGCTCGCTCTCGCCGAAGAGCGGCGGCTACAACCCGATGTATGTGGGACCGCAGGCCCAGCGCGACTATGCCTACCACCAGGGGACGGCCTGGCCGTGGCTCGGCGGCTTCTATATGGAGGCCTGCCTGAAGCTCTACCGCCGCACGCGCCTCAGCTTTATCGAACGCCAGATGGTGGGCTATGAGGACGAGATGTACTGCCATGCGCTGGGAACCATCTCCGAGCTTTTCGACGGCAACCCCCCGTTCAGCGGGCGCGGCGGCCTGTCGTTTGCCATGAACGTGGCCGAGATTCTGCGCACGCTGAACCTGCTTGAGAAATACACTTACCAAAAATAACAGGAGGACAGAGAGATGAAAGTACTAATGTTTGGTTGGGAGTATCCTCCTCATGTGTATGGCGGACTGGCTACGGCCAACTATGGCATCAGCCAGGGGCTGCATGCCCAGGGTGACATCGAGACCGTCCTGTGTCTGCCGCGGCCCTTTGGCGACGAGGATACCAGCGCCGCCCGTATCGTGGCCATGAACTGCGTGCCCATCGTGTGGCGCGATGTGGACTACGGCTATGTGAAGAACCGCATCGGCCATGTGATGTCGCCGGAGTATTATTTCAAGCTCCGCGACCACATCTACGCCGACTTCAGCTATATGAATGTCAACGACCTCGGGGCCATTGAGTTTGCCGGAGGCTATCCGGGCAACCTCCACGAGGAAATCAACAACTACTCGATTATCGCCGGACAGGTGGCCCGCACCGAGGAGTTTGACATCATCCATGCACACGACTGGCTCACCTATCCGGCCGGCATCCATGCCAAGCAGGTGAGCGGAAAGCCCCTGTGCATCCATGTCCATGCCACAGACTTTGACCGCAGCCGCGGCAAGGTGAACCCCACGGTTTACGCGATTGAGAAGAACGGCATGGACTGGGCCGACTGCATCATGTGTGTGAGCGAGCTCACCAGGCAGACGGTGATCAACCAGTACCACCAGGACCCGCGCAAGTGCTTCACGGTGCATAACGCGGTCTATCCGCTGAAGCCGGAGTATGAAGCCATCCCGCGCCCCGACCACACCGGCAAGGAGAAGATTGTGACCTTCCTCGGGCGCATCACCATGCAGAAAGGACCGGAATACTTTGTCGAGGCGGCCAACATGGTGCTGCACCGCACGCGCAACGTCCGCTTCTGCATGGCCGGCTCGGGCGACATGATGGATGCCATGATTTACCTGGCCGCCGAGCGCGACATCGCCGACCGGTTCCATTTCCCCGGCTTCATGCACGGCAAGGAGGTGTATGAGTGCCTCAAGGATTCAGATGTCTATGTGATGCCGTCGGTGAGCGAGCCTTTCGGCATCTCGCCGCTCGAGGCCATGCAGTGCGGCACGCCGACCATCATCTCGAAGCAGAGCGGGTGCGCGGAGATTCTGAACAACTGCATCAAGGTGGACTACTGGGACATTCATGCGCTGGCCGACTCCATCTACTCCATCTGCGCCAACGACAGCCTTTTCCACTACCTGCAGGACGAGGGCAAGCGCGAGGTCGACCAGATTACCTGGGTGAAGGTGGGCGCATGGATTCGCGAACTCTATATGCGGACACTCGGCTGGAAGCAGTGACGCTGCCCGCGCCTCCGCAAAGGGAGGGGCTATCAGACTTAGAAACCGACAAGTAACACACAAGACCCGAGCCCCTGCAACGGTCTTCCTCCCGAAGCGGAGGACAAGAGAGGGGTGCTGTTTATGAAGACAATATGCCTATATTTTGAGATACACCAGATTATTCATCTCAAGCGTTACCGTTTCTTTGACATCGGTACAGACCACTATTATTATGACGACTATGAGAACGAGCGCAGCATCAACGACATTGCAGCACGTTCCTATATGCCCGCACTCAACACCTTGCTGGGCATGATCAAGGAGAACAACGGCTATTTCAAGGTGGCCTTCTCGCTCTCTGGCGTGGGCATCGAGCAGCTGGAGGTGCACGCCCCGCAGGTGCTTGAGAAGCTGCAGGAGCTGAATGAAACGGGCTGCGTGGAGTTTCTCGCAGAGCCGTATTCGCACGGGCTGTCGTCGCTGGCCAACGAGGAGACGTTTGCCATTGACGTGAAGAAGCAGGCGGTCAAGGTGGAGGAGTATTTCGGACGGAAGCCCACGGTGTTCCGCAACTCCTCGCTGATATACAGTGACGACATTGGCGCGCAGGTTGCGGCCATGGGATTCAAGGGCGTGCTCACCGAGGGGGCCAGGCACGTGCTGGGATGGAAGTCGCCCCACTATGTCTACAACTGCAACAGCGCCCCCAACCTCAAGCTGCTGCTGCGTGACATTGAGCTGAGCGATGACATTTCGCTGCGCTTTGCCAATACCGACTGGCCGGGCTACCCTCTGTTTGCTGACAACTACGTCAACCGCATTGCGGCTTTCCCCGAGGAGGAGCAGATTGTCAACATCTTTATGGAACTGTCGGCCCTGGGCATCGCCCAGCCGCTGTCGTCCAACATCCTTGACTTTATCAAGGCGCTGCCAGCCTGTGCCAGGGCCAAGGGCATCAATTTCGCCACGCCGACGGAAATCTGCAAGATGACGAAGAGTGTGGGAAGCCTTGATGTGCCCGACACGCTGTCGTGGGTCGACGAGGAGCGCGACGTGAGCTGCTGGCTGGGCAACGCGATGCAGCGCGAGGCGTTCAACAAGCTGTACAGCGTGGCCGACCGTGTGCGCATTGCCAACGACCCGCGTGTGTGCCAGGACTGGGACTACCTGCAGGCCAGCAACAACTTCCGCTTCATGACAACCAAGGCCTCCAACGTGGGACTGGACCGCGGCATTTACAGCGACCCCTTTGACGCGTTCACGAACTATATGAACATCCTGGGGGACTTTATCAACCGCGTGAACAGTCTGTATCCCGAGGAGATTGACAATGAGGAGCTGAACGGCCTGCTCACCACCATCAAGAACCAGGGGGACGAGATTGAGATGAAAGACAAGGAAATCACACGGCTCAAGACCAAGCTGGAAAAGATACAGGCGGCCGAGGAGAAGCTGAAGGCCAAGGTTGCCAAGCCCGCCGCGGTCCGCAGGACTGCTGCCAAAAAGGTTGAAAAGGTTGCCGAGCCTGAGAAGTGAGGCCGGTAGATCAAGCCCAAACCGGTCATGACACCGGCTTGCATTAGAATGCCAAGGGGGCGTTCCACATCTGTGGAACGCCCCCTTGGCATGACCCCGGGCCGGCAACCAGGCCGAAACCGGCAATGCGATGTGGCCGGACTGCTCAGCGCACCACTTTCTTTCCGTTGATGACGAAGGCGCCCTTGCTCTGTGGCTTGTCGCCCTTGGCGCGGCGGCCGTCAATGGTGAACACCAGCGGAGTGGCCCGGGGGCTTGCCGTGGCTCCCCTTATCCCGGTGGAGGATTCGGCGTACAGCTTGACGGCGGCGCAGATTTGCTTCACCTTGACGGTGAAGGTCAGTGTGCCTTTGGCCGGCATGGCCAGTGAAATGGTGTGCGTCTGCATGCTTTTGTCCTTCGGAAACACATAGTCTGTTGCGCTGAAAGTCTGCCCGTTCAATTCTGACAGGTAGGCGTCGGCATCGGTATAGTTGTTGCGGCCGTAGAACTCAACCTTGCTGATGGCAACGTCCGCGGGCAGCTTGACCGTGTAGGACGCTGCGGAGAACTTGACCAGCTCGTTGCTGTTGGCATAGCCCTTGTTCTTGTTGTTGCTCACGGTGATGCCGTCGCTGAACCCCCACTCTGTGGATGAAACATCGGCACTGTGGGTCTGGTTGGAAATGACGTAGGTGGTTGCCGCGGGCTTGTCGTCAGTATAGCGGATGGCTCCCTCGGCTGTGCCGCCAGCTGTCTGTCCCTCGGTGATGCCGGCCACCAGACTGTTCATGTAGTTCTCCAGGTTGGTATAGCCGTCAGCGCCCGCCACGGTGCCGTCGGTGGCGTCGTTGGGGTTCAGTCCGTTGGCTATCTCCCACGTGTCGGGCATACCGTCACCGTCGGTGTCTGCCGGAGCGGTGTCGCCGGCCAATGTTGGCCAGGCATTCCAGTCGCTGGCTGCATCGGACGGCCTGTTGTCTTCCTGCGAGTCGATGATGCCCAGGTGGTTGCCCGCCCCCGTGTAGGTGGCCTTCCCGTTCTGGGTGTCGCTGACAATCAGTTGGTCCACCGCATCGCGCACTTTTGAACACCCCGCGTATGACAGCACGCGCCGGTAGGCTTCGCCAGCCGGATGGGTTGTGACGCGGACAAAGCCGATGGGCTTGTCCAGCTTGATGGTGTCCTTGGTGACTTCGGTGTAAAGATCGTCGTTGCTGCTGTTGCTAATCTGGTTGTAGATGCCATAAGTCCAGTTGTCGCCGGTCACATCGGCGAATTTCGAGTTGACGTTGCCGCTGACATAGAACTTGCCCCAGACATGCTCCGTAGGCTTGTAGGCCGTGTAGTTTGTCACATATTGGGTTGTCCTGATGCCGATGCCGGCGATGCGCCGCTGCTTGGTGCTGCTAATCTGTGCAGTGCCCGGTCCCGGCTTGTAGTAGTTGTTCACAATGTTCACGTTCATGGCCTCGCCGCCATAGCAGCCGTTTCCGGCCCAGTTGTAGAACACATTGTTACGCATGTCCATTCGCTCGTCAAGCTGGGTGGTGTAGCGCGGGCCGAGCCGTGGCATGCGGCTCTCGTGGTGGGCCATCAGATTGTGGTGATAGGTGATGCCGCTGCCGCCCCAGTTGCCCCCATAGCCGTGGGAGCCCTTGCTGTGGCCGGCATCCTGGAGGCTCTGTGACGAGATGCACCACTGCACCGTGGCGTTCTTCACTCCATAGACGGACAGGCACTCGTCGATGCTCCAGCTCACTGAGCAGTGGTCGACAATGATGTCCTGCTGGTCCATGGCCCCCAGGCCGTCCCAGCCGTCGGCACCGTTCTCGGTGACATGCCTGTTGCCTAAGCGGAAACGCATATAGCGGATGATGACATTGTTGGCTTGGATGCTCACAGGGTAGTCGGCCACGCAGATGCCGTCGCCGGGCGCGGTCTGGCCGGCGATGGTCAGGTTGCCGCCCTTGATGTTCAGGGACGACTTGAGGCGGATGGTGCCCGAGATGTCAAACACAATGGTGCGTGTCCCATTCTGCCCGATGGCCCAGCGCAGCGAGCCTTCTCCGCTGTCATTCAGATTGGTGACATGATAGACGGCCCCGCCGCGGCCGCCGGTGACATAGCGTCCGAAGCCCTCGGCTCCGGGGAAGGCCGGTGTCAGCTCCTTCCTGTCTGCCGAGATGGCCGGAAGGCTTGCGAGTGTGGCGGCGAGTGCCAGCAAGCCTCTGCTGAGATACTGTTTCAGTTGCATTTGATGTGGTTTCGTTGGTGTTTGTCCCCTGTCTAATGGTGGTGGTAAGAGTGTTGTGAAGAAAACAGGGAAGGCCCAGGTTCGGGCCTTCCCTGTCATGGAGGGGAGGCGTTAGGACTAACGCCATGGATGGTTATTCTGTGGGGTACCACCGCGGGTCGCCCAGACGCTCTGAGATTTTCAGTGTGAAGTCGCCGCCTTCGGGATTGGCGAATATCTCGGCCGAGGTGCGCGAGTCGGGAACCAAGTCGGCGATGTCGTTTGAGGTGAACATGCAGTCGCTGGCTCGCAGGCAGTTCTCAACGGTGATGGTTGATGCCGTGCGGGCGCCGCGTGCTGTCTCGGAGTGCGTCTTTCCGAAGATGGAGTTGCTGAGGCTGATAGGCGTGTTCTTCTCTTTGGCATCGACAAGGTAGCGGCCGTTCTCGATACAGTTGTACAGCGTGCAGTGGTCAATTGTCACTCCGTTTGGAATGTCTGCCTTGCTGGCCTCGATGAAGCTGCGCTGTGTGGTGTTGAAAGTTGAGTTGGTGATGGAGAGTTTGCCAACCTTGGTCGTTCCCGTTCCAAAGTAGAACACAGAGTAGTCGTTGCCATTCGACATGTCGGTCAGCACGCAGTCGTCTACAATCAGCGTGCCGATGGTGATGATGGCCGAACCTTGTGAACGGACGAGCGAGCGTTCGAAGTTGCTGAACCGGCACTGCTTGAACGAAAGTTCGGTGACGTTGCATTCAGC
>CALBLK010000027.1 GCA_937895845.1 uncultured Prevotella sp. | reverse complement strand
AGGGGGTTTTCCCCCCTGTTTGCCTGGGGGCCCCCCCCCCCCCCCTCCCCCCGCGGCCCCCTGCCGCTCCCGGCCCCCCTCCCTGCCACAGCCCCCCTGCTCACCCGGATGCACGATGCCATGTTCAGGGCCGCCACACTGTCACTTTCCGCCGGCAGCGCAGCGCACACCCCCATGCCGGCAAGGGCTGCCGGCGACTGGGAGCGCGAGGCTTTCGCCCTGCTGCGCCAGGGGGTGATGGCTCCGGGGCCCCTGTCTGGCGGACGGCCGGACAGCCTCCGTGTCAGTCCGCGGATGTCGGTCTATGCCGACCAGATTGTGTGGGGGCGCAGCCCGGTGCGCATCGATATTGCCGGAGGGTGGACGGACACCCCGCCTTACTGCCTGATGGAGGGTGGCAGCGTTGTCAACCTTGCCGTCGAGCTTAACGGACAGCCGCCGCTCCAGGCCTACGTGAAGCCTTGCAGCGAGCCCCATATCGTCTGCCGCAGCATTGACCTCGGCGCTTCCGAGGTGATAGCCACCTACGAACAGCTGGCCGACTTCTGCCATGTGGGCAGTCCGTTCTCCATCCCCAAGGCCGCCCTGGCCCTCGCCGGCTTCCTGCCGGCCTACTGCACCGGGCGCCACCCCTCGCTGCGCCGCCAGCTCGAGGCCTTTGGCTGCGGCGTCGAGCTCACCCTGCTCTCGGCCGTCCCTGCCGGCAGCGGGCTCGGCACCAGCAGCATCCTGGCCGCCACGGTGCTTGGCGCGCTCAGCGACTTCTGCGCCCTGGCCTGGGACAAGAGTGAGATAGGGCGGCGCACCCTCATCCTTGAGCAGCTGCTCACCACCGGCGGCGGATGGCAAGACCAGCTGGGCGGCATCCATGGCGGCGTCAAGCTGCTGCAGTCGCAGCGCGGCTTCTGCCAGGCACCCCTTGTGCGCTGGCTGCCCGACGACATCTACACCCAGCCTGAGTATGCCCGCTGCCACCTCTTGTATTATACGGGAATCACGCGCACGGCCAAGACCATCCTGGCCGAGATAGTGCGCCGCATGTTCCTCAGCCAGCACGACCAGCTTGACCTGCTGCGCCGCATGAAGGCCCACACCCTTGAGATGTACGAGGCCATCCAGCGCAATGACTTCCGGCAGGCGGGCCTGCTCGTGCGCCGCACATGGGCGCAGAACCAGGCGCTTGACAGCGGGACCAACCCCGAGGCCGTGCGCCGTATCACCGCCCTGGTCGACGACCTGTGCCTGGGATTCAAGCTGCCCGGCGCCGGCGGCGGAGGCTATCTCTACATGGTGGCCAAGGACCCTGAGGCCGCGGCGCGCGTCCGGCAGACGCTCAACGGCCACCGTCCCAACGCCAAGGCGCGCTTTGTCGACATGACCCTGAGCAAGACCGGCCTGCAGGTGAGCCGCAGCTGACCCCCCGCGCATGGCATCCCGTCCACACATTTCAGTCACGATGAACTTCCGAACCCCCGTCCACATCGACCCGTTCCCCTTCCGTATAGCTCCGCAGGAGGAGCTGTTCTGTGTCGGCTCGTGCTTTGCCGACAGCATAGGGCGGCGCTTCCGCGAGGAACTCTTCCCCGCCACGGTCAACCCCTTTGGCGTGATGTACAATCCCGTGAGCATCCTCCACACCGTGGAGCGCTGCACCGTGGCCCCCGGGGTGGCCCTGCTCACGCTGGGCACCAACCATGTGTACCGGCTCAAGTCGACGGGCGAGATTGTTGACAACTGCCAGAAGCGCCCCCAAAGCCTTTTTGACGAGCAGCAGCTCACCGTCGGCGAGTGCTGCGAGGCCTTGTCCCGGGCCGTGTCTGTCCTTCAGGCGCGCAGCCCCGGCGTGCGCGTGGTGCTGACCGTCAGTCCCATCCGCTATGCCAAGTACGGCTTCCATGGCAGCCAGCTGTCCAAGGCCACCCTCCTGCTGGCCGCCGACCGGCTGGCGGGCCAGTCGCCCTGCTGCACCTACTTCCCGGCCTATGAGATTGTGAATGACGAGCTGCGCGACTACCGCTTCTATGCCCCCGACATGCTCCATCCCACCCAGCAGGCGGTCGACTACATCTGGGAGCGCCTGGTCGACGTGGCTTTCAGCGACGAGGCCCGCCGCTTCCTGGCCGACTGGGCGCCGGTAAAGGCGGCTCTGAACCACCGCCCGTTCAACCCCGACAGTGACGGTTACAGGGCCTTTATGGCTAAAACATTGTTAAAAGTGGCCGCGTTGTCAGAAAAATATCCGAAATTTGCAACTGTCTACCGCACACTCAAAAACGGCGGATGAGGCCGTCTGGCCGTGACGCGCCGGCGGAAACGGAAACCGAATGTTACAACTTGAAATAAGATGACCTATACAATTGAAAAGATTGCAACGCTCCTCGGAGCGCGGCGCATCGGCAACACCGATGCCAATATAGGCTGGATTCTGACCGACAGCCGCTCGCTCTGCTTCCCGGAGGAAACCCTGTTCTTCGCCATTCAGTCCGAACGCAACGACGGTCACCGCTACATCGGCGACCTTTACCGCCGTGGCGTGCGCAACTTTGTGGTGAGCCACATGCCCGGCCAGCCGGACGCCTATCCCGGGGCCAACTTCCTCAAGGTGCTCAACACACTGGAGGCGCTGCAGCGCCTGGCCGAGCGCCACCGCGACGAGTTCGACATCCCCATCGTGGGCATCACCGGCAGCAACGGCAAGACCATGGTCAAGGAGTGGCTCTACCAGCTGCTCTCGCCGTCAATGGTGGTCACGCGGTCGCCGCGCAGCTACAATTCCCAGATTGGCGTGCCCCTCAGTGTGTGGCTGCTCAGCGAGCAGACGCAGGTGGGTATCTTCGAGGCCGGCATCAGCCAGCCCGGGGAGATGGCCGCCCTGAGCGACATCATACAGCCCACCATCGGCGTGTTCACCTCGCTGGGTGACGCGCACCAGGAGAACTTCAGGTCGCTCGACGAGAAGTGCATGGAGAAGCTGGAACTGTTCAGAAACGCCAAGACCGTGGTCTACGACTCCGACGACCGCACCATCGCCCGCTGCCTGCGCAAGTCGGGCCTTGCCGGCGAAAGGGTGGGGTGGAGCGTCTCCGACCCCCGCGCCCCCATGTTCGTCTCCGAAATCGAGACGGCCGCCCGCGGCGTGACCGTGCATTACGTGTTCCGGGGCGAGCCCGGAACCTACCGCCTGCCCTTTATCGACGACGCCTCCGTGGCCTGCTCGTTTGCCTGTGCCACCGTGGCGCTGTTGCTCGGCATCGGCGCGGACGCGCTCGACAGCCGCATGGCGGCCCTCGAGCCGGTGGCCATGCGCCTCGATGTGAAAGAGGGGCGCCACGGCTGCACCCTGATTAACGACTCCTACAACTCGGATGTCAACTCGCTTGACATCGCGCTCGACTTCATGGCGCGCCGCCCCGACCACAAGGGGCGCAAGCGCACGCTCGTGCTCAGCGACATCTACCAGAGCGGCGACCGGCCCGATGTGCTCTATCACAAGGTGTCCGACCTGGCCGTGAAGCGCGGTGTCAACAAGTTTGTCGGCATCGGCAGCGAGCTGAAGCAGCATGCCGACTGCATCCAGGTGCCCGAAAAGTTCTTCTTCTCCAATGTGGCGCAGTTTGTCAGGAGCGAGGTGTTCGCCTCACTCCGCGACGAGGTTATCCTCATCAAGGGCGCACGCCCCTTCGGGTTCGACCACATCACCGAGCTGCTTGAGCAGAAGGTCCACGAGACCATCCTCGAGGTGAACCTTGGCGCCGTGGTGGCCAACCTCAACCACTACCGCTCCATGATGCACCCCGGCACCAAGCTGGTGTGCATGGTCAAGGCCGACGCCTACGGGGCCGGGGCTGTCGAGGTGGCCAAGACGCTGCAAGACCACTGCGTGGACTACCTTGCCGTGGCCGTGGCCGACGAGGGCGTGACCCTGCGCAAGGCCGGCATCACGGCCAACATCATCATCATGAACCCCGAGATGACCGCCTTCAAGACCATGTTCGACTACGACCTGGAGCCTGAGGTGTACAATTTCCGCCTGATGGACGCCCTTGTGAGGGCCGCCGAGAAAGAGGGCATCACCGGGTGGCCTGTGCACATCAAGCTCGACACGGGCATGCACCGTCTCGGCTTCAACCCCGACACCGACATGGAAGAGGTCATTGACAGGCTCAAGCGGCAGAACGCCATCATCCCGCGCTCGGTGTTCTCGCATTTCGTGGGGGCCGACAGCGATGAGTTCGACAGCTTCTCCGCCCTGCAGTTCGAGCGTTTCGACCGCGGGAGCCGCCAGCTGCAGGCTGCCTTCAGCCACAAGATACTCCGCCACATTGACAACTCGGCCGGCATCGAGCACTTCCCCGACCGCCAGCTCGACATGTGCCGCCTCGGCCTGGGTCTCTATGGCATTGACAGCCGCGACAACCACATCCTCAACACCGTGAGCACGCTGAAGACCACCATCCTGCAGCTGCGGCAGGTGCCCAAGGAGGACACCGTGGGCTACAGCCGCAAGGGCCGGCTCACGCGCGACAGCGTGATTGCCGCCATCCCCATCGGCTATGCCGACGGGCTGAACCGCCACCTTGGCAACGGCCATGCCTACTGCCTGGTCAACGGCCAGCACGCACCCTATGTGGGCAACATCTGCATGGATGTGGCCATGGTCGATGTCACCGACATCCCCTGCCGCGAGGGCGACATGGTGGAAATCTTCGGTGACAGCCTGCCCGTCACAGTCCTCTCCGATGTGCTCGACACCATCCCCTACGAAGTGCTGACAGGGGTGTCAGGCAGGGTGAAAAGGGTCTATTACCAAGACTGAATATGCCGAAAGGCCATTCTAAAATGCAGAATGGCCTTTCTTTTTTCGCCCCTTTTGCACACTTTATAGACTTTTTGTGTACCTTTGCAAGGGACAAGCCGCGCCCCGGCAGTCCGCGGCCCCGCCCTTGGCGCGCTCGCTTGCACTGTCGTTGCGGCAGACAAACTGCGTTAAATGCTGATAACCTAAAAACTTAAAGTAACAAATCAATAAAGATGACATCTATTCAAACCAACAAGATGACCAACTTCAGATGGGTCATGTGCGCGTTGCTGTTTGTAGCGACAACCGTCAACTACCTGGACCGCCAGGTGCTTTCCCTGACGTGGAAAGACTTTATCGCCCCCGAGTTCCACTGGACCGATGACGACTACGGCACCATCACCGCCGTCTTCTCTATCGTTTATGCGGCCTGCATGCTCTTTGCCGGCAAGTTTGTCGACTTCATGGGCACCAAGAAAGGCTATCTCTGGGCCATCGGCGTTTGGTCGGCCGGCGCTTGCGCCCACGCCGCCTGTGGCTGGATAACCGTCCACCTCTGCGGCTTTGAGAATGCGGCAGCCATGACCGCAGTCAAGTCGGGCACTGCCGCCGCCCTGCTCATCGCCACCACCAGCGTGTGGCTCTTCGTGGCCGCGCGCTGCGTCCTGGCCCTTGGCGAGGCCGGCAACTTCCCCGCAGCCATCAAGGTGACCGCCGAGTATTTCCCGAAGAAAGACCGTGCCTTTGCCACCTCAATCTTCAACGCCGGCGCATCGGTCGGCGCCCTGGCCGCTCCCGCAACCATCCCCCTGCTCGCCCAGTACTTCAAGGATGCCGGAATAGGCGGGGGCTGGGAGATGTCGTTTGTCATCATCGGCGCGCTTGGCTTCATCTGGATGGGCTTCTGGGTGTTCCTCTACGACAAGCCCGAGCGCTCAAGCCATGTCAACATGGCCGAGCTCAACTATATCCACCAGGATGACGACGTGGCTGCCGAGGCCCGGCCGGCCCAGGCCGACGAGAAGCCGGCCAGGCAGATACCTTTCGAGCAGTGCTTCCGGTACCGCCAGACCTGGTCGTTCATCACGGGCAAGTTCTTCACCGACGGCGTCTGGTGGTTCTACCTGTTCTGGGCCCCTGCCTACTTCTCCGACCAGTATGGCTACAAGTCAAGCTCAAGCGAGGCCATCACGCTCATCTTCACCCTCTACGCCATTGTCACCGTGCTTTCCATCTATGGCGGCTACCTGCCCAAGCTCTTTGTCGAGAGGCGCGGCATGAACCCTTACGGCGGCCGCATGCTGGCCATGCTCATCTTCGCCTTCTTCCCCCTGCTGGCGCTCTTCGCCCAGCCCCTCGGCGCTTACAGCGCATGGTGGCCCGCCATCATCATCGGTCTGGCCGGAGCCGGTCACCAGGCCTGGTCGGCCAACCTGTTCTCTACCATTGGCGACATGTTCCCCAAGTCAACCATCGCCACCATCACCGGCATCGGCGGCATGGCCGGCGGCGTTGGCTCGTTCCTCATCAACAAGGGGGCCGGCAAGCTCTTCACCTTCTCCGAGCTGCAGGGCGACGCTTTCTCGTTCCTGTCATACAGCGGCAAGGAGGCCGGCTATATGATAATCTTCTGTATCTGTGCCGTGGCCTACCTCGTGGGCTGGTGCATCATGAAGGTGCTCGTGCCGAAGTACAAGCCTATCATCGTTGACTGATGTCTGCTTGACAACAGCAGAGATGATAACGTGAAGAGGATGGTCTCAAACGGCTAAAGCGCGCTTGAGACCATCCTCTTCTGCTTGGCTTGGCCTCCTCTGGCATACCAGTGGTGCGAGCCGCTGACAGCCCTCAAGCGTCCGTTCAGACGCTTGAGGGCTGCTGCTTTTCACTGTGTCATCTTGTTTTGTTCAAACCCATAGGCGCAATTATTTTTTTTGAGTACCAGCTTAGAAATTAAATATTTTTATTACTTTTGCATTTGGAAGACCGTTCTTTGCCGCTGCCGAAACGCCTGGTATATACCATATCATGGCTCAGTGACCGCCCCGGAGGTGTGCTGTCAGGCATGGCAGAAGGCTTCCACGACATATAGAAAAGACGTTTACAGGCGTCTTGTCTTTGACCTTTAGGAATTTCTCGCAAAGATTCAGATATTGTCAGAGATGAGGCAACGTAGATGTCCTAGTTGATGTGATGTTTCGCATCCATGGTATGCCCCTTGGTTGGCTTCCCCATCGCGGGGACAGACGGTCATGTGCGGCTGTCTGTGGAGGTGTTATGTTCATATCGGCGTGGGGCTTCTCGTTGCTCGTTCTACAATATCGGGCAATGCGAGAAGCCTCTAAAGGTGGGATGAGTAGCGGGTGGACTCTCACGCCTTTTTGTTGTCGTAACAAACAAATCCTTAATCATTCAATCGCTGGTCATGGAGAGTCTGCCGGCCAAAAGAAGTTGCGCCCGACACGTAATTTAGGGAAATATGTTATGAAAACAAAGTTTTGGAACCTTTTGTTGGTACAGATGCTGCTGGTTTGCAGTGTGGTGTCTTTCGCCTCCTGCAGCAGTGATGACGATGATGACATACCGACATCGACCATCGTTGGAACCTGGAAGTGTGACGACATTGACGGTTATTCTGTTCAGTTCAATGCTGATTTTACAGGGCGTGAGATGATTCGTACAGACGGAAATGCCATGGATGGTGCCTTTGAGTATTCTTACAATAAGGAAAAGGCAGAGCTGACCATCATTGGCACAACCGAAAAGATGTATATGAAGAATGGCACTTACAAGGCAAATGTGGCCATCAACAAGATGACCTTGGGTGGCTTGAATTTCACCAAGCAATAGGGCTTTTGTGCTGTCCGGGGCAACCTTGTTTTCAATACGGCCCATTCCGGCTTGTCAAACGGCCCATATCGCGCTGCGATATGGGCCGTTTCGCGTGCTCATACGGCCCGTTTCGCAGGCCGGAACGAACCGGATGGCGCGCCGGAACCGGCCGTTTCGGAAAGTTGGGTGGAACAGGTGCGCAGGGCAGGCAGTTCTGCCGGGGCCGGCCGTCACCTCATGCTGAGCCGGTAGCGCATGGGCGTGATGCCGGTCATTTTCCGGAATGAGCGAATGAAATAGGAGTAGTCGTTGTAGCCCAGGCGGTAGGCTATCTCCTTGATGGGCGTGTCCTCCGTGATGAGCATCAGCTGCGCCCGCTCTATCTTCTTCCTGTTGATGTATTGCAAGGGGGAGACGCCAATGCTCCTGTCAAAGAGACGTATCAGGTGAGACTTGGTGACACAGGCCACCGCCACCAGGTCGTCGAGCGTGGTTTCCCGGCAGACGTGGCTGTGGATGTAGCCCAGCACCTCGGCGAGCCGCCTGTCCTCCGTCCACATCCGGGCCTTCGCGCAGCTGACAAAGCGCGAGAACAGCAGCAGGATGCTTCCGCGCAGCTCGAGTTTCCTGGCAAGCGGAAGCTCGTTGTAGCGCCGCACATAGTCGATGAAATGCCCGATGTTGTCATACTGCGAGGGGTCGCTTGCGGGCAGCTCGGCCTCGGGGTAGTGCGCGCACATGCTTGCGAAGATGCACGCTTCGAGCTGTCCGCCCTCCACCTCAGTGGGGAACTCGTAGCAGTCGAACACCGCCATCTTGTTCTTGAAGCCCTCGTAGAAGTGCATGTAATAGTGGGAGAACCTCCCCTCGCACCGGTAGCTGTGCATGGTGTGGGCCGGAATGATGTAGAGGTGGCCGGGCCGCAGCGGCACGCTCCGGTCTTTCAGGACGAGCCAGGCCTTCCCCTCCGTCACCAGATAGATGCGTGTGAAGGGTGACGAAACGCCCTGCCAGTTCCAGTTGCCGTCCAAATGCGCAAGGCCAACGTTGAGCAACTGGAAATTCATTGACTCAATGGGAATTTTCATAACGGTTGCAAATATACGCATAGTTTTTCTGCCTGCCGGTGCAGTTTTTGCCAAAAAGTCAACTTTGTGCTATTCTTCGCAAAAAATATCCGATGGCCTTCGCGGCAAAGTGCGTACCTTTGGGCATCGAAACTAAAAGCCTATGATTACCAATAAAAGGAACACAGTTATGAGAAAAACATCATTGACAGCCGGCGTGTTGCTGGCACTCGCACTGCCGGCGGCCGCCGGTGACCTGCCGGAGAACGTGCCGATGGAGCGGGGCGCGTACAGCAACAGCTGGGAGTCCCTGAAACAATGGGAGTGCCCCGAGTGGTTCAAGGATGCCAAGTTTGGCCTGTGGGCGCACTGGGGCCCGCAGTGCCAGGCAGAGAGCGGCGACTGGTTTGCCCGCTTCATGTATTACAGCGACAGCCCCTATGACGAGCGCCGCGGCATCCACTTCAACCCCCGCGAGTATGGGCTCAAGGAGTTCTGCCGCGACTGGAAGGCGGAGCGCTGGGACCCCGAGGCCATCATGGACAAGTATGCCAAGGTGGGCTGCAAGTATTTCATGGCCCTGGGCAACCACCATGACAATTTTGACCTATGGGACAGTCCCTACCAGGAGTGGAACTCCGTGAACGTCGGTCCCAGGCGCGACCTCGTCAAGGGGTGGGCCGAGGCCGCCCGCAGGCACGGGCTCAAGTTTGGCGTGAGCATCCACGCCAGTCATGCCTGGACATGGCTGGAGCCTTCGCAGAAGTACGACGGCAACCTGACCAAGGCCGACGGCGCGGGCCAGTGGTGGGAGGGCATGGACCCTCAGGAGCTCTACGCCCAGAACCACCCGCACTCTGCCGGCTGGGAGAACCCAGGCACCATCCACAGCCAGTGGGAGTGGGGCAACGGCGCGAGCCTGCCCGGTGAGGCCTACAAGACCAAGTTGCAGAACCGCTGCCGGCAGATGGTGAACGCCTACAGCCCCGACATCATCTATTTTGACGACACCGTGCTGCCTTTCTGGGGCTGCGACAACCAGTGGGGGCAGGACTTCCTGGCCCACTACTACAACCATTCGGCCAACCGGGCCGCCGGTGGCAAGGCCGAGGTCGTGGCTTGCGGCAAGATATTGCCCGACGAGCAGAAGGAGGCCATGCTGTGGGACGTGGAGCGCGGCATCCCCGACCGCCCGCAGGAGAAATACTGGCAGACCTGCACCTGCATCGGCGAGTGGCACTACAGCCTGCCTGCCTACCGGCAGAACCGTTACAAGAGTGCCGCCACCGTGGTCTGCATGCTGGTTGACATCGTGAGCAAGAACGGCAACCTGCTGCTCTCCGTGCCCCTGCGCGCCGACGGGACATACGATGAGAAAGAGGCCGCCGTGCTCGACGGCATCCAGGCATGGATGGAGGTCAACAGCGAGAGCATCTATGGCACCCGGGTGTGGAAGTGCTTTGGCGAGGGGCCGCTGGCCGAGGGCACCAATGGCATGAACGCACAGGGGTTCAACGAGGGGCAGCGTTACAGCAGCAAGGATGTGCGCTATGTCACCAAGGACGGCCATGTGTACGCTACAATCCTTGCCTGGCCCGATGCCGGCAAGTACACCATGAGGGCGTTCTCGCCCGTTTCAGAGTATTATAGCGGCAAGGTGACTGCCGTACACCTGCTGGGCTACGGCGAGGTGCCTTTCACCCAGGGCGTCCGGGGCCTTGTCATTGACGTGCCGGCCACGCGCCCCAACGAGATAGCCCCGGTGTTCCGCATCACCCTTGCGGCCGACACACGGTCGGACTATGAGCAGCTGCAGGCTGCCGCCGGTGACCTGGAGAGCCTGTGTGACGACTACCGGAGAAACTCTTCTGAGGTGAACAGCGGCAAGTACAGCACAGCTAAAGTTGACGCCCTTGTTGCTGCTGTGGCCCAGGCCAAGGCAGTGGACAGCGCTGACGAGGCGGCAGTCCGCGCAGCCCGGGCCGCCTTGGTGGCGGCTTACGCTGATCTGGATAGAAACGGACTGAACGGTGGCGGACTGCTCTCAGGCTCTGTGCGCGAGAATATGACCGCCTCCGTGCTGGCCGAGGCTGACAACTTCTCGGGAACACTGGGCGGACGCTACGGCGCACTCGAAAACTGGACCGTGGAAAACTATAACATTGCCAACAGCAGTGAGGGCAACCGGCAGGGGCTGGACAGCTATGGCGGAACGCGCGGCATCTCCCTTGGTGTGTGGAATGACCGTGACGCAAACCTTGACGGTGACCTCGCCAACGCCCGTATATACAGAAAGGTGACCCTCCAGCCCGGGACTTATTATTTCGGGGCGGCCTACAACTCCCTGTATGGCCTGAGTGGCGACGCCTGGCTGTTCGTTTCCAAGGAGCTGTGCGCCACGGACGACATTCCGGCCACAAGTATGGCTTGCTATCAGGTGAACCATGGCAAGGAGGGCAACGACCTGTATGGACTTTATGTGAAGATTGAGCAGGAACAGGAGGTGTATGTGGGCTGGCAGGCCAACCTGAGCGCCGGCCCGGCCACCCAGGAGTTCCGGGCTGTCAAGTTGGGCTTCTTCCTGCTGGACAGTGACAACAGCCCTTTTGCCGACAAGCTCACCGCGGGCGGATGGGCAAAGGTGAATGGCATGGAGCCTGGCATGGACTGGTCGCAGCATTATTTCGCCATGGTTGACCGCAGCCTTGGAATGCCTGTCGTGGCCCGGCCGGCTGCCGGTGACAAAAACTGGCAGGGAACGTATGCCATGTGCTATGCGGACAACGCCAACCCCAATGCCGACGAGACGGCTGTCTGGACCCTGGATGCCTTTGATGGCAGTGACAGTGGCCTTGCCATTGGTGACAGTGCCCGCAAGTTCATCATCTCAAGCATGGCTGACCACAGCCGCCATTTCCGCACCGAGGGGTGGAGCAAGGTGGTTTGGCAGACTTACAGTGACTTTGCCAAGGACAACAACTATGCGGGTGACGGCAACCGCGCAGTCGCCTATGTGGAACCTACGTGGTCGGAGGCAGAGGGGTGGGCTTTCAAGAACCAGGCCAGCGATGCCTATATAGGCCCCTGGGAGAGTGGCGCCGCTGTGGATGGCGCAGAGTTCTCGGCCGCAAAGGCCGCCGGCGAGGCTGCCCATGTAGATCTTTATGCCATCGGGCGGACTGACTGGATGCGGCAGTATGAGAAGCTGCCTGAGACTGGTGGCATCACACACAGAAATATCTCCTACTTGATAACCAACCGCAGCTTTGAGCGGTATGACGAGAACCGCAAGCCCATCGGCTGGGTGGTGACTGGCGGTGGAGAGGTGGAGCGCGGCTATCTGCCGGGTTGTGACGGCACGCTCTACATGAACAACTGGCAGTCATCGGGCACGCTGTCCGACCGGTCGGTGAGCCAGACCGTCAGTCTGCTGCCGGAGGGAAAATACAGGATTGCCGTTTACCGCATGAGTGGCGGCGACAATGCTTTCCTCTTTGCCAATGCCTGTGAGCAGCCGCTTGGCAGTAATGGGGAGATGGGGGAGAATGTATCCCTGGACTTCGAACTGGGCAGTCCTGCTGACGTGACCCTTGGCATCCGGCTTTCGGGCTTCACCTCCAACAACCTCAAGTTTGACAACTTCCGGCTTGAGTATCTTGGCCCAGCAGGACAGACAGGGACAGGTGTCCATGCCACAGCCCTTCCGGCCTCGGGCGCGGCGAGGGCCTATGACCTTGGTGGCCGTCCGTTGGGCAAGCCGCGGCAAGGTGTGAGCATCATCAACGGAAAGAAAGTGCATGGAAAATAAGGTCGTGTGACCAACTGTCACCCTTGGTGCTTGTCCGTAAGGAGGCATCAAGGGTTTTGCCGTAGGCAAATATTTCTTGTAGAATGTTTGCTTGAAAAGGAAAATGACCTTATCTTTGTAGAAAACAGGCTGCACCTTAGCAATTAAAGCAAGCTTCATTGCGTTCGGC
>CALBLK010000026.1 GCA_937895845.1 uncultured Prevotella sp. | reverse complement strand
ACCAACGACCCCGAGATTACAAATCACGTGCTCTGGCCAACTGAGCTAAAGAGGCTTTCTTTGCAGCCGTAATCTTTTTGCCTTACGACCTGTCGGAAAACGGCTGCAAAGTTAGGCATTATTTTTTAACCGCCAAAACTTTTCGCGCTTTTTTTAATAATCGCGCGCTTTTTCTTTTATTTTCTGCAACTGAACCTTCAGCGAGTCCACGACCAAGTCGACAGCCTCTTCAAATGTGTCACTCACCTTTTCCACGAACAGGGAGCGTCCGGGCACGTTCACGGTAACGCTCACCTCCTTGTTTTGAACCGTGGCTGGCTTCACGACTTTCAATACCACCTCCACTCTCTGAATATCCTCGTGCGATTTCTCCAACTTGGCGATTTTCTTTTCAACGAACGCCTGCAATTTCTCGGTAGCGTCAAAGTGAATTGACTGAATCTTGATTTCCATAAGTACCTCCTGTTTTTATAAGGTTAAGCCCTTGGGTGGGCATGCTTGTAAACTTGCTTCAACTGTTCAAAGGTGGTATGAGTGTAAATTTCCGTGGTCTCGAGGCTCTCATGCCCGAGCAGCCTTCTCACGCTCTCCAGCCCCGCCTCGTTGTTCAGCATTGCCGTAGCGAACGTGTGTCTCAGCACGTGAGGCGAACGCTTCTTCAGTGTGGTCACCTTTGACAAGCCGTCGCAGACAATCCCTCTCACCGCCGTCCGCGCGATTCGGGCGCCCCGGCTGCCCACAAAGAGCGCGCCGTCAGTTTTCTCAACGCTCCTGTCACGAACTGCGATGTAATGCCTCAGCTCCTCCGCCAGTTCCCTGCCGATGGGCACGATGCGCTGCTTGTCCCTTTTTCCGGTTACCTTTATCTGGCTTTCCAAAAAGTTCACATCCGCATCGTCAAGCCCCACCAGCTCAGCAAGCCGCACGCCCGTTTCGTAGAACGTCATTATTACCGTGCGCGCACGCACACTTTCAAACGAGTCGTCCCACATCTCGCTTCCGTCGAGCAGCCTGTCCATTTCATTCTCACGGACAAACTGCGGAATCGGCCTGCCTCTCTTTGGCCCTCTGACAGCGTGGGCCGGGTCGGCATTGACCAGGTTTCTCTGCAAAGCAAAACGATAAAAGGAACGCAACGCGCTCAACCGCCGGTTGACAGATGTCGCGATGTTTCCTTTGTCCATCATGCTCTCCATCCAGTTGCGGATGATGTCCGAGTCTACCGACTCCCACGAGAGATGATTATCCAACGTTTTGAAATACGCCTCAAACGCCCGGAGGTCATCGGCGTAGCCTCTCACCGTCAGCGGGGACTTGTTCCGCTCGTGGCTCAAGTAATTCAAAAATTGTTCAACCATCATAAATGCGCTGCTGTCCAACGATTGTTTTCGGCAACGAATTTACGGAAATATATTCAAACTACCAAATTTCCGAGAAAGATTTTACTCTTCCGAAGCCCTCAGTTTCTGTACGTAAATGGCGTGTTCCATCTTAAGCCTCTTCAAGACAGAAGGTTTGTCAAACTGCTGGCGTGCGCGGAGTTCCTTCACAACACCTGTTTTCTCGAACTTTCTTTTAAACTTCTTGAGGGCCCTTTCAATGTTTTCGCCTTCTTTTACCGGTACAATAATCATTTGTTTCTTGGTTTTAAATGTTTAAATTAGACTTCCTTTCGGGCGCAATGCCACAAAATGCGGATGCAAAATTACAATATATTTGTTTATCGTCCAAACATTTGTAGCGATTTCTTTCACTATCGTTTCAAAATACGGGACGGTCAAACGTCTCTGTTTCAGTCACCCAGCGGTTCCGTAGCCTTGGCGAGCCACTGCCTGTCTTCCTCGTCAAGCATTGGAGCGAGCGAATTGTAAACATTGCGGTGGTAGCCGTCAAGCCATTGCCGCTCCTCCCGTGTGAGCATCGGGCGGACTATCGGCTCGGTGTCTATCGGGCAGAGGGTCAGCGGTTTCATTTGCAGAAAGTCGCCGAAGTCAGTAGACTTGTAGTGCTCGACAATCATGGTGTTCTCTATTCTCACGCCAAACCGGCCGGCCACATAGATGCCGGGCTCGTCTGTCACGGTCATGCCCGCCACCAGCGGCGTGGGGTTCCATTCCATCCTAATCTGGTGCGGTCCCTCGTGAACGTTAAGGTAGGCCCCCACCCCATGGCCCGTGCCGTGCATGTAGTTAAGTCCCTCGCGCCACAGGTCCTTGCGGGCCAGGGCGTCAAGCTGCGTGCCCGAAGCTCCCTTCGGAAACTTGAGCATCGCCAGCTGTATATTCCCCTTGAGCACAAGGGTGTACACGCGCCGCTGCTCCTCGGTCAGCGGTCCCAGGGCTATGGTACGGGTAACGTCGGTTGTTCCGTCAGCATACTGCGCCCCGCTGTCGAGCAGCAGCAGCCCTTCGGGCTTGAGCGCGGCGTCGGTCTCGGGCGTGGCCTCGTAGTGCACGATGGCTCCATGGGCCTGGTAGCCGGCGATGGTGTCAAATGACAGTCCGCGATAGCGGTCCTGCTCTGCCCGGAGTGCGGTCAGCTTGCGGTCTGCGCTCATCTCTGTCTGGCCGCCTGCCTCCACTGCGGGCTTGAGCCAGCGCAGGAACTTGACCAGGGCTACGCCGTCACGCGCCATGGCACGCTCAAAGCCCGCAATCTCCGCTCTGTTCTTAACGGCCTTCATGACGGGTATGGGCGACGGGCGGTTAATCCGCTGGCAGCCCACACTATTAAATAAGGTGAAGGCGGTCTCAGCGCCATCCATCTGCATGTTGTACTCGTCATACGCTCTCAGTGCGCCGGCCAGGTGGGCATAGTCGTCAACCCACACGCCCTCGGCGCGCAGGTAGCTCTCGACCTTGTCCGTCAGCTTGCGCCGGTCAACAAAAAGCGTGGCTGTCTTCTGCGTGACGAGCAAGTAAGCCACAAAGACAGGGTTGCAATGCACGTCACTGCCACGCAGGTTGAGCGTCCAGCAAATGTCATCGAGGGCCGACACCAGCAGCCCGCAGGCCCCGGCCTCGAGCAGCTTCCGGCGCACACGCTCCAGTTTGCTGCGGCATTCCTCGCCGGCATACTCGAGGGGCTGAATTTCAACTGGGTTGAGGGGGAGCGGCGGACGGTTGCGCCACACTACCGCGAGCGGGTCAAAGTTAGTCCGCAGCACGATTCCGCCCCTCCGCCGCAGTTCGGCGCCCAGCGCGGCCACCTCATTGGCAGCGTTTACCATTCCGTCGACACCCACCACGGCCCCGTCTATGGGTGAAAGCTTGATGCCGAGCCACTCGGCAACAGACGGCGTGCCTTCCATCCGCTCCTTCATCAGCCTGAACTCAGTCCCGGCAAGCTGCTCCTCGGCCGCCAGGAAATAGCGCGAGTCTGTCCACAGGGCAGCACTGTCCATCGTGACCACCGCCGTCCCGGCCGAGCCATTGAAGCCGCTTATAAACTCGCGTCCCTTCCAATGGTCGGGCACGTATTCACCGTGATGGGGGTCAGTGCTGGGAAACACAAACGCATCAATCTGCTCGCCCTGCATCACCTCGCGCAGCAGCGCGAGTCTCTCCTCTATCTTTTCGTTACTCATATTTTGCCATTTGCAGTTGGCAAAGGTACACCTTTTCATATTTAATAACAAATTAAATGAACAAGAAGTACTTACAAATATAGTTTTTTTTGCTAACTTTGCGCTTGACAAATGGTCAGAGTAAACATTTAAACTTTAAATAATTACAAACACAATTATGGGATACTTATCAAACGAGAAACTCCTTATCGTCGGTGCCGGCGGTATGATTGGTTCTAACATGGTACAGAGTGCCTTGATGCTCGGCCTCACTCCAAACATTTGTCTTTACGACATCTACGAGCCGGGCGTTCACGGTGTGTTCGATGAAATCCAGCAGTGCGCTTTCCCCGGGGCCAACGTAAGCTATACTGTCGACCCGAAAGAGGCGTTCACCGGCGCCAAGTATATCATCTCTTCCGGCGGAGCCCCCCGCAAGGATGGCATGACTCGCGAGGACTTGCTCAAGGGCAACTGCAAGATTGCCGCCGAGTTTGGCGACAACATCAAGAAATACTGTCCCGACGTAGAGCACGTGGTGGTGATTTTCAACCCCGCCGACGTCACCGCGCTGACAGCCCTTATCCACTCCGGCCTGAAGCCCAACCAGCTGACCTCGCTTGCAGCCCTTGACTCAACCCGTCTGCAGCAGGCGCTCGCTCTGGAGTTTGGCGTGCAGCAGGACAAGGTGACCGGCGCCCACACTTACGGCGGCCACGGCGAGCAGATGGCTGTCTTCGCCTCGCAGGTTAAGATTGACGGCAAGCCCCTGTCAGAGATGGGACTGTCGGCCGAGCGCTGGGAGGAAATCAAGCGTCACACTGTCCAGGGCGGATCGAACATCATCAAGCTCCGCGGCCGCAGCTCGTTCCAGAGCCCTGCCTACAACGCTGTCAAGATGATCGAGGCTGCCATGGGCGGCGAGAAGTTCACGCTGCCCGCCGGCTGCTATGTGAACTGCGACAAGTGCGGCTTCAAGAACGTGATGATGGCCATGCCTACCACCATCGACAAGACCGGCGTTCACTTTGTGGAGCCTGTCGGCACGAAAGAGGAGATGGCCGAGCTCGCCAAGTCTTACGAGCACCTCTGCAAGATGCGCGACGAGATTGTGGAGCTGGGCATCGTGCCTCCTGTCAGCGAGTGGTACAAGGACAACCCCAACCTGTAAGCCGCCGCTCCCCGCAAGGGACTTGAGATAAATGTCGCCTCTGCCTGCTCCCGGGCAGAGGCGATTCTTTTTCTGCTTCCCGGGAGGCCGCCTTTCAGCCAAGCGAGGCTCTGCCCTCCCTTTCACGCGGCCAATCGCGAGCCAGTCTTCATATCTCCGCCTTGCGTCACGCTAAAGCTTGCCCATGAACTTCCCGCGGTCAACGACGAACCTGAGGTGTGTCCCCTCGCCCAGCAGCAGCTCGCCCTGGCGGGCCTCCACATGGAAGAAGAGCTTGCGCCCGTCCACCCGCTCCAGCGTGGCCGTGGCCGTAACCTCCTCCCCCACCGGCGTGGGTCTGAGATGCGAACTCTCAATGTGTCCGCCCACCGTAGTGCTCCCCTCGGGCAGGTGGGGGGCCACGGCCAGCATGGCGGCGTTCTCCATCAGTGCCAGCATGGCCGGCGTGGCCAGCACGGGCATGTCGCCCGAGCCCATTGCAATGGCCGTCTTGTCTTCTGTAACCGTAAGGCGGCTTGTGTAAGTCAGTCCTGTTTCCATAAGTTTATCTTGTTTCAAAGTCTTTCCTATTGATGTTCTTCCATATAGTCATTTATTGCCTTTCCCACAAATTCAGCCAGTTTTGCGGGAACAGCGTTGCCTATCATTTGCTCAATGTCCGTTTTGCTTCCTGTCCAAATATAGTCTTTCGGAAATGTCTGCACCTCGGCTCTCTCAAGCGTTGAGAGCGGGCGCACATTCTCCAGTGAGGCAACAGGATCGTTATGGTGCAGCTTATACCCTTTGGGCATAGGCCTGTTAACCCCTCTGACTGTAGGTGACGGCTCGTCCATGCTAAATATGCCCCTTCTTGCATAACTTCTTGGATGCCTGTAATATGCGTCAATGCCAAGGGTGTTTCCAAAGAAGTCTCTCATGGTCATTTCATTGCTTGCAAGGTGTTTTGTGAAATATGCATCAAAGAAGCCGTCTTTCTCACCTAATCTGCCCACCATAAAGAACCGCTTGCGCTTTTGGGGAACCCCGCACAGGGCGGCGTTAAGCACTTGGCAGGAAATGCCATAGCCACTGTTGTGAAAAATGTCTATCGCGTCAAACACCTTTTGGTATTTGGTGATATTGGGCACGTTTTCCATGACAAACCATTGCGGATGCACTTTCACAACAATTTCAGCATACTTTATTGTCAGGACAGCCCTCCCACCTTCTTCATTGCGTTCGCCCGCGGAACTGTAGTCTTGACAAGGAGGTCCGCCGATTATCATGTCTGGCGCGTATTGCCGGACAAGAGGTGAAACATTTTCTACATCCATCAAATCAGCCTTATGAACAGGGTGATTGAAATTCAGCCTGTAAACGGCCATTGCGGCATCCCAGTTGTCAAAACTTGACACCACATTGTGTCCCGCTGTCTGAAACCCATAGCTCAGGCCTCCACACCCACAAAACAAATCAACAACTCTCATAAAATCTGCTACTCAAATAATTCCGGACTGTTTACTAACACCGCGTCAAAACGCCTTTCAGGACTGAGAAAATTCTGCCCGCCACCAAGGATGATGTTCTTGATTTCATGCTTGGTAATTCTTGGATGCGCAAGCTCTTGGCATACAGGCAATCAAAGAAGCGGGAAACGAGCTGTTAAACTGGTTCTTTCCCCACACTTTTGGCTTTGCATAGTCCCGGCTTGAGTTGTTACGGTCCTGTCCAAACAGTCCGGGTTTGATTTTTCCCATTGCTTTTTTCATTGTATGTGCAAAGATTCTATTGTATGTGCAAAGATACTGAATTAAATGTATGTGCAAAGATACTGAATTAAAGCCAATCCTTCATTCCTCGGCGCGAATGATTGCGGTTTTTATTGTTTTAAGCATTAACAAGGCCCTGACCGGCCATCTTGATTCGCTCCCGGCCACTGCTTGTTTCGGACAGCCTTCGCCCGGTTTGGCGCGAAAACGGCGGCGCAGGGTGCGAAAACGGCGGCGCAGGGGGAGCTTGTTCGGGAAATATGCCTATCTTTGCACCAGTCTGCACAAGGCAGCGCCGGGGGCGACACCCCCGTCACATCAAACAGACACTGTATTATGGCTTTAATCAAATCTATCAAGGGCAAGGCCCCGAAATGGGGCAAGGACTGCTACTTCAGCGAGAACGCCACCATCGTTGGCGAGGTCACCATGGGCGACGGGTGCTCCGTCTGGTTCAACGCCGTGGTGCGGGGCGACGTGGCGCCCATCACCATCGGCCACCGCACCAACGTGCAGGACGGGTCGTGCATCCACGTGACCAACGCCACCGGCCCCACCGCCATCGGCAACGACGTGACCATCGGGCACAACGCCACCGTCCACGCCTGCACCGTCCGCGACGGCGCACTCATCGGCATGGGCGCCACCCTGCTCGACCACTGCGACATCGGCGAAGGGGCGGTCGTGGCCGCCGGCGCCTTGGTGCTCCAGAACACCAAGGTGGGGGCACACGAGCTGTGGGGCGGCGTGCCGGCCAGGTTTATCAAGCACACCAGGCCCAACCAGGCCGAGAGCTTCGCACAGCACTATGTGGAATACTCCAAATGGTATCTGGAGGAAGACGCAAGGCACTGACGGCAGCAAGACACCCGGGGCAAGCAGCTGGCAGGGGCGAGATTTGATGACCCTTTTGGACTTAAAGTGGACTCTGAAAATCAGCATTGCCAGATAACGAGTTTTTTTGGATTCAAAGAGCAAACAAGTGTGGAATTGTATCAGACTATGCCAAGAATAAGTAAAGCGACTGAATATAATTGGAAGAAATTAAACAGCGATTCCAAGGAGAAGCTGACCAAGCGTGCAAACAAGACACAGTCCCAAAAAAGGGTTATAGCAACCGGTTATTTGAATTATGCACCGGCCAACCTGCTTCTTTTAAAGGTTTTACAAGCAGGAGCTTCCATAGGGGACACGATGTACACGCTATGTATTTCCATGTTAGAATTTCACCACATTCTCGGCAAATCCAACGTTGCCAAGTTTATCTCGCAGTTTGATGGCTTCACGGCAGTCAACATTGACATTCCCCAAGGCACTTGGCCGTCAGACAAGGATGTTCTCGGTTTTATCTATCAGTCACTTGTCACAGAGGGCGAGAGGAATCTCACAGGGCTATATTATACCAACAGGAAAGTTCTTGACTTTATGCTGCGCGACAAGCATTTGGAAGATGGAGAGACCTTCTTGGATCCATGTTGCGGAAGTGGCGCATATTTATTATCAGTTCAAACCGACACTCCAGAATATTTGTATGGGTTTGACATTGATCCAATTGCTGTCATGGTTACCGGAACGAACCTGTTGGTTAAATATTCAAATCATGATTTCCACCCCAATGTGTATTGCTTGGATTTCTTGAAGAACGATCTATTCGAGACAGACAGGCAATACCTGCCTTCTAGATTTGACAACATATATACTAATCCGCCCTGGGGTGCCGACAAAGAAGGGGTGTATGTTAGAAATTTCCCTGAGATTAGGTCTAAGGAGCGTTCGTCCATGTTTATGGTAAAAGCCCTAAAAAGGCTCAATGTGAACGGAAGCCTTTGCTTTCTGCTCCCTGCATCTTTGCTAAAGATAAAGGCACACAATGATGTAAGAAAGTTCATTCTGTCAAATTCAGCCATCCGAAGAATTGATTTGTACACAGACAGGTTTGATGGCGTTTTTACAGACTACTTCAGCATCAATCTGTCGGCAAGGCAAACGGGCAGTCAGAAATATATTGTTAGTACCGGCGAAGAAAACCGCAATATAGAGCTGTCAGAGAGCGAGGTCAAAGCCGGTGTGATAGGGATTGAAAAACTTACACTCATTGATGATTCCATCATGAAGAAGATGGAGGCTGCGAAGCATGACGACCTGAGGCACAGCCAATGGGCATTAGGCATTGTAACCGGAGACAACAGAAACAAGGTCAAGAAGGATAGGGCAGAGGGCCTCGAGCCTGTCTATACGGGCAAGCAGGTATCACCGTTCAAGCTGCAAGAAGAATCCTCCTTTATTCACTTTGCTCCTGAAACATTCCAACAGTGCGCAAGGGAGGAGTTTTTCAGGGCACCAGAGAAGCTAATCTATAAGTTTATAGCCAGATTTCCTATCGTAGCCTATGACAACAGGCAGTGCCTCTGCTTGAACAGTGCGAACATTCTTATTCCAAAGCTTGACGGAATATCGGTAAAAAGCGTGGCGGCACTGCTAAACTCTTCACTGTATCATTACTACTATTCGATAAAGTTCTCTGACATAAAGGTTCTTAAAGGTAATCTGCAAGAGCTGCCTTTCCCCAAGTTGACAAAGAGCCAGGATGAAGCGCTGAGCAACTTGGTTACTTCTATTCAGTCATCGACATTTTCTGAAAAGCACCAAAAGGATTTGGACAAGACTGTATACGAACTATTCAACATTACGTCCAAAGAGCAACAACAGATCATGTCAAAAATAAAGTGATGGAAAAACTTAAAGAAATTTTAGAAAAACAGATGGCACACACAACTTCCAAAGGAAGCACAGTCACAGCTTGAGGGGGCGGAACTCGCAAACTCTTCTAAGTATCCATTTAATCAATTTACAAACATTTTTTCCGTTCTGCTCACAAAAGGAAAATTAAAATATGATGATTACCTACTGATTCGTGACGCTTACTTTCGTCGCAATCCTTATCTTGATTTGTTTGAAAAAGCGCCACGAACTTTTGGGCAAACGTGGGGAGAGACATGGCTGAGAGAGCAAAAGAAATTGCTTCAGCGGCCGCCTAGAAGAGAAGGTTACAAGCCTCAATTTGACTTATGGCTACAGATGGAAAATGGAAATGGCATAAAAATCGAAGTTAAATCGTCTCGGGTGGTGGAAAGCGACCCGCAACGCACTCTTGTAGAAAGAGCCTATAAAAGACCTCACGGAACAGAGGAAGAAATCAAGCAAAAAATGGAGACGGAACTTTCGTTTAAAATGAACTTCCAGCAGCTCAAGCCTAAGTATTGTGATGTTTTCATTTGGATTGCTGTATGGCTTGACGATATTGACATCTGGGTTATTCCATCTGAAAAGATTAAAATGAGGCCGAAAAATGCTAAATGCCGGAATCCGAAAGGCAGCATTGTCTGCGAAGACGGTACAATTTATATGGGAGTTCAACACGCAGGAGGCAAGGGAGGCGATACTCCTGAAGGGGAAATATTTATCTCCAATAAACATTTTTACGACCTGAAACGCTACAAAGCGACATTGGATAATTTGGTTGAAAAAATAATCTCGCACTGCCACTGAGAGAGAGATGGCAAGCAGCTGGCTGTGCCGGGCAAACCAAAAAGGGGCCGTGACTGCCTCGTGCAGTCACGGCCCCTGTCATGCTGTGCCGCCGCGCGCTGGGCGCGGCCGGCAACTGTTCAGTTATTCATCGGCATCATCGTCGTCGGCCCAGAAGCCGGAACCGTTGCCTTCGCCACCGTTGAAAGAGGGCTTGGCAAGCTGTTCGCTGGTGCTAACCTCGTCGTGTAAACCAAAGGTTGAGGCGGCCATGAGCGACTCTGTCTCCATGTTCTGCACCATCATTGCAGGCTGAACATACTTTTTCATGATTCTATCCTTTCTTAAATTCTAAGTTATACATGTTTGTTGTCGCGTGTGTCGGACAGTCGGTTTACTTCACGAACTTCTTGCCGTTCCTGATGACGATGCCCTTGAACGACTTGTCTACGCGCTGGCCGGCCATGTTGAACACAGGTGCGTTGGCGCCGGCGTTGTCGAAGCTGACGGTCTTGATGGCCGTTGCGCCGCCGTTGAAGAGGAATGCCTTGGCCTTGGTCTGGCTCTTTGACACCTTCAGGTAAGCCTTGTGAGCGCCGTTGGTGAAGGCTGCGCCGTTGGCGGCACCCCAGTAGAAGCCTACGTTCTTGCCGTTGCTGTCGAGCGAGAGCTTGTAGAAGTAGTAGTTGGCATCGTCAGCGATGGCGGTCTCCTCGTCGGTACCGAAGAGCATGTTGGTGTCGTCGTCATAACCTGTTGTGTCGGTAGCCTTGAAGGTGTAGTCGCCAGCCCCAAGAGCGAAGACCACCACAGCCTCGCCAGCCGGAATCACTTCGGCAGCATCGTAACGGTGCGATTCTTCCAGGCCGTTGCCAAACTCTGCTGAGTAGGTGTAAGCCTCGGCGTTCTCGGGAACAACCAGGTTGCGGTCGCTGTAATACAGGGTGGTGTAGAGTGCCTCGCCAACAGTGACGGTCACATCCTTAGAAGCGTCCTCGCCCAAGAACTCCACGATGTAGTTGTCCTTTGCAAGCTCAACGATATCCTCGAACTTGGTAAGCACACCAAAGACAAGCACCTTGTCGCCAACTTTCAGCTGGTCGGCAGAAGTGAAGTCAGTGTTGCCGAGATACTTGCCGCGGAAAGCCATGATAGTATCAGTGGCACCCTCTTTGTCAATTAGGTAGTAATCGCAGTTTTTGTACTTCACGATGTTGTCAGCGGTCGTCTTGATTTTGCTTACGACACCCTTCACATATACACTGTCTGTGGTCTGCTGGTCAGCACCAACGATGGCGAGCACATCGGCCACGGTATAGGGACTTTCCTTCGTGCCGGCACCAGTGAGTGATTGTGCCTCAGCAACCATCAGTGTGTAAGAAGCGCTGGAGGCAGCGTAGGTGTCGTTGCCGGCGAAGGCAGCGGTGATGGTAGTCTTGCCGGTTGTGCCGGTAAGCGTCACGGCACCGGTCGTAGCGTCAACGGTAGCAACTGTCTCGTCAGAAGAAGAGTAAGCCAGTTTGCCGGCCTCGGCAGGGGTCAGCGTGGCGGCAGGAGCGGTGAAGCTCTCGCCAGGCTTCAGGCTGATGGTCTTGCCATCGTAGTCAGTGCCGAAGGTAACAGAGGTCTCTGTCTTGGTGTTCTCACCCCAGAACTCCACGATGTAGTTGCCTCTTTTCAGCTCAACGATATCATTGTACTTGGTAAGCACACCAAGAACGATGACCTTGTCGCCAACCTTCAAATCATCGATAGAGGAGAAGTCGGCCTTGTTAAGACCCTTGCCATTGTAAGCCATGATCTTCTCAGTGTCGCCTTCATTGTCAACAATGTAGTAATCAATTTGCTTATACTTGTCATAGTATTTATCAACAGAGCTTACGATACCCTTCACATAAACGTTGTCAGTGGTCTGCTGGCCAGCGTTAACGATGGCGAGCACATCGGCCACGGTATAGGGGCTTTCCTTAGTGCCGTCGCCAGTGAGCGAGCTGTCATCATAAACACTGAGTGTGTAAGAAGCGCTGGAGGCAGTGTAGGTGTCGTTGCCGGCGAAGGCAGCGGTGATGGTAGTCTTGCCGGTTGTGCCG
>CALBLK010000025.1 GCA_937895845.1 uncultured Prevotella sp. | reverse complement strand
AATGTTACTATAATATAAGGAGAATTGAACATGATGAATTTTAAATTATGGATGGTCTGCGGCATGCTGCTACTGCCATCGCTCAGTCAGGCACAGTCTTGCTGCCAGAAGAAGGAAGAAGTGAAGTCATGCTGTCAGATGAACAACGAGGTGATTCAGACTATCATGTCTCGCCGTTCTATCCGCAAGTATCTTGACAAGCCTGTGGAGCATGAGAAGCTGGCGCTTATCGCCAAGTGTGGCATCAATGCACCCAACGGTATGAACAGGCAACCATGGGCTGTAAGGGTGGTGGAGAACCAAGACTTTATCAAGGGCACAACGGAGATATTCAAGAAAGAGAACCCGGAGCAAGTGAAGCGCGCCCCGAACTTTAAGAACATGTACCGCAATGCGCCGAACATCATTGTGGTGGCTACGCAGAATGGAGCATCGCAGGTGGATGCCGGCCTGATGGGTGAGAATATGATGCTTGCCGCCCAGTCGCTCGGCTTGGGCACGTGCTGCCTGGGAGGGCCTGTCCGTTTCCTTCAGACCAGCGATGCCTGCAAGCCGTATCTTGCCAAGCTCAATCTGCCTAAGGGTTATGAGATTTGCTACATTATCGCCGTTGGCTATCCCGACGAGGCTCCTGAGGCAAGGCCAAGGGATGAGAGCAAGGTGGAGTTTATCAAGTAGTGTTCTCTGAATGGATTTTAGGCATAACTTGGAGCGTAGTGTGCTTTTCGCTCCAAGTTATGCCATAAATTCGGCTCTTCCGGAGTTTGGAGTGATAACTTGACGAAACAATAAAAGAAAACCCTGATTTTTGTATCTTTGAATAACCACAAAGCCTGGGCTGGTGTCCGAATACGGTTCCGCTATAAACGAAAATGTCCGCAACTTCTTGCTACCAAGATAGTCGTGGACATTCTTTGTTGCGGAGGCAGGACTCGAACATGCGACCTCCAGGTTATGAGCCTGGCGAGCTACCAACTGCTCCACTCCGCGATATTGCTCTTTTTGTGAGTGCAAAGGTATTGCTTTTTGTTGGAAGTGCCAAATATTTATGCCGATATTTTCAGAAAAATCTTGCAAAGGGCATCATGGCGGGCTTGGCAGATACATTTTCGACCAATTATTTGCACATTTAAAATAGATTTTTTACTTTTGCACATGATAGAAGAGATGTGCAATTGTGATTTAAAAAAGGGAGGATGAAATCATGTCGATATCAAAAACCCGACAGAAACTAGTTGATGTGGCTCGCCAGCTGTTCGCTAAAAACGGGATGGAGAATACCACAATGAACGACATCGCCGTGGCTTCTGGAAAGGGACGGCGAACGCTGTATACCTATTTTAAAAGTAAAGAAGACGTGTACACGGCGGTGATTGAGTCTGAACTGGAGCGGCTGTCAGACCGTTTGGACGAGGTGGCGGCCAAGCGGACACGTCCGCAGGACAAAATCATAGAGCTTATCTATACGCACCTGAACATGATTAAGGAGACTGTGGTGCGAAATGGCAACCTGCGTGCAGAGTTTTTCCGGAATATTTGGATGGTGGAGAAAGTGCGCAAGAATTTTGACGAGGACGAGATTGACCTGTTTCGCAAGGTGTATGCGGAAGGCAAGGCAGATGGGGAGTTCGATATAGAGAACATTGACTTGGTGGCCGACATAACCCACTATTGTATCAAAGGGCTTGAGGTGCCTTATATCTATGGTCGGCTGGGACACGGCATGACCGAGGAGACCAGCAAGCCCCTTGTCACCAAGGTAGTCTATGGCGCATTGGGTAAGAGCCTTGTGCGCTGACGTGCCCGTGCATTGTGGCCTTGTGCTAAAGGTATGCTACTTGGCTCTGACTGCTTGCAAGCGCCTTGAAACACTGCGTGTACCGCTCTTAATTGAAGATGAGGGGGCTCCTTTGGCATCTTTTGCCATTTATCCGGGTGCGAGCATCCGTGCGTGTCCGGGTGTAAAAAGTTACAATAATAACAGCTAACAACAATACAACGTTTAAACAAAAAACAATGGGATTACTGACAGGAAAGACAGCCCTGATTACAGGCGCTGCCCGCGGAATCGGAAAGGCGATTGCGCTAAAGTTTGCCGAGGAGGGTGCTAACATTGCATTTACCGACCTCGTCATTGATGAAAATGGAAAGGCCACGGAGGCTGAGATTGCTGCCAAGGGCGTGAAAGCCAAGGGCTATGCCAGTAACGCGGCCGATTTTGAGCAGACTGAGAATGTGGTAAAGCAGGTGAAAGAGGAATTTGGCTCTATTGATATTTTGGTTAACAATGCCGGCATAACAAAAGACGGTCTGATGCTCCGTATGTCTGAGGCTCAGTGGGATGCAGTCATTGCGGTCAACCTGAAGAGTGCCTTCAACTTTATCCATGCTTGTGTGCCCATAATGATGCGCCAGCGCGGTGGCTCTATCATCAATATGGCCAGTGTGGTAGGCGTTCATGGCAATGCCGGACAAAGCAACTATGCCGCTTCAAAGGCAGGCCTGATTGCTTTGGCCAAGAGTGTGGGGCAGGAGATGGGCCCAAAAGGTATTCGCGCCAACGCCATCGCCCCCGGCTTTATTGACACAGCCATGACTCAGGCCCTTCCTGAGGACATCCGCAAGGAATGGATTTCTAAGATTCCTCTTCGCCGTGGGGGTACGGTGGACGATATTGCCAACTGTGCCACATTCCTCGCTTCAGATATGTCAAGCTACATCTCTGGCCAGGTTATCCAAGTGGATGGCGGCATGAATATGTAATCTATGATTCCTCTTTACGAAGACAACCATCTGATTATCGTATATAAGGAAAGCGGAGAGATTGTCCAGGGCGACAAGACCGGCGACACTCCGCTTTCTGATATTGTCAAAAGCTACATCAGGCAAAAGTACAACAAGCCGGGCAATGTCTTTCTTGGCGTTGTCCATCGGTTAGACCGCCCGGTGAGTGGCCTTGTCGTTTTTGCCCGCACATCGAAGGCCTTGAGCCGTCTCAACGAAATGTTCCGTAATGGCGAGGTGCGCAAAACCTATTGGGCAATCACGCAAGGAACCCCTCGTGAACGGGCTGGAACCCTCACCCACTGGCTGTTGCGCAATGAGCGGCAGAACAAAAGCTATGCCTATAGCCATGAGGTACCGCAGGCTAAAAAGGCTGTTCTCAGCTATCGCCAGATAGGGCAGGGGGAACGGTACAGCTTGCTTGAAGTCCAGCTGCTCACGGGCCGCCACCACCAGATACGTTGCCAGTTGTCGGCGATGGGCTGTCCCATCAAGGGCGACCTAAAATACGGTGCACGCCGCAGCAACTTTGATGGCAGCATCTCACTGATGTCTCGAAGGCTGGAGTTCGTCCATCCTGTCAGCAAACGGCTTGTCGCGGTAGAAGCCCCATTGCCTGTCGGAAGCCTGTGGGAAACCTTGTTGGATTCACATCTGCCAGCTGGAGAAACTGCGTGTACCGGTGGTTATAGGTAGTTTTCCCCAGAGCCTTAGGTTGGCAGTCCCCCCTGCCGCTATTGGGATGTTTTACCGTGTATGTATGTGTTCCAATTGCACAAGTTACGGTGCATTAGAGCGCAACTTTTTAATCAAAAATAATAGAAATAAAATCTTAAGATGAGAAAAGTTTTACTTTCTTTAGTTATGGCCCTTGCATCAGTGGCTCTAACGCGGGCCGCAGACCCCACAGTGATATTTGCAGAAGGATTCTCGGCCTTTACCGAGGGCAGTGAAAGCGCCCCGGCTGATGTTGACATTTCAACCTACTCTTCTGGCGTACTCTCAAAGACCCTCAGTGGCTGGAGCGGAAAATATGTGTATGAAGCCGGCGGAATGCTTAAGCTTGGTGATGGCGGTAGCCTCAAGACCGCCCGCTATAACATGAGCGCCAACAGCGGTGTGGTGCGTATCACCTGTCGCTATCGCAGCCTTTCTGAGGCTGGGGCTGTGGTTAAGTTCTCGCTTGGGTATTCAACCTCTAAAACCATCTTTGTGTCCGATGACAAGTGGCACACCATTCAGCTCGTGGTCGGTGGCGGTTCTTCGTACAGTCAGGTCTCCATCGAACCGAGCCTCACGTTCAACGGATCGCTCATCGATAGTCTTGCAGTTGAGACAAGCCCTGAGTTTTTCCCTGCTCCAGACCCCTATCAACCTACCAATGCCGACGGTACTTCGTTTACAGCCAGCTGGAAGCGTGTCAGCGGAGCCAAGGCTTACATCCTTGACGTGTATGCCAAAGCCACAGATGGCAGCAAGCAATATGCGCTGTACAATGATACTGTGACCGCAACATCTAAAAAAGTTACAGGCCTTGATGCCGGCAAGCAATACTACTTCGCGGTGCGTGCCACAAATGGTACGGGAGTGAGTGACTACAGTGACGAGGTGCGCGTGGTGAAGGCTGTCAAGAGCCTTGATGCTCCTGTTGCCCTCGAAGCCACCAACGCCACATCCAACTCGTTCACGGCCAACTGGAAGCCTGTGGCCGGTGCTTATGCCTATGAACTGACTGTGTACAGGAGCACCACCATGGCAGAAGCAGGCGAGGTGGCCATGCTCAGTGAAAACTTTGCTGGCATCACCAGCGGATCGCTCGAGCAGGTGGAGTTTGGCAAAATCCAGGAATACCTTGACGACTACACAAGTGTTCCCGGCTGGTATGCAGTCAACCATGCCTATGCTGGCGGCTACCTGGCCCTCTCGCCATTTGGAACGTCGTCCGCTTCGCTCACCACTCCCTACCTTGACTTGAGCAACAACTCGGGAATGTTTACCGCCGACATAAATATGGCGTGTGGCAGCTATGGACAAATGGCTTCGGGCGACACCCTTACCGTCAACTTGGTCAATGCCAGCGGCTTGGTGCTCGAGAGCCATGAGGTGGTATTGGGAGAGGGGTTCAAGGATTACACTCTCAATTTCACCGAAGGCAGTGACAACGTGGCGCTTGAACTTGTGTATTCGGCAAGCCACAAAGTGTTTATCAGTACCTTTAACGTCAAACAGCAAGTGCCCGCCGGTTATGTTCTGCGCGAGATTGAGACGGTTGCCAAGACAGAGGGTACATGCCATGATGTCAATACGTCATTTGCCTCGGAAACCAGCGTGAAATACAGTTACACTGTCAAGGCAATAGCCGAGACAGTCAACTCGTCGGCTGAAATTACAGATATTTACAGCAATGCTTCAAACGAGATTGCTGTGTCGCTCCCTACAGGTGTAGAGTCGGCAGTGGCCGCTGCCGCATCAGTTACAGCAAAGGGCGGTACCATTGATGTAACCGTTGACAAGCCTGTCCAAGTAGCAGTGTGCGACCTCAGCGGACGTGTGCTCTACCGTGGTATAGTGCTAACTGGCACAACGTCTATCCAGTTTGCAGCCAAAGGCATCGTGTTGGTAAAAGTCGGTGAGAAAACGGTGAAGCTGACGTTATAATTTGTTTCCATCCATATCGTCTATTATTATAGAGAAGGGGCTGTCTGGCTAGCGTGCCAGACAGCCCCTTCTCTAGTAACAGGTGTTCAAACGTAGAATACTGCGCCACCCCTGTACCCGCCATTTATTCCAGATCGCAACTGCATTTCTCCCCATCCTCTCTCATCTCACGTTTCTTTCCAAGTGCCCCCTTAACCCAAATCTGTCATTAGTTAGGTTTCGTCCCAGGTCGCTGTTTGTTTTGGACAGCTTGCAACGGCAGCGGTGAAACCATAGTGGGCTATGGCAAGGTACTGGCGGCAGCAAGATGCCGAAAGAATAGTGGCATGGGGCGAAAAGATTGAAAGTAAGCTCAGATTGCCACCTTTTCGTTCCAATGGCAGATTTGTGTATAATATAATAATGTGTCCCGGTCTTTTCTCTTGACCTGTGTCAAGACAGTGTGAA
>CALBLK010000024.1 GCA_937895845.1 uncultured Prevotella sp. | reverse complement strand
GGGTATGTTCTCCATGATGAACTACTACCTGCCTCTCAAGGGCATCGCTTCCATGCACTGCTCCGCCAACACCGACATGAACGGCGAGAACACCGCCATCTTCTTCGGCCTGTCGGGCACCGGCAAGACCACCCTGTCCACCGACCCGAAGCGCAAGCTCATCGGCGACGACGAGCACGGATGGGACGACGAGGGCGTGTTCAACTTCGAGGGCGGCTGCTATGCCAAGGTGATCAACCTTGACAAGGAGAGCGAGCCCGACATCTACAACGCCATCCGCCGCGACGCCCTGCTCGAGAATGTCACCGTCGACAAGAACGGCAAGATCGACTTCGCCGACAAGAGCGTGACGGAGAACACCCGCGTGAGCTACCCCATCTACCACATCAAGAACATCCAGCGTCCTTACTCGCAGGGCCCTGCCGCAAAGCAGGTCATCTTCCTGTCGGCCGACGCTTTCGGCGTGCTGCCTCCCGTGTCCATCCTCGACGCTGAGCAGACCAAGTACTACTTCCTCTCGGGCTTCACAGCCAAGCTGGCAGGTACCGAGCGCGGCATCACCGAGCCTACACCCACTTTCTCCGCCTGCTTCGGCCAGGCCTTCCTCGAGCTGCATCCTACCAAGTATGCCGAGGAGCTGGTGAAGAAGATGAAGAAGAGCGGCGCCAAGGCTTACTTGGTGAACACCGGGTGGAACGGCACAGGCAAGCGTATCTCCATCCGCGACACCCGCGGCATCATCGACGCCATCCTGGACCACTCCATCGACTCGGCTCCCACCAAGACCATCCCGTTCTTCAACTTCGTGGTGCCTACACAGCTTGAGGGCGTTGACCCCCACATCCTCGACCCCCGCGACACCTATGCCAACCCGTCGGAGTGGGAGACGAAGGCCAAGGACCTCGCCGCACGCTTCATCAACAACTTCAAGAAGTACGAGAACAACGAGGCTGGCAAGGCTCTTGTGGCCGCCGGTCCCCAGCTCTAAATCGGAAACATTTGACGAAGAGACAACCGGGGGGGTGCACGCGCAGTGCATCCCCCCTTGTTTTAACCCAAATAGGTCATTAGATTTCGTCCCAGGTTGCGGCTTGTCCCGGGCTGCCTGCAGCCGAAGCACTGAAGCCATAGCCCGCCCTGTCGGCGCACTGGCTGCTGCAAGATGCCGGGAGGGCAGTGGCAGGGAGCGGAAAAAATTGAAAACAATGGAATGAAAAAGCTGTTAATCTTAGACTTTGACGGCACAATGGGCGACACGCGGAGCCTCATTGTGCGGACCATGCGGCAGACACTCGAGCATCTCGGGCTGCCCATGCAGAGCGAGGAGGCCTGCGCCGCGATGATTGGCCTGCCCCTGCGCGAAACGTTCACCCAGCTCATGCCCATGAGCGAGGAGACGGGGCGGCGCTGCGAGGAAACCTACAACCGGCTGTTCACCGCCAACAACGTGGCCGGCGCGGTGCCCCTGTTTGAGGGCGTGCGCGAGACCGTCGCCGAGGTGTTCAGCCGCGGCGTCACCGTGACCATCGCCAGCAGCCGCGGCCGCGACTCGCTGGCCGACTTCGTGCGCGACCTCGGCCTCTCGCCCTACATCGCCCACCTTGTCTCCGCGTGGGACGTGGAGCACGCCAAGCCGGCGCCCGACATGGTGCTCAGGCTGCTGAAGCTCACCGGCATGGCCGCCGCCGACGCCCTTGTCGTTGGCGACACCAAGTATGACATCATGATGGGGCGCTCGGCCGGTGTCGACACCTGCGGCGTGACCTATGGCAACGGCTCGCTCCGCGAGCTTGTCGAAGCCGGGGCCACCCACGTGGCCGACTGCTTCAGCGACATCCTGCCCCTGGTCCTGGAATAGCGCCGCCCCGCCCACTATTTCCTGAACTCCAGGCCCTCCACGTGCGGCCCGACAAACATGGGCACATAGTCGGACGTGGCGTGCCAGCCCGGCTTTCCCGGCATGCCGTCACAGATGGTGCGGCCGTTGATTTTGAGTCCCTCAAAGGTGACGCCGCTCACCTTGCGCCCGTCGTCATAGCCGCTGATGATGGAGAGGCCGGGCGTGTGGGCGCCCTTGTAGCGGATGTTGCTGAGGCGGATGCCGCTCACCGAGTGTCCGGGCGCGGCGCAGTATTTTTTGTTGAAGCCCACCCTGACCTGCACGAGCGCGCCCTGGCAGATGTCCTCGATGCGTATGTTGCTGAACGTGACGTCGCGCACGGTGTTGTTGTCGCCGCAGTTGATGGCCAGGCAGCCCTGGTAGTCCACCTGCGGCTCGGCCTGTCCCAGGATGTCAATGTTGTCGTAAACCAGGCGCTCGATGGTGTCGCCGCGCAGGGCGTTGCCATGGAGTCCGATGAAGATGGGGTGGGCCACGTCGGCCCACAGCGTGGAGTTGGTCATGCGCACGTTGCGCACCGAGCCGCTGAAACCCTTGCGCGTGGCGTAGGCCGTGGTGCAGTCGTCGCTGTTGCGGCAGAACACCCGGTCAAAGGTCACATCTTCCGAGGCGAACACGTTGAGGCCGTCGCCCCACGCGGGGTGCGAGATGCTGCGCACATCGTGCAGCCGCACGCCGCGCGAGCCGCCCACGGGGCAGGTGTTGACCGTGAGCCCGTCGACCACCACATTGCGGCTCCTGAACACGTGGCATCCCTCGTAGCCCCGGGCCGGGCGGGCGATGCCGCGGCCCATGACCGTCACGTTCTCGGCACTGTCGATGGCCAGCGTGCCGGTGAAATAGCTGCCGCCGGCCAGGTAGACAGTGGTGTTGGAGGCCACGCGGATGGTGTCGGCGGTGTAAAGTCCCGGAGCGTAGTACACAAACCGGCGGCCCTGCCGGCGCGCCTCGCGCCGCGCCTCCTTCACCGGCTGGCAGGGCCGCGAGGTGAAGAGCAGCAGGTTCGAGGTGATGTCGCCGTCGAACTCCACGCTGACATTCTCCGGCTGGAACAGCAGGAACTGCACCGTGGAGTCGTTCTGCACGTTGGCAATCACGCCGCGGTAGCCCGGGCGCACGCGCGCCTCGCTGAACTTGCGGTTGCGCGTGGTCACCCTCACGTAGACGTCGCCTGTGAAGTCGAACAGGCCGTAGGAAATCTCAGACACGCGGTGCGCGCCGTCAGGCTGCAGGGCGTTGACCTTGGCCATATACGTGGCCACGGGAGTCCACCGCTCGCTGCCGCGCGGCCGCACCTCCACCCGGTAGTCGTCCTTGAGCAGCGCGCTGGCCGGCGCCCCGTAGCACGTCACGCTGTGCAGCCTTGGCCGCTCCCTGACGCGCGGCTTCTCGCCCCTGAGCACCCGCTCGGTGTAGGGCATGGCCAGTCCCCTGACCCCATGGTAGTGGTCGTAGGGCTTGCGGTAGATGTCCCACAGCTTGCCGCGGCCCATCTCGCCCGGCTCCGTCCACGAGCAGTACAGGCCGGTGCAGTCAGTCCAGGTCTCAAAGGGCACCTCCTCCCCCAGGTTGTAGCGTGCGGTGTACTCAAAACCCTTCATCAGCCGGTTGTCCAGCGCGCCCCACAGGTCGTCCCCCTGCTGCCAGGCCATCTCGCAGATGTCGGCCATCGCCTCCAGGCCCAGCTGCACGTGCCCCTGGTCGCGCCCGGTCTCCTGGCACTGGCCGGTGGCACTGACATAGTGAGGCAGTGCGCCGTTGTCGTAGGCATGCAGGTAGTAGTCCTTGGCCTCGCGGTACATCACGCTGTCCCCAAGGAAGATGGCGCAGGCCATGCGCAGCCTGTTCACGATGGCCCCCCAGTTGCCGTTGGCATAGGGGCTGTCGGCCTCGAACTGCCGCATCATCGGCGCCATGGCGCCGAGCACCATGTCCCTCCACGCCGGCTGCTGCCACTGCCGGAGCAGGGTCATCGCCCTCACCAGGTCGAAGCACTGGATGGCGCAGAGCGGCGCGTCGTGGCCGTCGAGCCGTTTGAGCGTTGTGGCATAGGCGTTGACAATGGCGAGCGCCCGGGCGGTGTGCCCGGCCCGGGCCAGGTCGAGCGCGGCCTTCATGTCGCGCTCGCTGCCGCCCTTGGTGTGGCGGTAGGCGCCGTCGCGGGCCACCACTTCGAAAGGGCCGGCCATCTTGTAGTCCTGGCCGGCGGTCTGGGCCGGCGCGGTGGCAGCGCCCCCCGTCCACAGCAGGAGGGCAAGGGCAGCGCGCAGCCCGCACCGCCGCGGGCTGGGGCGGCGGGGAGACAAGCGGATGTTCATGACTTGCAGTTTTGTAAGGGTGTGATCAAAGTTCATTTTGTGCTTTCGGCGGCCTGCTTGTAGGCAGCCAGGGCCGCCAGGTAATAATAGTCAGCATAGACAATGGGCACGTCAATCTCGTAGCCCGCGGGCAGGTTGCCCGTGCTGTGCAGCAGGAAGGCACTGTTGTGCCGCCAGGCCTGGTAGTTGTCGCCGGCCAGCGACACGAGGATGCGGCGCGCCGTGTCCATGTAGAGCCCGGCCTTCTGCCTGTCGGTCACCAAGGCACTCAGGTCGATGAGGGCCTTGGCGGTGATGGCCGCCGCCGAGGCGTCGCGCGGCGCCACGCTGTCAGAGGGTGCCGCCGGGCAGTCGGGCGAGGTCGCTATGCGCGGGTCGGAGAAATCCCAGTAGGGCACCGCGTCTTCGGGCAGCCGCGCAATCATGGCCTCGGCAGCCTTGCACGCCTGTCGCAGGAAGGCGTCGCTGCTCGTGGCGTCGGCCATCAGGGTGAAACCGTAGATGGCCCAGGCCTGTCCGCGTGACCACACCGACGAGTCGGCCAGCCCCTGGTGGGTCACGCCACGGATGAAGTGGCCGTCGAGCGTGTCGTAGACCGCCACGTGGAACACCGTGCTGTCGGGGCGGAACTGGTGCTTCATGGTGGTGTGGGTGTGGCTGCGCGCCATCTCCAGCCACTCGCGGCGGCCGCCGCTGTTGGCGGCCTGGCAGAGCAGCTCAAGGTTGACCATGTTGTCAATGATGGTGTTGTGGCCGCCAAACAGGTCCACGTTGCGTGGCCAGGAGAGGAACGTGCCCACGCGGGGCCTGAAGAGTGTTGACAGCGAGTCGGCGGCCCGCCAGCAGAACTGGCGGAAACGCTCCTTGAGCATCTCGTCCTCCAGGCGCTGCCGGCGCGGCAGTCCGCCGCCGTCAAGCTCTTTCTGCAGCGTGCGCCAGCCGGTGCCGGCACTGCAGAGCAGCAGGAACCCGATGTCGTGGTCGAACACCGGCTTGTCGAGCAAGCGTGCGACGGCCAGCGTCGAGCTGATGGCGGCGCGGCGCACCCCGGGGGTGGGCCGCAGGGAGTAGTCGAGCCAGAGGATGCCGGGCCAGAAGCCGCTGCACCATTCCTCGGGGCACACCGGGCGGCAGGTCCACGCCGTGTCGCCGGCGGCCATGTTGACACTGCGGGGCATCATTCTGGCGGCGGTGTCGCCCATGGCCGAGAGCTGGCGGAGGGCGCGCTCCACCTGGCTGTGACAGCGGTCGATGGCGGCATCCACATCAAAGTGCGATGTGTCGCGCGTGGCGGTACACGACAGAAGTGCGCCGCCACACACAACACAAAGCAAGAAACTTCTGATTCTCATTGGGTCGTTCGTAGTTAGGTTCTCGTTTCCGGGCACAAAGGTAAGGCCGGCTGCCCAAGCTGCGGCAAGCGGGCGTACATACTTGTGGGGCGGAAACGTGCAGAGCCAAAGTTTGTACGTTTGCGCCCCCTCCCACAGTGTCCCGCTGTACAAAAACGCCCACAGTGCGGCCCGGTGGCGGTGCCTTTTTTCGGTGAAACGGACGGAAATGACAAGCGTTTTGCTTACTTTTGCAATGGAAACGCCGCGCGCCTGTGGCGGAAAAGCAAAGGACTGACCAACAGAACCACACTTGATTATGCAGAAAAGAAGAAAGGCACAGCTCATACTGGCGGCCATGGCGGCCATCGCCGCCGCAGGCGCCACGCGCCAGTGGACCGCCACCGACGGCCTGCCCACGGGCGAGGTGAGGCAGATTGTGGAACTGCCCAACGGACAGATGCTCATCAACTGCGAGGGCGTGTTCTGCCTCTCCAACGGCCTGTCGTTCACGCCGCTGCCCTGCGACCGCAGCCGGGCCTTGCCGCTCAGCCGCTTTGGCCGGCGCTACATGCACCTGTGGCAGGGCGACTCGCTGCTCTTCCTGCGTGACCTCTACCAGGTTTACCTCTTCGATGCGCGCACGCGCTCGTTCAGATACGACTTCAGGAGCCACGCCGGCAGTCCGCAGCTGCGGCGGATAGCCAACCCGGCGAACGAACCCGGGCCGCTGCCCCCGCAGCTGAAGCGCGTTGCCGACTCGCTGGGCATAGCCCGGCACCTCACCTGCGCTGTGACCGACAGGCAGGGCGGCACGTGGATGGGCACCACCCGGCAGGGCATTGTCTACCTGCCCCCGCGGCGGCCCGCGGCCACGGCAGTCGCCGACGCCGCCATGACCGGGCGGCTGCGGGGCATGCGAGACAGCCGCGGGCGCTGGTGGCAGTGGCGGGACCGGGACGGTGTGACCATCGATGACCGCGGCCGCACCACACACCTTGACGCAGCTAACGTGAAGGGGATGGGCCGTGGGCCGGTGGCCTTTGTACACGAGCTGGCCGGCGGCCGCTACCTCATCTGCCAGGACTTGAACCGCATCGGCTACCTGTGGCCGGACAGGAGGAGGGTGGAGTGGCTCAACGCGCGGCTGCCCCGCCTTGACCGGCACCGCCACTACGTGGGTGCGTGCAACGCGGGCGGGCCGTGGACAGTGGTGTACTCGCAGAACGGCGCGCTGATGCTCAACACCCAGGCGGACACGCTGGCCCCCCTCGGGGCTGAGCGCGAGATGGCCCCCCACTCCAACAAGTACAACTGCATGCTGCGCGACAGGGGCGGACAGCTGTGGGTGGGCACGCAGAACGGCCTGTTCTGCCTCACGCCGACAGCGGCCCTGCCCGGCGGCGCGCCCCGCTTCAGCTGCCGGCGCATCAGGGGGCTGGCCAACAACTGCATCAGGAGCGTGGTGGCCGACGGGCGCGGCCACATCTGGGCGGGCACCTCGTGCGGCGTCTCGCAAGTGACCCCGGCGGTGGTCAGCTACGGTCCCGACGACGGCATACCGGCTGTCCAGATGACCGAGCGGGCAGCCCTGCTCGGCGCCCGCGGCCAGCTGCTGTTCGGCTGCGGGCAGGAGACGGTGGTCGCCTTCCGCCCCGAATGGCTCGCATCGGACAGCAGGGCGATGGCGGTGGCGCTCACCGCACTGCTCGTCAACAGCGAGCCGGCACCCCTGCGGCAGATAGGCGCGGACATGACCTGCGCATACAACCGCAACAACCTGACCTTTCAGTTCTCTGCGCTCAACTACGCCGCGCCCTCGCACACCCGATACCGCTACCGGCTGGGCGGACTGGAGCGCGGCTGGCAGCCCTATGTGGGCACAGAACGGCGGCTGGCCACGGCCGACTACCGCGCGCTGCCGCCAGGCACTTACACCTTTGAGGTGCAGGCTGCCGCCGGCAACGGCCCCTGGGGGGCGGTGACGCGGCAGACCGTCACCATACGCCCGCCGCTCTGGCTCACATGGTGGGCCAAGGCCGGCTATGGGGCGCTGGCACTGGCAGTGGCCGCCCTCCTTATACATTATTATATTAGGCAGAAGCAGAAGCGGATGGAGCGCGAGAACGACAGGCGGGTGAACCGGCTCTTCGAACTGCGCGAACAGGCACGCCACCGCTTTGCGGCGAGCACCAATGTAGACCCGAAGAAGATAGGTGTGAACGGCGAGGAGGAACGCCTGGTGGAGAAGATGCTGAAAGCCATCGAGGCCAACATGGAGAACGCCGGCTACGGCGTTGACCAGCTTGCGGCCGACACGGCCATGAGCCGGACCGCCCTGTACACCAGGCTGCGCGACATGCTGGGCATCAGTCCGGCCGACTTCATCCGCAATGTGCGGCTGAAGCGTGCGGCGCAGCTGCTCGCCGACACGCAGCTACCCGTCAGCGAGGTGGCCGCGCGTGTGGGGTATGGCACCCACAAGGCCTTTTCAGCCAATTTCAGAAAGGCGTTCGGTGTGCCGCCGTCGGAATACAAGGCGGCGCGTGCGGCGCGCGGCTAAGGCTTGCGCCGGCGGTTGCGCGGGTGGTGCTCGAGGATTTCGCGGCGCAGGGCGGTGGTGTCCAGGTGCATGTAAATCTCCGTTGTGCCAATGCTCTCGTGGCCCAGCATGGCCTGGATGGCACGGAGGTCGGCGCCGCCCTCAAGCAGGGCGGTGGCAAAGGAGTGGCGCAGCGTGTGGGGGGAGATGACCTTGGTGATGCCGGCCTCGGCCGCCTGGCGCTTCACCATGATCAGAATCATGGTGCGGGTGAGGTGGGCGCCGCGGCGGTTGAGGAACACATAGTCCTCCTCGCCGGGCTTGATGGCCATCTGGTTGCGGTCGGCGAACCACAGCTCGAGCTCGCGGAGGGCGCGCGGCGAGATGGGCACCAGGCGCTCCTTGCCGCCCTTGCCCAGCACGCGGACGAACTGCTCGGCCGCATAGAGGCAGGACAGCCGGAGGCTGACCAGCTCGCTCACGCGCAGCCCGCAGGAGAACAGCACCTCGATGATGGCGCGGTTGCGCTGGCCCTCCCACTTGGACAGGTCAATGGAATTTTCCAAAAGGTCGACCTCGGCTGCCGAGAGCACCTCGGGCAGGTGCCCGCCTGTCTGGGGCGAGTCGAGCAGCTCGGTAGGGTCGTCGTCGCGGTAGCCGTCGAGCTGGAGGTAGTGGAAGAAGGAGCGGATGCCGCTCAGCACGCGGCACTGCGAGCGGGGGTGGATGCCAATGTCGCCCAGGCTGGCGACAAACAGCGACAGGTCGGACAGCTGGCACGTGAGCACATCGCCGCCCGCCGCCCCGAGAAAGGTGACCAGCTTGCCGACATCAAGCATATAGGCCTCGAGGGTGTTGGGCGACACATTGCGCTCCAGGCGCAGGTAGCGCTGGTAACGGCGCACCACATCGGGCACCCTTTTCTGCCCGGAGGATGAAGAATTAGTGTCCATTTGCCATGCTCAGTCGTTTATTTTTAGTATTTTTGCCATCGCAAAAGTAATCAAAATCCACGAGAAATGAAAATACAGATTGTTAACGGACCTAACCTGAACCTGCTCGGAACGCGCGAACCCGGCATCTACGGCAGCGACACCTTTGAGGACTACCTCAAGGAACTGCGCGCCGGCTATCCCGGCATCGAGATAGACAGCTACCAGAGCAACATCGAGGGCGAACTCATAGACAAGCTCCAGGAGGTGGGGTTCAGCTACGACGGCGTGGTGCTCAACGCCGGCGCCTACACCCACACGAGCATCGCCCTGCAGGACTGCATCCGCTCGCTGCGCACGCCAGTCGTCGAGGTTCACATCTCAAACGTTCACAAGCGCGAGGAGTTCCGCCACCACTCTTTCATCTCGTGCGCCTGCATGGGCGTGATCTGCGGCTTTGGCATGGACAGCTACCGCCTGGCCATAGAGGCCCTGAGGCGGGCGGCCACCACCGAGGACTGACCGGGCGCGACAGCCCCCGCCGGCACCGCCGGACCACGCCGGCGCCAGCCTTGCGGCGGCGCGCATCATTGCATAAACAAGCGACTGTGGACAACTGCCTGCCTTATATTCTCAAGCACATCGAGCCCGAGGGCGACTACCTCTACCGGCTCTACCGCGCCACCAACATCTACCTGCTGCACGGGCGCATGGCCAGCGGCCACCTGCAAGGGAGGCTGCTCAAGATGCTCGTGCAGATGATAAGGCCCCGGAACATCCTCGAGGTGGGAACGTTCAGCGGCTACAGCGCCATCTGCATGGCCGAGGGTCTCGCGCCGGGCGGAAAGGTGTACACCTTTGAGATCAACGACGAGCAGGAGGAGTTCACCCGCCCGTGGATAGCGCACTCGCCAGTGGCCGACCGCATCGTGTTCACCATCGGCGACGCCACCGTGGAGGCCCCTAAGCTGGGCGTCACGTTCGACATGGTGTTCATCGACGGCGACAAGCGCACCTACCTGGAAACCTTCGAGGCGCTGCTGCCCCTTGTGCGGCCCGGGGGGTTCGTCCTGGCTGACAACACCCTGTGGGACGGCCATGTGACCGACCCCGGATACGACCGCGACCCGCAGACCGCAGGCATCCGGAAATTCAACGATGCCGTGGCCGCCGACCCGCGGCTCGAGGTGGTTGTCCTCCCCCTGCGCGACGGACTGACCCTCATCCGCGTAAAGGACTGACCCGCTGCTGGCAGGATTTTTCTTTTCTGACGCAGGTTTCCAATGTATTGTCAGACACGAGTTGCAGCGGGGAACCGAACGTTGGACAAAAGTTTTCCATTTTATGCTTAATTAACTTTCGGGGGGGGGTGATTTTTAGCCTTCTTTCATATCTTTGTGGCCAAAATCAACTACTAACGTCAGTTCTATTAACCAATTTTATGCAATAATGAGAAAACTACAACAATTGATTGCCGGCGTGGCAGTCTGCTTCGGCGCGTGGTCTGAGGCCGGCGCATGGACAGGACAGTCCGTCGCTGAAGGCACCTACTATCTTTACAATGTGGGAACAGAGAAATTTCTGAACGGCGGGGATCCGAACTCCGGATGGGGCACCCATGGGTGGCTTACGGCCGACTGGGGAATAGATGTGGACCTGAAGGCCTCGGGTGAAGGCTATACCATCGACACAAAGTTCAGCAACGGTGGCGCAAAGAACTTCTTGAGCACCGGCGGATGGCTTGACGGCGCTGCCACGGCTTACATCTTTACCGCTGTGGAAGGCAAGGACAACGTTTATACCATTTCCTCGGACGAAGGCTATTTGACCGGAACGGACGCCTCGGTCAGCTTTGCCGCAGCCGTCTCCGGCGAAGCCGGCCAGCAGTGGCAGCTCGTGTCGCGCGAGGAGATGGTGGCGGCCCTTGTCACGGCCACAAGTGCCAGTCCGATGAACGCCACGTTCTTGATCAAGGCACCCGACTTCTCGCGCAATGACACACGCATCACCTCTTGCTGGACTGTAGAAGCGAACAACAAGAACTTGGGCGGGCCTGCAAACGAAAACCGCGCGAATTACGGCTGCGAGTTCTGGAACACCACCTTTGACTTTCACCAGGTGATAGCGGACGCCCCGGACGGTGTGTACGAGCTGAAGGTGCAGGGATTTGGCACCAACGGCACAACCATCCTTTACGCCAACGACGTGGAGGCTCCTTTCGCCAACACCGAGGCTGCTGGCAATTTCAAGGCAGCCCTTGACAACATCGCCCAGTATGACGGCAACACCACGGGCTTGGTGGCCTTGGAGAGCGGCAGTCTCACCGTGGGAATCAAGCGCACACTCGTCAAGAATATGGACTGGACGGTGTTTGACAACTTCTCGCTGACCTACTATGGCAAGGGTGCCCTGCTTGATGTTTTCAAACAGAATCTTGAAAAACAGGTGGCTGTTGCCAAGGCCGTTGACCAGTCGGCATTGACAAAGGCAGCCGCGGATGCCTTGCAAAAGACGATAGACGAGTATGATGGCAAGACCTGCGAAACTTCGGCCGAGTATGTGGCTGCCATTGAAGCCGTGAAGGCAGCCGTCGCTACGACTAACGCCGTGCCCGGCGCCCTGGCCGCTTTCAATGCCACCAAGGACAAGGTGGAGGCCATTGCCGCCCAGGAGGTTTACAAAGACCGTAACAGTGCCAAGGCAACCTTTGACAACGCCGTGGCCGCTGCGGTGAGCGCAGTGCAAGCGTGTGCCACCGCGGAAGCAATCGCCCGGCAGTCCGAGCCTATGATCACGGCCATGAAGACCTTTATCAGCAGCGTTGACATCAACGACGGGAAGTGCTTCGACCTCACCGCCCTGATTGCCAACCCCTCGTTTGACAGCAATGCCACCGACGGATGGACTTACAACGTAGCCCCCGGTTACAGCGAAACCGGCAAGAACGCAGAGTACTATGAGAAGACATTTGACTTCAGCCAGACCCTCACCGGCATGCCCAAGGGCAACTACAAGCTGAAGGTGCAGGCCTTCCTGCGCCCCGGAGGCAATGATGAGGCCTACACGGCATGGAAGAACGGAACGGATGTGATTGACACCTATATCTATATCAACAGTGGGAAGACGAAGATTAAGAACGTGATGTCCGAGCACTCCACCGAGGCGCTGGCCACCGAGGCCAACGAAAGTGTCGCTGCCTGGCGCGACTACAAGGATGCCGACGGTCACTACCATCCCAACGGAATGCTTGGCGCCAGCCTTTATTTCGACAAGGGTATGTATGAAAACGAGATTCTGACCAGCGTAGACGGCGACTTGAAGATGGGCTTCACCGGCACCAAGACCACACAAGGATGGACACTCTTTGACAACTTCCGCCTCTATTACTATGGCAGCAGCATCCCCGTGACCGTGAGCGAGGCCGCCGACTTCAGTGTGGCCAACGACGTGGAGAATGCCAAGGTGACGCTGAAGCGCACCATCAAGGCCGGCGCATGGAACACCCTTGTGCTGCCGTTTGACCTGACCGACGGCGAAACCAAGGCTGCCTTTGGCAGCGACGCGCAGGTGGCCCTGTTCAGCGAGAGCAGCGAAGACGCCACACAGGCTACCGTGAAGTTCGACATAGCCGCCACAGCTGCCATCGCAGCCAACACTCCCGTGCTGCTGAAAACCTCGCAGGCCGGCACAGAGTACACCTTTGAAGGCCGCACCATCAAGGCCCTGAACGGAGCCGAGGCCAAGGCTGCAGGCACCAACTTCAGCCTGGTGGGCACCTATGTTGCCAGCAGCACCGTGCCGGCCGGCGCATACTTCATCAGCGGCGGCAAGCTGTACCGCTCAGAAGGCAAGACCACGCTGAAAGGCACCCGTGCCTACATCGCGCCCAACGGCGACAACCAGGCCGCCAAGGTGGCCCGCTTCTTCATCGGTGACAACGAGGCCACAGCCATCGGCGGCGTGCTGGTGGAGCGGGCTTCCGGCAGTGAGCTGTGGACAGTGAGCGGCCAGCGTGTGAGCCGCAGCGGCGCGCCCAAGGGACTTTACATTAACAACAACAAAAAAGTTATCATCAAATAAAACAACAACTATGAAGAAGAGACAGTATATCGCGCCCGCCATCGCAGCGGTGAGCTGTGCGGACGAGCTGATGCTCAACACGGCTTCAATAAGCAGTGTGGGAGGCAACGCAGGCATCGGTCTGGCTGACAGCGACGCCCCCGTGCCCTCGGAAGCCGACGCCAAAGGCCACACAGGCGGTCTTTGGAACTCTGACGAGGACTGAATTTAGTTTGATTATTTTGTGTGACAGGGACTGTGCGCAGCATTGCGCACAGTCCCTGCTGCTTGAACACGAAACGGTAGCCCGAACCCGAAACGGTCGGCGCGCGCCTGTTGCACGGTCGTCACACTCAGGGGGAAAAGCGCAAAGATTTGTCCTTTTTACGCGCTTAATCGAATTTTTATACTATCTTTGTAGAAATTAGGCTGCACCTTAGCAATTAAAGCAAGCTTTATTGCGTTCGGTTTGCACTATTTTTGTAGAAAATAGGCTGCACCTTAGCAATTAAAGCAAGCTTTATTGCGTTCGGTTTGCACTGTTTTTGTAGAAAATAGCGGCGAATGGCAGTCTGAGCGCAAGTGAAAACGAACGACGCATGAAAATATTGATTATCAACCCCGGTTCCACCTCGACCAAGCTGGCCGTGTACAGCGACAGCGCTCCCGTGTGGATGTCGGGCGCCCACCATCCCGGCAAGGAGCTGGCCCGCTTTCATCACACCATGGAGCAGTATGACTACCGCATGGACTTTGTGCGCCGCCGCCTGGCCGAGGGCGGCGTGCCCGTTGCCTTTGACGCGGTGATTGCGCGTGGCGGACTGCTCAAGCCGCTGCCAGGCGGCGTGTACCGTGTGAACGCCAGGATGATAGACGACCTGCGCCATGCCGAGATGGACCACGCCTGCAACCTTGGCGCACTGCTGGCCGACGAGCTGGCGCGCGAGTGCGGCTGCCCGGCCTTTATCGCCGACCCGGTGGTGGTCGACGAGCTGAAAGACGAGGCCCGGTTTACCGGCATTCCCGGGATGCATCGCAAGTCGGTGTTCCATGCGCTCAACAGCAAGGCCGTGTCGCGGCAGTATGCCGCCACGGTGGGCCGCGCCTACGAGGACATGAGGCTCATTGTGGCCCACATGGGCGGCGGCATCTCGGTGAGCGCCCACTGCCTGGGCAGGGTCATCGACGTGAACAACGCCCTTGACGGCGAGGGCCCTTTCTCCACCGAGCGTGCCGGAACGCTGCCCGCCGGGCAGCTGGTCGACCTCTGCTTCAGCGGTAAGTACACCGCGAGGCAGGTGAAGCGGATGATTCACGGTCACGGCGGACTGATGGCCTATACCGGCACCAACGACATGATAACCATTGCCCGCAGGGCCGGGGAAGGCGAGGAGCCCGACCGCGCGGCACTCAGCGCGATGCTCTACACCGTGGCCAAGCAGATAGGGGCCATGCACGTGAGCCTGCAAGGACAGGAAGACGCCATCGTGCTGACCGGCGGGATAGCCCACAGCAAGTACTGCATGGACAGGCTGATTCCGCAGATAGACTTTCTTGCCCCCACGGTGCTGATGCCCGGCGAGAACGAGATTGGGTCGCTGGCCTACAATGCCCTCGGGGTGCTCACGGGAAAGTTGCAGCTGAAAGAATATGAGTGAATCATTCGTTTTTCCTTACTTTGTGTTATTAAACTGCTGTTTTTTAATGACAGACTGTTACTTTTAAGTGGAAAAATTTTGCAAATACGATAATCTTTGCGACCTTTGCACCTGCTTTCGGCTGCGGGTGCAGTCCAGCAGTGCCAGCGGATGCAGGGCAGCATCCGCAACAAACCGCTAATCATATATACATATATATATAAAATAAGATATGGGAGAAAATTTGGAAGTTAAAGAGTTAGACCAAGTGGTGGTTCGCTTTTCGGGCGATTCCGGTGACGGAATGCAGCTGGCCGGCAACATCTTTTCCACGGTGTCGGCCACTGTGGGCAACGGCATATCGACCTTTCCCGACTACCCGGCAGACATACGCGCCCCGCAAGGCTCACTCACAGGTGTGTCAGGGTTTCAGGTGCACATCGGTGCCGGGCGTGTGTTCACCCCCGGTGACAAGTGCGACGTGCTGGTGGCGATGAACGCCGCCGCCCTCAAGACCCAGTACAGGCACGCCAAGCCTCAGGCCACCATCATCATTGACACCGACAGCTTCGGCCCCAAGGACCTGGAGAAGGCGGAGTTTGCCACCGGCGACTATCTCGGCGAGATGGGCATTGACCCCGACCGCGTGGTGGCATGCCCGGTGACCAGGATGGTGAAGGACTGCCTGAAAGACAGCGGAATGGACAACAAGTCGGTGCTGAAATGCCGCAATATGTTCGCCCTCGGCCTTGTGTGCTGGCTGTTCAACCGCGACCTGTCGCTGGTGAGCAGCTTTCTCCGCGAGAAGTTCGCTAAGAAGCCGCAGGTGGCCGAGAACAACATCAAGGTGGTGAGGGCCGGGTTCGACTACGGGCACAATGTGCACGCGAGCGTGCCGGCCACCTACCGCATCGAGTCGAAGCACAAGGTGAGGGGCCGCTACATGGACATCACCGGCAACAAGGCCACGGCCTACGGACTGATAGCCGCCGCCGAGAAGGCCGGGCTGCGCCTCTTCCTCGGCTCCTATCCCATCACCCCGGCCACAGACATCCTGCACGAGCTGTCGAAACACAAGTCGTGCGGCGTGGTGACGGTGCAGTGCGAGGACGAGATCAGCGGCTGCGCCAGCGCCATCGGGGCCGCCTTTGCCGGCACCCTTGCCGTGACCTCCACCTCTGGCCCCGGCATCTGCCTGAAGTCGGAGGCCATGAACCTGGCCGTGATTGACGAGCTGCCCCTCGTGATTGTCGACGTGCAGCGCGGCGGCCCCTCGACAGGCCTGCCCACCAAGAGCGAGCAGACCGACCTGCTGCTGGCCCTCTACGGGCGCAACGGCGAGAGCCCCATGCCGGTGGTTGCGGCCACCAGCCCGGCCGACTGCTTCGACACGGTGTACCGGGCTGCCAAGATGGCGCTGGAGCACCTGACCCCCGTCATCGTGCTCACCGACGCCTTTGTGGCCAACGGCTCGGCAGCGTGGAAGCTGCCCACAATGGACGAGCTGCCCGCCATCAACCCCCACTACGCCACGCCCGACATGAAGGGCCGCTACACCCCCTATTTCCGCGACGGGCAGACCAAGGCCCGCTACTGGGCAGTGCCCGGACAGGAGGGCTACACCCATATCCTCGGCGGACTGGAGAAGGACGGCAAGACCGGAGCAATATCCACCGACCCCGAGAACCACGACGAGATGTGCCGCCTCAGGGCGGAGAAAGTGGCGCGCATCCCCGTGCCCGACCTCGAGGTGGAGGGAGACAGCGAAGGTGCCGAACTGCTGCTCGTGGGCTTCGGAAGCACCTACGGCCACCTTTACACCGCCATGGAGGAACTGCGGAAGCGCGGACACAAGGTGGCGCTCGCCCAGTTCAAGTTCATCAACCCGCTGCCGGCGAACACGGGCGACGTGCTCAAACGCTACAAGAACGTGGTGGTGGCCGAGCAGAACCTCGGCCAGCTGGCCGCCTATCTGCGCGCCAAGGTCGACGGCTTTGTGCCCCACCAGTTCAACCAGGTGAAGGGACAGCCGTTCGTGGTCAGCGAGATTGTGGAGCATGTGGAAGCGCTGCTGGAAGGCAAGGCCGTGTGAAAACTGTAATACAAGAACAAAACAAGAACATTATGTACGAGACAAAGGACTATAAAAAAGGCCAGCCGAGGTGGTGCCCGGGATGCGGTGACCATTTCTTCCTGGCCTCGCTGCATAAAGCCATGGCCGAGGTGGGCGTGGCGCCGCATGACATCGCGGTCATCTCGGGAATAGGGTGCTCGAGCCGCCTGCCCTACTATGTCAACACCTATGCCATGCAGACCGTGCACGGGCGCGCCGCCGCCATTGCCACGGGCGTGAAGGTGGCCAACCCCGGCCTGACCGTGTGGCAGGTGAGCGGCGACGGTGACGGACTGGCCATCGGCGGCAACCACTTCATCCATGCCATGCGCCGCAACATTGACCTCAACATGATTCTGCTCAACAACCGCATCTACGGACTGACCAAGGGCCAGTACTCGCCCACCAGCCCGCGCGGCTTCGTGAGCAAGTCGAGCCCATACGGCACAGTGGAAGACCCCTTCCGTCCGGCCGAGCTGTGCTTTGGCGCGCGCGGGCGCTTCTTTGCCCGCGCCGTGGCCACCGACAGCCCGGGCACCGTCGAGGTGCTCAAGGCCGCCTATCACCACAAGGGAGCCTCGGTGTGCGAGATCCTGCAGAACTGCGTGATCTTCAACAACGGATGCTACGACCCCGTCTACAAGAAGGAGGGCCGCATGAAGAACGCCATCTACGTGCGCCACGGCGAGAGGCTCGTGTTTGGCGAGCACAGCGAGTACGGACTGGTGCAGCAGGGCTTCGGGCTCAAGGTGGTGGAGATAGGCAAGGACGGCTACACGCTCGGTGACGTGCTGGTGCACGACGCGCACTGCGAGGACAACACCCTGCAGCTCAAGCTGGCCATGATGGACAACGAGCACGGGTTCCCCGTGGCCCTCGGTGTGATTCGCGATGTCGAGGCCCCCTCTTACGACGAGGCTGTGAATGCCCAGATTGAGGAGGTGAGCAAGGTGAAGAAATACCATAACTTTGCCGAACTGCTTGAGACCAACGACACCTGGGAGGTGAAGTGACCGCGGCGGAAGCGCCAAGGCAGAGGCACGCCGGCCTGTCCGGGTCTGGCGGTGAGCGGTGACAGGGCTTTTGCCCTGTGGACAGACAGTTTGCATACAGCACAGGCTCCCCGGCGGGACGAAACCGCCGGGGAGCCTGTGTCGTATGCGGCCGGACAGCGGAATGTGGCGCGGTGTCGGCGCATAGGCAGCTTATCCCAAATCGGTCATTAGAACGGATAGGCGGCAATCAGGGCTTATGCATCTTCAGGAAAAACAATTCCATATACTGTTTGGTATAAATGACTGATTTTATTAAATTTGCACAAAGCATCGTAATCTATGACACGAGCACACACACAAATAAGACTGCTAATGCCGCTGCTCAAGTTTTCAGACAATGAAGAAAGAGACTTCCAACGTTGCAAGGCACTGTTGTCCCAGTTCCGGCGAAAGGTCAATGGACTTCAAAGATACGCTAAGCTTGCAGTGACAAGTATGCTTGCCACTGTTCTGTTACTGCAGGTTTATGCCGCCCCCCAATTGCCTTGTTCTGATTTGTCTTGGAACAATGTCATGGTGAATGGCAAGAAAACAGCCGTCTATTGCATGCTGAAAGACAGGCGGGGCATGATGTGGCTGGGCACCAATAGCGGGCTGTTCTTTTTTGATGGCATCTCTTCACACTCCATCGGTAGCAAAATCCTGTCGGGAAGTCATGTCTATGCCATGGTAGAAAAGGGAGACAGACTGTTTTTAGGAAGTAGCAAGGGACTGTACGTTTATTCATACCAGTCAGGCCAAGTGACCAAATACCCCGCCGCGACACCCTGTGAAATAAGGTCGCTGCTTGTCGTTGACGACAACCTCTGGATGGGCAGTCTGAGCGGAATGTACCGCTTGGGCTTGAATGGCGGAGCCGTCAGCAACCTGTCAAGGGGCCTTGCACACAAGTCCGTGTATTCCATATTGCGCGACAGCCGTGGCGTGATGTATGCTGGCACCTATAATGGCTTGTGCCGGTGGAATCCTCGGTTAAAATTGTTCAGCGCAGTGAGAGTAAGGGCAGAAAAGCCTAACAAAGGCTCCTTCTTCATAAACTGTATGCATGAATCTGATGACGGAAAATACATTTATATAGGCGGGGAGAACGGCCTGTATAAGTTTAACCCCGTTGATGAAACCCTTGTGAAGATGGCACACGTTGAGAGCAATAACGTGAAGTGCCTGGCAGGAGGCGCTGGCGGACACCTGCTGGCAGGTACTGAAGACGGAGTGTTTGACATCTTCGGAAAAAGCTTTAGGCATTACCGTCATGACTCAAGACGAGGGTGGAGCTTGCAGGACAATGAGATATGGTGCATTTATCCCGACACAGACGACAATGTGTGGGTGGGGCACGAGCGGGGCCTTTCCGTGGTTTCCAATTCTAGCACGATTAGGACGGTCAAACTAAGTACCCTCACTCATTCAGGAGAGGGCAACGACATCTACGCTATCCATAAAGACAGAAAAGGCTGCCTGTGGCTTGCAGGAAGCAACGGGGTCATACGGCTGCGCGAGGGCTTCCGGCCGGAATGGTACCGTCACACCAACAGTCCCGGTTCAATCTCGCACAACAGGGTGCGCTCCATGCTGGAGGACCGGCAGAACAGGATTTGGCTTGCAACGGATGCGGGGATAAACCGTTTCGCCCCAGGGGCGGGCGGCTTCGTTTCGTTCCATGTTACAGACAGCTGCAGCAAGCACAACACCAACTGGGTGTACAGGATGGTTGAAGACGGAGACAGTGTCTGGGTCGGAAGCTTTCTGGGTGGCATTCACCTCATAGGGAAATCCAAGTTGAATGGCGTGGGAGGCACTGTCGTCTCGGACTTCTCGCTGAATGCTGAAAGTAAATTGCCCGGTGGAAATACTGTGCCGAACAATTTTGTCAATGACATGCTCAGAGACAAGAAAGGAAATCTTTGGGTGCTGCTGTTTCAGAGCAATTCACTGTTCAGGTTCAACCTCCCCGGCAAGTCGTTGAAGCGATTCGACATATACGCGCTCGCCAAGGAAGCCCCTACCCATATCTGCATGGACAGGCACGGGCGGGTTTGGTGCTCGTTCAGGGGTGGTGTTATTGTTTTTAATGAAAACGGCACCTATAGGATTATCCGGTTCCCGTATACCAGCAGTGACGAGGGGGTTCTGGCAATGGGTAACGTTGGCAATGATGTCTGGATTTCAACACAGAGCAATGTCTGGAGGGTCCACGGAGATTCTTTCGTGACAGAGATACTGCCTATCCCGCGAAAACCCTACACCGCCATCTATGACGATGTGTCATCTGATAAAGTTTATCTTGGAGGAAGCGATGAAATAACCGAAATTAGCAAGTCAGGCATAAATAGCCTTCAGATTGCCAACCCGGTAAAGCTGATTGTGGAAATTCCAGATACCGGCGAGCTGAACTTGTCCAACAACCTTAAGGGGAGTGCCCAAGAGCTGGACATACCTTATGGAGGAAGTGTCAGCCTGCTGGTCAGCACGCTGAACTGTTCGCCGGAAACGGCGCAACGGTATATGTACAAACTGGCAGCGTCGCCCGCGGACACCCTTGGCGGCTGGGTGTTCCTGCCCGAGGGGTCAAACAGAATTTCCCTATACGGGTCTTCGATGGGCAGCTACTCGCTGCTCATAAAACCTGTTGGCGGCTCTGCGTTGCCTGTCGTTGTCCCAGTCAAGGTAAAGGCGCCGTGGTTCATATCGTGGTGGGCAATCTGCCTGTATGCAATAACCATTGCTGTCGTAATGTCATTGATTCTGTGGTACACGCACAGGCGGCATGTCAGGATGGCACAGGAGCAGGAGCGCCAGGTCGCGCTGGCCAATGCAGAGAAGAAACTTGACTTTCTGACAACCATATCGCATGACTTGAAGACACCGCTGTCTATGATTCTCGGCCCTGCCAGCATTATGAAGGAAAAGGTCAATGAAGCCGAAAGCAAGAAATGGCTTGAAACCATCTACAACAATGCAGTCCGGCTGAACAACATGCTTCATAAGGCTCTCGAATTGCAACAGATGAAAGATGCAGATGAAAATCTCTTGATACTGTCAACGTTGGATGTGGTTGGACTGTGCAAAAATGTGTTTGAGACATTCAAGGAGAACAACCCGCTTAAGAAGTTCGTCTTCTTTGCTCAATCCCCGCAACTATTCATAGAGGCAGACGCCGTAAAGATGGAGTCTGTGGTCACCAACCTGCTGTCCAATGCGTGTAAGTATTCTCCAAGAGACGGAGCGACGGTCTCTTTGGGTATAAGCAGCAGGGAGGAAGTCGTGGAGATTGTGATTTCGGATGACGGTGCAGGCATTGCGAGCGCAGACCAGCCGTTGGTCTTCCAGAAAATGTTCCGTGCCTCGTCTACATCCAAGTTGTCCGAGGGTACAGGGCTTGGGCTGTATCTCATAAAGAGATATTTGGATTTGATGAACGGCAGTATCTGCATGTATAGCACAGAGGGGGAGGGAACGGCCTTTGTCGTGACACTGCCTATGTCAAAGAACAACCTTCACGAAACCAACCCGCAAGCGGGAACCGATGCCAGTGGCAAGGCTAAAGTTCTCATTGTGGAAGACAACATCCAAATATCATCTTTCATAACGGTGCTCCTCAAGGATGAATATACGTGCCTGGCATCAGAGAATGGAAGAACCGGGCTTTCCCTTGCCACCTCGTTCGGCCCGGAGCTTGTCATTGTGGATGAGATGATGCCGGTCATGAGCGGACTTGAAATGGTGAAGCGGATGAAGCAGCATCCGCTCCTGTCACAGATTCCGGTTATCATGCTGACCGCAAAGTCAGATGCAAAGACGGAAAATGACAGCATCAAGGTGGGCATTGATGTGTTTATGACCAAGCCATTCGAACCTGAGGTTCTGCTTGGCCGCGTAAGGCACTTGGTCAAATCGAGGTCTGAAATGAAAGAGAAAATCAAGATGCAGGCGATAGCTGAGGCTGCGAGCAAGCCGATAGAGGCAGAGACAGCCAATGAGAAGTTGCTCGCGAAAATATCCAAGATAATAGAAGAGAATATTTCAGACCCCGGCCTGAATGTCAGTATGCTTTGCGAAAAAAGCGGCATACCGAACAAACAGCTGTACAGACTCGTTAAGAAATATTTCGGAATGGCCCCGTTAGACTATATAAGGGATGTCAGGCTTCGCAAGGCTGTCACACTGATAGGCCAGAACCGCTTTACTGTTGCAGAGATAAGCTATATGGTTGGATTCAAAACCCCCTCCTATTTTACCAAGTGCTTTTTGAATCATTTTGGTGTGAAGCCGAGCCAGTACCAGCCAGAAGAATGAATGCTGCGGCCATGGTATAAGAAGTGAATGCCCTCATTCGGACAAATGCGGACATTCGTTAAAATAAATGCATCATTCGTGTGATATGTCCATTTTGTTGCATCTATTGTCCGAAAATAGCATGGGAATATGCTTTTAAAAGGATAATTTTGTCAACAGAATCTATAAAGCTATTAACTTAATAAAATTCATCCATGAATGTAAATGCATCTAAAAGGACTCTGCACGCTTTGCTGCTGCTGTTATTTCTTTATGCAGCAGGGGGCGCCACTTGCCTTGCACAGGCAAGGCAGGCGGCAAAAGGCCGGGTCGTCACTGGCACAGTCATTGATCATGTGAGCAGTGAGCCGTTAATCGGGGCCTTGGTTTCACTGAAAGGCACAACGGTGCGTTCTGTTACCGACGCTGACGGAAAGTTTTCCATCAGTGTCGGTCAGGAGCAGTCACCTGTGCTTACCGTTTCTTATATAGGTTATAAAGAGAAAACTGTCGATGTGGGTGAGGCGGGCGTTGTCGTCGTAAAGATGGAGTCGAGCGACGAGGTGCTTGACGAACTCGTGGTCGTAGGCGCCGGTACGCAGCGCAAGGTTTCCATCACCGGGGCAATAGCAACGGTGAAAGGCGTCGAACTCCGTATGCCTTCGTCGTCGCTGACAACCAGTTTCGCCGGCAAGCTGGCTGGCGTGATCTCGACAACCAATTCGGGAGCGCCGGGGAGCACGTCCGAATTCTACATAAGAGGCATTGGCACTTTCGGCGGGCGTGCCACTCCGCTCATTCTCCTCGATGACGTTGAAATATCGGCCGCCGACCTCAACAACATACCGGCGGAATGCATAAAGAGCTTTTCCGTGCTGAAAGATGCCTCTGCCACGGCTATCTATGGCGTGCGCGGCGCCAACGGTGTGATGCTTGTCACCACGAAGGATGGCATTGAGAACAGCAGGGCCCGTGTAAGCGTGACCGTGGAAAACACTTACGTCCGGCCAATGAACTTCCCCAAATTTGTTGACGGGGCCACCTGGATGACATTGTATAACGAAGCGCAGCAGGCCCGCACGCCCGGCACCGCGCCGGTTTACACAAAAGAGCAGATTGACAACACCCGCGCCGGCGTGAACCCTTGGGTCTTCCCCAATGTGAACTGGAGGAAGGTCTTGTTCCGCGAGTATAACATGAATCAGCGTGCCAACATCAATGTACAGGGGGGAGGCACCCGCGCCACTTACTATATGGGTCTTCAGGTCAACCATGACACCGGCATACTGAATGCTCCGAAAAATTATTACTTCAACAACAACATCAACAACTGGGGCTACACTTTCCAAAACAACATTTCGTACAAGCTGACCAAAAGCACGAAACTCGAACTGAGGATGAATGCCCAGATACGCAGCCAGAGCGGCCCCGGCGAGGATGTAAGCAGCTTCTTTTGGGATATGTACGGAAACAATCCCGTGGCATTCCCTGCCACATTCCCCGCGCAGGAGGGGGATACGCACATCCGGTTCGGCAATGCTGTCAAGACCGGCAACGACTTGCGTACCAACCCCTACGCGAAATTGGTGAACAGCCACAAGCAATACAACGAGAACACCCTCAACACCACGTTCAGGCTGCACCAGGATTTCGACTTCGTCACCAAAGGGCTTAAAGCCTCGCTCATGGTAAACTGGAAAAACTGGTCGGATGCGGCTTACTGGCAAACCATAAATCCGTATTATTACAAGGTGGTTGACGGCAGTTGGAATCCGCAAGTCAGCCCGTCGTTCCAGACCGAGTTGCTCGGTACGCCTGGCGATGACTACGTGACCGAGAATGACCCTGTCAAGCACAATGACCAGACCTTCTATTTTGACGCGCGCGTAACCTATAACCGGACTTTCGGTGACCACACCATAGGCGGACTGCTCATGTATATGCAGCGCGAATACCGCAGTGCAGCCCTTCCCGAGCGCAACCAGGGACTCTCAGGGCGTGTGACCTACGACTACAAGCAGCGCTATTGGGCTGAATTCAATTTCGGATACAACGGCACCGAGCGCCTGCCCAAGGGACGGCGCTTCGAGTTCTTCCCCGCCGTGTCACTGGGCTGGGTGCCAAGCAACGAGGCATGGTGGCAGCCCCTGGCGGAAACCGTCAGCTATCTCAAGCTGCGCGGCTCCTACGGACTGGTTGGCAGCGATGACACCGGCATGTCTGCCGGAGCAGAGCGCTTCCTGTTCTTTGACAAGATAAACATTGGCAAAGGCCCGTCGTATGCCACAGGCCCGAGCCAGTCGCAGCAGAACTGGGCTTCAGGCCCGTCAATAGATGGCTTTGCAGTGGAAAACCCTACTTGGGAAAGAACGCGCAAACTTGATATTGGCGTTGACCTGTCCTTGTGGAATCAGCTGAATGTCACCTTTGACTATTTCTTTGAGCACCGCTACAACATTCTTCTCAAGCGTGGCTCTTGGCCCATACTCATGGGCTACTGGGGCGCTGTGCCCTGGAGCAACATCGGAGAAGTGGACAACTGGGGTTACGAGCTGAGCGTCAACTACAAGAAAACGCTGTTCAAGGATTTCACCGTTGACTTCAGGGCAAACTTCACCTATACTCAGAACAAGTACCGCAATCTGGACGAACCGTCGTATCCGTACGTTTGGCAGACCCAGACGGGAAAGCCCCTGAGCAACACCATGGGATATATAGCCGAGGGGCTTTTCAAGGACCAGGCTGACATCGACAACAGCGCGTTTCACAATCTTGGCTCGAACGTAATGCCCGGAGACATCAAGTACCGTGACATTGACGGCAACAACATCATCAACGAGAACGACAGGGTTATGATTTCACCCTATGGGTACCAGCCTCGCATCCAGTACGGAATCGGCTTGAACGTAACATGGAAGAAGTTTGACTTCGGCGTGTTCTTCAACGGATCGGCAAAGCGCACCATCATGATAAACGGCCTCAGTCCGTTCGGCGAGGACAATTACAACATGCTTCAGATAATCGCAGATGACTACTGGTCTGTGTCCAATCCGAACCCCAATGCCTCCTACCCGCGCCTGGGACTTTCCAACAAGCAGACTGCCAACAATAACGTGGCAAGCACCTACTGGATGCGCGATGGCAGCTTCATCCGTTTCAAGACCCTTGAGGTGGGGTGGTCTTTCAAGTATGGGCGCATCTACTTCAGCGGGGACAACCTTGCCGTGTGGAGCCCGTTCAAGCTGTGGGACCCGGAACTCTCATGGAACGCCTACCCTCTGTCACGGTCACTTAACATCGGGATGCAGGTAAACATCTAAAGTGACAGGCCAATTACCACTACGACCAAATAAAATTAAGATATAATGGATAATATAAGCAAAATACTCAGAAAGGCATTGGCTCGCGTTTGCCCGATGCTGCTGTGCACCGTGTCGCTGCTCGGTTCGTGTGACTACCTTGACGTGGCTCCCGAAAAAAGGGCAACCCTTGATGATGCCATGAAGAACAAGAAAGAGGCCCTTAACTGGCTTCAGTCACTGTATATGGTTGTCGGAAACACCGCACCTACATACTTTGACCGTTTTGAATCATCGACCGACGAGTTTGTCCTGCCCGAACTGTGGGGGCACTCGGGGCAGGTACTGTCCTATGGGCAAGGCTCTTCCAAGTGGAGCATCCAGGAATGGGACAACGTGGAATTGCCATGGACGCAGTGCTACGGAATAATCGGCCATTGCCATGTGTTCCTTCAGCAACTTGAGAAGAAACGCCCGCTCTATGTCACCGATGCTGACGTGGAGAGGTTCCAGGCCGAAATAAAGTTCGTTAAGGCCTATGCCCATTTCAAGCTGCTCGAAATGTACGGCCCGGTTCCCATCATCGACCACCACATGCCGCAGAACCTGCCTGTGTCAGAATACCCGGGGCGGACGCATTTTGACGCCTGTGTGGACTATATCGTGAAGTTGCTTGACGAGTCGGCTGACTATTTCGACAAGAACCTGCCGGTGCAGTATGTCATGGATGAAACCTGGGGACGGGCAAACGCCGTGGTCTGCAAGGCCCTGAAGGCAAGGCTCCTGCTCTATGCAGCGTCGCCGCTGTGGAATGGCTCGTTCCCCTATCCGGACTGGAAGAACACGAACTACGTGAACCATGACTATCCCGAATATGGCAAGGAGCTTGTCAGCCACACTTACGACCCGCAAAAGTGGCAGCGGGCCAAGGACGCTTGCAAGGACGCCCTGGAATATGCCATCGAAAGGGGAGAGCGCAAACTGCTTGACATAGAGACCGCGCGCAACTTAATTACAAACCAGCAGGTCGACTTGCCGTATGTGCCTGGAGTGCCGGCCGGCACAGAGGCCGGCCGCGAATTCCTTGAGCGGGTGCTGCTTATGCGCTATGTCACTTCGTCCGACGAGACACAGGGAAACCATGAGTTTATTCTCGGAATGTCGGCCTACTACGACAAGGATGTGAAAGCCAGGCTGCCAAAGCACATTTACAAGCAGTCGAGCGGTGACTGGTGGAACGGGTGGAACGGACTCTCTCCGTGCCTGTATTCCATCGAGCACTTTTATACCAAGAATGGCGAGCTCCCCTCAAATGACAGCCAGTTCGCGCCAAAGGGAGAGTGGCTCACGTCGGCCGGGCTCAGTGACCGTCCGCAGGTCATCAAGCTCAACGCCAACCGCGAACCGCGCTTCTATGCAACTTTCAGCTTTGACGGAGACGACTACAGCCCGGAGATTGCCAATGGCGAGCCGCTTACAATCGACTTCCTGAAAAGTTCAGCCCAGGGCTACGAACCTTCGTATTCAACCCGCGACATGTGCCTTACAGGATACTATACGAAGAAGTACATCGCTCCCGACTTTAAAATAACGGCGAACGGTGACAACAGCGGAAACTGGTATCCAAAGGCTATCATCCGCCTTGCCGAACTCTATCTCAACATGGCAGAGTGCTGTGCAGAGACAGGTGACAACGAGGGGGTTCTCCGATACCTCAATCCGATACGCGAAAGGGCGGGAATACGTCCGCTGGCCATGGCTGACTTCAGCGGGCAAATGACAGCGCGCGAATGGGTACGCACCGAACGCTTCATCGAGCTGTGGGGCGAGGGGCAGCGTTACTATGACGTGCGGAGGTGGATGACAGCTCCCGAGCAGCTTGCCAGCGGGAAGCGCGAGGGTCTCGACTCCTATGAGAGCCGCATAGAGAATCCAACGTTCGGGGAGTTCAACCGAAGGGTGCAGATAAAGCAGCCGTTCACGTGGGACAACCGCATGTACCTTATGCCCATACAGATGGACGAGCTTTACAGCAATCCGCAACTCGTCCAGTCGCCAGGTTATTGATGATGCACGCCAATACAATTATTTTAAAGCAGAAGAACATGAAACATAAGATATTACGACTACTGCTCTGTTCGTTCATGGCAACAGCTGCCATGTCTTCATGCAGCGATTCCGAATACGATTTTGAGAACCTCTTCCCCAAGGAATACCACAGTATTGTGGCCATTGCTGATGAGGAGTCCGACTCCATCACCTTTTACGACCCGACGGATAACATCGACTTCAGTGTCAATGTTATAAAGGGAGGGAGCGACCCCGGCATTGTTGCCAAAGCGCATCTTGAGCCTATTCCTCAAGACCGGCTGACAGCGATTGACCCCGGTTACGTGGCTCTTCCCGACAGCTGCTACACCTTGCAGGGCAACTCGCTGACATTCGACGGTGAACAGGCCAAGCAGTCCATACGCGTGGCGTTTTCCATGGAAAAGCTCTACCGCTTTGTCACGGCTTACCGGCAGGCCGGTGTCACGTTCGTTGTCGGACTGGGCCTTGTCAGCGAAAACGCCACTGTCTATTCGTCAAAAAGCCGCATACTGCGTGCGGTAAGCTACATAGAACCGGGAATATTAACGAATGCCATTAACCCTTCAGTGCAATGAAAACCTTAAATAATATACTGTGCGTCTTGCTGGTGCTGCTTGCTGCCGCGGGATGCGACGATTGGAATGAGAACCTTTCCGAAGGCCGTGTCATAGAGGAATATGAGTACGGCCGCATTCTCAAGGCCAGCACGAATGATGTCAGCCTTAATGTCGCCACCCCTGATGCCAAGGCGCTCAGCTTGGAGTGGCAGAGCTATGACTATACGAAAAGCATGGCTGTAGAGATGTGTGCCACCGACAGCTTTGTCGAAATCCAGTCGGTCACGTCTTTGTACACGCACAAAGATTTTACCCACTCAATGCTCAACCAGGCAATGGTGGCGCTGGGCATGAAGCCAGACACCAAGAACCCTGTGTACATACGCGTGCGGTATCAGCGTACGAACAACCTGGGTTACAGGTTCAGTGACACGCTGTGCATAGATGTCACCCCGTACAATCCGCCACAGGAAATGGAAGTGCTCAATGCCGGTATGGCGCTGAAGGCAACGGTTCATTCGCCTTACGGCAACAGCGTATTCACGGGGTATGTTCCTGCTGGGTCTGGTATGGAGGTGTGGTTGAGAGACGGCAATGAAAAGTTTTTTGGCAAGGGGGAAACGGATTTCAGTGTCACGTCAGACAACCCAGCGGGTCCGCTCGTCTTCCCAAGGCCGGCCGGCTGCTATCGGCTGAGGGCCAACATTGGATTGGGAACAGTCGCGATGTCACGCATCAGCAGCATGAAACTTGTGGGCAGCGACGGCAGTGAGCATGAAATGACTTACAATCCTGCCGATAACGCATGGGCTGCCCAGGTCAAGGTGGCGTTCGCGGAAGACGGTGAGGCGCAGAAACAATACATCGTGTTTGCCAAGGCCAGGATGAGCCTGCAGACGTTCGATGCCGCTTCAGGGTATGATGAAGCCAAGGCCAGATGGTCTGAGGAAACCCTGGCATTGTCACCGCAGACTGTTTCTGAAAGCGGAACTTACGACTTGCGAGTGAGCATGTCAGGCGAGGCTCCCGCGCTCGTTGCCGGAGGCGGCGCGACAGGTGGCGGCGCGCGCATACTGATGGTTGACAAGGACAATGCAAACAGCATCAAGTGCAAGCTGTTCTCGCCAAACTCCGACGGCAACTACCAGGGCCTGTATTATACGACCGGATGGGAGAACTTCCTTTTTGCCACCGAAGACCTGTCGCAGAAATACGGTTGCGGGCCGTCAAACGACCAGCTTTACCAGCTTGTACCCACCACGGGTGACCATTGGGTGCCGTGGATAGAAGACGGTGCCGACGGATTCAGACTTTTCAATGTCAACCTGAACCAAATGACATGGTCTTGTACTTCAATAAATTCCGTTGTGGTTGTCGGAGAGGGGCTTACATGGGACCTCTCGACCGGGGCTGCGATGAAATATGACGCAACGTCAGAGACCTGGAAGGCAACAATGACTCTCGATGGTGACGAGCAGCTTCAGATAGTTCTGAACGGTGATTGGAACATGAAGCTGAAGAAGCGGGCGTCGGCCGAATCGCTCATGTTCGTTACCAGTGACGCTGAGGGCACAAACATCCCCGTGCCGCAGGAAGCCGGAAGCTATGAACTTACGGTCAGCACTTTCGACATGGGAGACATCACTTATTCTTTTGAAAGGAAATAAACAAATAACAATGGCAATCATGAGAAAATACATTGCAATAATCGTTGGCATGCTTGCGCTGCTTGCCGCCTGCAGTGACAAGGACACCGCAAATGGAGCCGCGGTCACAGGCACGGTGCCGATAAAGGTCTCCGCAAGCAACATTTTCATTGACCGTACCAATCCCAACTCTGAGGCGCTGGCATTGGCGTGGGAAGCCAGGCGGGAAGCCAAGGCCATACAGGTTGAATTTGCGACCTCGCCAGACTTCTCCAAGCCCGTGCGTGACATTGGAGGCGTGGATGGAAAGCGCTACACCAATGAAGAGCTGGCTTCACTGGTGACCTCGCTCGGAATACCGGCTGGCGAGCCGGCCCAAGTGTCCGTCAGGGCGAAGTTTATCGGAACCCCTGAGCAGGGGATAGCTTATACAAAGACAGCTCGGGTGGAAGTCACGCTCGGCAACGCTCCGTCATCCTTGTCCTTTGTCAACAGCGACGAAACGGGACAGCCGGGGCAGCGCGTATTCGGAAAGCTCCATTCGCTTCAGAACGATGGAGTATATACGGGCTACCTGAGTTCGCAGCAGAGCACCAAGAAAGGCTTTTTCCGGGGCAGCGGCAACGTCTTCTACGGCGCCCCGTCCGGCAGCTCTGAAAGCTTCACCCTGTCCGATTCCCGGTACGAGTGCATATCCTTCCCCTCGGCCGACGGATGCTATCTCACAACCGTCAACACGAATGAGAAGACATGGCGCGCATCGCTTGTAGAGCGCATCGCTTTCGAATACGGTGGCCAGGCAGTGACGATGGACTTCTCGCCAACGCAGAATGCGTGGATGACCTCGATAGCGGTGACAACTCCTGGGACAGCAGAGATAAAGGCTGTGATGAGGCTGAAGACGTACGACAGCAGTCATGGCCAAAACGCCCCGCTGGATGAAGAGAGGCAGCTCGCTTTCCAAATCAATGCCGGTGAAACCGGCCAGAAGTCGCTCATGCTGCTGCTGGACGGCCTGCGCCCTGAAACGCGCCTGACTGACAACACTTCCGAAAAGGGCACGTTTGCCAGCGGCGGCGACATCAGCTGGATGATTGAGAAGTACGAGCACTGGGGACGCCAGTTCTACAACAGCAAAGGTGAAGCCACCGAATGCACGGCGTTGATGAAAGAGGTGGGGATGAATGCCATACGCCTGCGCGTGTGGGTGGAAAACCCGGCCGAAAACCCTGACGGCTGGAACACGCTGCCCGATGTGCTTGAAAAGGCAAAGCGGGTCCGCGACCAGGGCATGAGGCTCATGGTAGATTTCCATTACAGTGACAACTGGGCCGACCCCGGCCAGCAGCGCGTGCCTTCCGCATGGTCTTCATACACCACGGCAGAGCAGCGCGTCGCAGCGGTGAAGAGGCACACCACTGAAGTCCTTTCCGAACTGAAGCGGCACGGCATCGACGTGGAATGGGTGCAGGTTGGCAACGAAACCAAAAACGGCATGCTGTGGGACTGGGGCGCAGGAAGCGGCTCCATGGGAACTTACGCAGCCTTCTCGAATGCCGGCTATGACGCTGTAAAGAGTGTCTATCCCGATGCAAAGGTAATCGTACACCTTGAAAACGGCTGGGACTTGTGGTCGTTCCAGGACTTCTTCCGCAGACTTAGGGACAATGGAGGGAAGTTTGACATGATTGGCATGTCATATTACCCATACTGGTACAACAATCTGAAAGACAATGCCAATTGGCCGAAAGCCAATGAAGCGGTGGCCTACAACATCCGCGAACTGTCAAAGGAGTTCGGCGTGGACTGCATGATTGTCGAAATCGGGTACGAACGCAGCCAGCCGGCCGAATCGCGCAAGTTCCTCACAGACATGTTCAAGAAGGCGCTCAAAGAGACCGACGGGCATTGTGCCGGAATATTCTATTGGGAGCCGGAGGCTTTCGACTATGTGAACGGCGCCATGACTGACGACGCACGCCCTTCGGAAGCTCTGATACCTTTCGGCGCATACAAGACATACTGATTATAACAAGCTCTTAATACGTTGACACACAGTGTGTAACGCAGCGAGTTAGTATCTTCTATTTATTTTAATAACTAAAAACAAAAGTATGATGAAAAAGCAGAATTTCCTTGTGCTTGCATTGATGGCTCTTGCAGCAACAGGGTGTGACACCGAGAGCGACGGTGTGCAGAATGAGAGTGGCAAGGTGCCCTTGCAGCTAAGGGGCAACATTACAGCAAGTGTAACGGTGGCCACCAGGGCTACCGAGACGGCGTGGGAGGCAGACGATGCCATTGGCGTGTACATGCTGTCAAAGGAAGGCGCAATAGCAGAGGGGGTCGACAACAGCAAGTACACCACTGCCGGCGACGGCGCTTTCAATGCCGTCCAGCCTTCCTATCTGCCTGAAGACGGGAGCAATGTTGATGTTGCGGCGTACTATCCTTATTCAGAGGCCGCAGCTGGCGGCAACGTTTCCATCGACATGGCAAACGCTCCGGTCGACCTGATGACAGCCAGTGCCACAGACCTGAGCAAGGCTTCGCCTGCGGCCAACCTCACCTTTTCCCACAGGTTCTCCAAGCTTCTGCTCAGGCTTGATGCCGGAGACACGGGTATTGATGTGTCGGCCATCTCGGCAACAGTCTTAAACCAGTCTGTCCGGGCCACCTATAATGTGCTGACCGGGAGCCTGTCCATCGCGGGCGACACCCCGAAGGGTGACATTGCCATGACAAGGGGGGACGGCACGCTCGAAGCAATCCTTCTGCCCAATGACGCCGTCAATGTGGCAGCCGATCGCACAGTGCAGTTTTATCTGGGTGACGGTCAGAGCTTCACTGCGACCATACCTGCCGCAACAGAGTTTGCCGGAGGGAACAAATATGTCTACAAGGTGCTGTTGCAAAATGCATCGGCAGCCAGGCCAAGCGTAGAACTGTCGAATGTCAGCATCTCTCCGTGGACAGAAACCGAGGTGGGAAATATCGAGGTTCCGGTCAGCCGGCAGGCCAAGGCTACGGTAAATATTGGCAACACTCCCCAAAACATGACCATAGATGGAACGAAGAAGGTTTACAGCTGGACCGGTGAGATTGCCGCCGGCGCCGAATTTAACTTCTCTCACGTGTCTGCCGCCGGGGAGGCTGCCCAGTACAGCCCGGCCGGCGACGCCGCCCCGGCTCTTCTCAACGACTACGAAGCGCCGCAAACGGCTGAAGTCACACCTGCCGGGACAGCGTCTGACAAGAAATGGACGGTAAAGACAACAGGCGTCTACACTGTGAGCCTGAACACAGAGACCAAAGAGGTGTCCCTGTTCCTCAATGTTGTGGCACAGGCTTACAACGACCAAACCTGGGGCGAGCAGCAGACCGTAAGGCTGGAAAGGACCGCTGCACCCGGTGTCTACCAGGCAGACCTCGAGCTGACAGGCAACAAGCAGTTCCGCCTGCTTGCAGGTACGGCAAAGACGGATGCCAACTGGGACAAGGGCTACCAGTACACTGAGAATGCGTGGCCCGGGTTCGGCACCAACAATTCGGACACGTTCACGCTGAAATATGCGGACTCAAGCCTCGGGAACTTCTGGACTGACAACTACCCCGGCAGCTACACGCTGACGCTCAATTCAACAGCGGAAGGACTGTCGCTCACAGTTGCAAAGAAAATGACAGAGTGAGGGTGAAAGGAATGTGTAAAACAACCTAGAACAATGAAATTGAAAAGAACAAAAGCTCTGCAAGTGGCGCTTGCGGTGTCAGCACTTTTCCTGCCGGGAACGGCGCTGGCACAGCGTGCGGCGCTCCTGCTTGACAAAAACTGGAAGTTCACAAGAGGTGATGTGCCCGGGGCCATGAACCCAAAATTTGATGACACCCGTTGGACAAGTGTCTCAGTTCCCCACGACTGGGCTATCACCGGTCCCTTTGACCGCAGCAATGACTTGCAGGTTGTTGCGGTGACACAGAATATGGAGAAGAAAGCGTCCGAGAAGACCGGGCGCGCCGGCGGACTGCCCTATATCGGCGTCGGTTGGTACCGTACGCAGTTTGACGTTGGCGCAGGAAAGCAGGCGGCCCTTGTGTTTGACGGGGCGATGAGCGAGGCCCGTGTCTACGTCAACGGCAAGGAGGCATGCTTCTGGCCCTATGGCTACAATTCGTTTCACTGCGATGTCACGCCCTACCTGAATGCCGACGGCAAGAACAACACGCTTGCCGTGCGCCTGGAAAACAGGGAGCAGTCGGCCCGCTGGTATCCCGGCGCCGGACTGTACAGAAATGTGCATGTTGTGACAACCGACAAGGTGCATGTCCCTGTGTGGGGGACACAGCTCACCACGCCGCACGTGTCTGCCGGATACGCTTCGGTGTGCCTCCGTACCGAGGTGGCCAGTGCCGGTGAGCTTGACATCCGTGTAGTGACGGAAATCCTGTCGCCGGAGGGGAAGGTCGTGGCCGTCAAAGACAACACCCGGAAAATCAGCCACGGGCAGCCATTCGAGCAGAACTTCATCGTAGAGTCTCCGGCATTGTGGTCTCCAGAAACGCCGCATCTGTACAAGGCCTGCTCCAAGATATACGCGGAAGGCCGTGTCGTCGACGAGTACACCACCCGCTTTGGCATACGCAGCATAGAGTATGTGGCAGACAAAGGCTTCTTCCTCAACGGGAAGCACCGCAAGTTCCAGGGGGTGTGCAACCATCATGACCTCGGCCCGCTGGGCGCGGCGGTGAACACAGCGGCCCTTCGCCGCCAGCTTGCACTGCTGAAGGACATGGGGTGTGACGCCATTCGCACCTCGCACAACATGCCGGCCCCTGAACTGGTGGAGCTTTGCGATGAAATGGGATTCATGATGATGGTGGAGTCGTTTGACGAATGGGACATAGCCAAGTGCAAGAACGGCTACCACCGCTTCTTCAACGAGTGGGCCGAGCGCGACATGGTGAACATGCTGCGCCACTACCGCAACAATCCAAGTGTGGTCATGTGGAGCATCGGAAACGAGGTGCCCACACAATGGGGCGTTGAAGGCTACAAGGTGGCCACCTTCTTGCAGGACATCTGCCACCGTGAAGACCCCACGCGCCCCGTGACCTGCGGCATGGACCAGCTGCCGCGAGTCTTGGAAAACGGCTTCGCTGCCATGCTGGACATCCCGGGGCTGAACTATCGCGTTCCGCGCTACACACAGGCCTACAAGGCTCTTCCGCAAAACCTCGTGCTCGGTTCCGAGACGGCGTCGACCATCAGCTCGCGCGGCGTTTACAAGTTCCCCGTGGAGAAGCGGGCCGGTGCAACCTACGACGACCATCAGTGCTCGGCCTATGATGTGGAATACTGCTCTTGGTCTAACCTGCCTGATGAAGACTTTGCCCTGGCCGACGACTACGACTGGACGATAGGCCAGTTTGTGTGGACCGGCTTTGACTATCTTGGAGAGCCAACCCCTTATGACACGGATGCTTGGCCTAACCACAGCTCCATGTTTGGAATCATAGACTTGGCGAGCCTGCCCAAGGACCGCTATTATCTGTATCGCAGCGTGTGGAACAGGCGGGCAAAGACCCTGCATGTGCTTCCGCATTGGACGTGGCCCGGCAGGGAGGGGAAGAACACGCCTGTCTTTGTTTACACAAGCTATCCTGAAGCCGAACTCTTCATTAACGGCAAAAGTTACGGCAAGCAGCGCAAGCTGACCGCGCAGGAGAGCAAGGCACTCGAGAAGAAAGACCCGCTGGCCTTGCAGCGCCGCTACCGGCTGATGTGGATGGATGTGCCCTATGAGGCCGGCGAGCTGAAGGTCGTGGCTTATGATTCGGCCGGCAAGCCGGCGGAAGAGCGAACTGTACGCACAGCCGGCAAGCCCCATCACCTGGAACTGGTGGCAGACCGCAGCAGGCTTGCCGCCGACGGAAAGGACCTGGCTTATGTCACGGTGCGCGTGGTCGACAAGGACGGAAATCTCTGCCCGTCAGACAGCCGCCTCGTCTCTTTCTCCGTGAAGGGCGCCGGCAGTTACCGTGCGGCGGCCAATGGCGACCCCACCTGCCTGGACCTTTTCCACCTGCCCAAGATGCCGGCCTTCAGCGGACAGCTTACCGCTTTGGTGCAGAGCGCGGGGCGCAGTGGCAAGATTGTTCTCGAGGCCCGGGCCAAAGGTGTGAAATCTGGCAAAGTCATCCTGTCGGCAGAGTGATTCGGCTGGCGATATGGCACGTTTCGGCCTGGCGGCCGGCTTGGGGCAGCCCCAAGCCAAAAGGGCGGTTTGGGGTGAAAACGCGCAAGCACGGGCGCAAACGCACTGTCTTGCACTGCGAAACAGGCCTTTCCAGACTGCGAAACAGCCTGTTTTAGCACGCGAAACAGGCTTTCTTGGGCTGCAAAACGAACCGTCTTGCAGTGCGATGCGGGCCGAATGGCAGTCTGAAAGCGGCCTTCTGGAAGCGTGTGCGCCATGGGCTTGTTGGCGTGTCCTGCCACTTTTTGCGCCCTGCGGGAAAACAGAAAATCCTGATTTCGCTTGGAAATCAGGATTTTTCTGTCTGTTGCTTTTCTTCCGGGTGGTGCCACCAGGAATCGAACCGGGGACACAAGGATTTTCAGTCCTTTGCTCTACCAACT
>CALBLK010000023.1 GCA_937895845.1 uncultured Prevotella sp. | reverse complement strand
TTCACACTGTCTTGACACAGGTCAAGAGAAAAGACCGGGACACATTATTATATTAATAAGCGTTGGCGGGGAGTACGCGCACGGTCTTTTTGCCGGCAGGCAGCCCCCTGGCAGGGCTCACTCCAGCCGTTTCAACGGCACAACTATGCACTTTTTATCGCGAAAGCGGACATTTTCTCACCGAAATCGGCTATCTTTGCATCAAAGGACGATGTGACGAACGACAACAACCTATCGAATCAGTAACAAAAAACATACAAGTACAGAATGGCTGCAGTAGACCAATATATAGAACGGATACCCAATCCCGAATTGCGAGAGCAGATAAGGGAGCAAGTGAACCGTCTGACTAAGAAGAAACATTTCGGACTGGTTTACGAGAGCCATCTGCCTGACAATGTGCTCTTGCCGGAGGTTAAGATTCGCCGTGGCACAAAGGTGGCATTGCGTGGCAAAACGCCCAATGAGGTGTACGAGGTGCAAGACATTGAGAGCAACAATGCCATCTGCCGGAATCTTGCCTCTCTGAAGGACAAGACTTTCCCGCTTGACGACTTGGTGGCTGTGGCGCAGCTTGGCGATGTGATCTATCCCTACTTGAAACCCATGGACAGCGTGGAGAATGCGCCCGACAGCGACTTGTGGCACACGCTGATAGAGGCAGACAACTATCATGCCCTGCAGACGCTCGTCTACCTCTATCCTGGCATGGTGGACTGCATCTATATCGACCCTCCTTACAACAAGCCTAATTCCCATGATTGGAAATACAACTGCGACTATGTTGACGGTACGGACGCGTATCGTCATTCCAAGTGGCTGTCAATGATGGAAGCGCGGTTGAAGATTGCCAAGAAGCTGCTCAATCCGAATGACTCTGTGCTGATTGTTACGATTGACGAATTGGAATATCATCATCTTGGATGCCTGTTGGAACAGATGTTCCCTGAGGCAAGGATTCAGATGGTGAGTACTGTTATAAATACGGCAGGTGTTAGTAGGGGGGAATTCTCTCGTTCTAATGAGTTTATATATTTTGTTCTAAATGGTTTGTCTTCGCCAACAGCTTTGCCTCTTAGTAATGGTTGGCGAGGCAATGCAAAATCAGAGAAAGTAGACAAATTGGTATGGAATCAATTGATGCGAGCTGGAACAAATGCAAGAAGAGCAGATCGACCGAATTTGTTTTATCCACTACATATATCTAAAAATGGAAAACGTATCGTAAAGATAGGTAAATCCATTTCTCTTGATACAGACAGAAAATCAATTATTGCTGCTGATAATACTGGCTCACCCTTGACGAAGAGCGCAAGCACCCGCAGTATGTTTGCTGGTTTCGCAACCAGGATCGCAAGCCCTGGGCTTTATGCATTCCATACGAGTGGGGCAATGAAACAAAGAGATTTTATCCCGACTTTATTATCGTCAGGCATGATGGGGACAATGGCTTTGACTTTTCCCTGCTTGAGCCACACAGGGATGACAAGACCGACAATTTGGCAAAAGCAAAAGCCCTTGCCAAGTATGCGCAGGATTGCCAGAGCTTCAGCAGGATTCAGATGTTAAGGCAGAAACACACCCCATCAGGAGACAGAATGTTTCGGCTGGATTTCTGCAAGATGGCAGTGAGGAACAAGGTGCTTGCCTGCGTGACAGATGCAGACTTTGACACCGTATTCAACAAAGAAGCGACACCCGGGGGCTGAGCGCGGAGCCACCCTATGGCCCTGTTTCACAGCCAAGCCCGGCCTCGAGATGGCACGCGCCATCCCGAAACGAGACGGCCCTACTCGAAATAAAAGGTAAGGACAATCATCTTGGTGTGGGCGGCAGACACACTTTTGGCGTATGCACGCACGTTTGGGTCTCTAAGCTGGTCGGCGTTCTTGCTGTCAAGACTGTTGGTCAGGCTGTAACAGAACTTCAGTTCGGGGTTGAGCTTGAAAAAGGGGAGGTAGAAGTCGCACCCCATGCCCACCTCGACCATCGTGTCCGCTCGCTTGAGCCGCACATAGTCCTGCGACTTGCCAGTGAGGTTGATCATCTGGTTGATGCCAGCTATGAGGTAAGGCCGGTAGTTGTTAAAGCGCTGGGAGCTGAACTTGATGTCGACGGAAATGGAGATATAGGTGTTTTTGAGATCCTGCGTGGCTTGCAGCATCTTCCCTGCCGCATCGGTCTTTGAGAGGTTCACAAACCTGAGGTGCTTCGCGCCAAAGTGCATTGTGGGGGTTACCCTTGCCGCCAGATGCGAAGTGAGCCGCGCCTCGGCCAGCACGCCAACGGAGAACCCCGGGTTCCACTTGTCATCGTCGCACACAATGTGCTGTACCGACGAGCTCCCGTCGCCATCAACGACTGTCTGAGGCCCAACATTCTGCAGCTCCACATCCTGGAGGTGCATCCCCACCAAGATGCCAAAATGCAGCGGGCGCAAATCGATATAGGGTTTGTTCTGCTCCCGGCGTTCCTGCGCCAGGGCACATTGCGACACCAGCAGCGCCGCCAAGGCCATTGACAGCCTTGGCATCCAAGGGCCACGCCGCCTGCAAAGGGTAAAAAGAAGCCTCTCAATCCATCTCATCATCTATAAAACGCATTTATGGGCAACATATTATATTTAGCATTAGCCATTTTGGGTGAAATTTGGGTGAAATAAAACTAAATATGTTCATCTGAATTAGGTATAATCCAAATATTATTATTACTTTTGCATCATCGAATTTGAGTATTAACAAATAAAACAGACAATTATGGCTTACGTTATTGGTGACGACTGTATCGCTTGCGGTACCTGTATCGACGAGTGTCCTGTTGGAGCAATCTCCGAGGGCGAAAAGTATTCAATCAACCCCGACATGTGCACAGAGTGCGGAACCTGCGCTGACGTGTGTCCTTCCGGGGCAATCAGTCTTCCCGCCTAACTGACTCGCTTGTCAGAAAGATACGGAGGCTCCCTTTGGGAGCCTCTTTTTTTGTGGCCTTCACAAAAGAGGGAGCAAGCAAAAGGCAGGGAATGTGCGAGCACATTCCCTGCCTTTTGCTGTAAGTCTCCACAGCCTCACGTCACTTGCTCAGCTGCTCGAGGGCCTGCTTGGCCATCTGGTTTGCCGGGTCAAGCTCTACAATCTTAGCCCAGAAGCCCTTTGAAGCCTCCTTGTCGTTGTTGAGCAGGTAGTAATAGCCCAGATAGCGGTAGCATTCAATCAGGCGCGCGCAGTCCGACTTGTCCTTTTCCGCCTTGGGTTCAATCATCGACACCACCTTCTCGTACAGAGGCTTGGCCAGTCCGTCCTTGGTCTCCGGGTCGATATAGGCGTTCACGCGTGCGCGCATAAAGGTGGCATACTCCTCGGCCGTGGGAAATTTCTCCTGCAGCTTGACATACACCTCCTCGGCCTTCTTGAAGTTGTCAGTCCTCGCCGCACCGCTCAGCGTGTCAGCATACTGGATGTACAGCTGCGCAAGGCCGGCATAGTCGGTGGCTGTCGGCTGGCTCACAGCACCGAGATACTCGTCGTAAGTCTTGATGGCATTCACGTAGTCGTCCTTCTCCTTGTAGGCTTCGGCCAGCTGCTTGATTACGCCAGCCCGCTTGTCCTTGTTGTCAATCTCCTGCTGCAACGCCTTCTGGTACATGGCAATGGCCTCGTCATGGCGCTTGGCGCCGCTGAGCGCGTTGCCGTAATACGTGTAGTCATAATATGTGAAGCTGGCGCTGTCAGACTTGTTGAACAGCGCGTCGGCATACTTCAGCGCCTCGTCATAGTTGCCCAAGTCCGTGCAGTTGAAGAAAGCCAGGCGGTTGTATCCGGCATCACGCGGGCTGATGGCCAGTCCGGCCTTGGCCACCTCGAGGCTCTCGGCATACTTCTGCTTCAGGAAGTAAGACATGGCGAAGCTGCGCACGTCACGCTCCTCCATCTTTGCGAGGTCAGCCTTCTTGAACGCAGCGATAGCCTGGTCAAAGTCGTTCGACTGGTAATAGATGCGGCCTATCATGGCGTCGACGGCTACATCAGGGCGCTGCGCCCTGAGATCCTCCAGCTTGGCCACGGCCTGCGAGGGGCTGATTTTCCGGTAAACGCTCGCATACTTGTAGTAGGGCACAGGGTCCTTGGGGTCGAAATAGATGGCCTGGTCATACAGCTCGACAGCGCCGCCGCCGTCGCCGGCAAGTGCCTTGAGGTCACCCTTGAGCACAAAGGCCGGCGCATATTTCAGCTTGATGCCGTAGTCAGCGTAAACATTGGCATTGACCGTGTCCTTCACGTCATAGAAAGCGCGGCCTATGCCCACCAGCACCTCACCATTCTTTTTGTTCTTCTTGTAGACATCCTTCACCTGGTCCTTGAGGTCAGCCGGGTGAGCCTTGATCACTTTAGAAATCTCCGCGATAACCGTCTTGTTATCCTGCGCCATCATGGGAGCCGATGAACCCATCATCAGCGCGCCCAACACTAAATATTTGATTGTCTTCATATCCTGTTTATGTTTGATTTAGGAAATATCATTTACACTGCAAGCGGCCAGCCGCCTCTGTCAATGGTCTTTGACCACCACCTCGCGCACGGCGACGTTGGCCCTGTAAGGCAGCAGTCCGGCCTTGTGGATAATCAGCTGTCCGCGGTAGTCGGCCGCAATGAAGTTGGCAAAGCCCCAGGGCAGTCCGTGGTGCGGGTCGTTGACCAGCGCGTAGATGGTGCGGATAAGCGGGTAGTTGCCATTGTAAATATAATATTGGTAAGGCTGCCAGCTGCTTTCCACAGTGGCGGGGTGAATCTTGCTCACGCCCATCACCTTGATGTTTCTCTTGAATGTGACATTGGTCGTGTCGCGCTTGTCATTCAGCCAGTTCGACCCGATGATGCCGATGGCGTTGGGGTGGCGCTCGACAAAGTCGATCACCTCGGCCGACTTTTTCACGGCGTAGATGTTGGGGCTGTTGATGGGGGTGCCCCCCAGCAGCGAGTCAACGCAGTAGTGAACCGTGCTCGACTGCTTGTTGTCAAAGGCCACCTCGATGCTCCCCAGCTTCGAGTGGGGGTAGAGTTGCCTCCATTTGTCCACCTTCCCTCCAAGGATGAGCTTGATGTCATGCACGGAGATGATGGTGTCGGGGTTGCCGTTGTTCACGATGAGCGTCAGTCCGTCGTAGGCGAGCGGTATGGCGACAGGCATGAAATTGCGGTCCTCCAGGTTTTTCTGCTCTTTGGCTGTGAATCTCCGCGCCGTGAAAGCCAGCCACGTCTTTTCGCGCATGAGCAGGTTCACGGCGTCCAGCTCGTTGGTGTAGTGCGCCTTGAGCGTGGCATTGGGATAGATTCTCTCGAAGACAGCCACTTCCTCATTGATAATCGGGCTGAAACTCTCATCAGAGACGAACGATATCGTCCCTGATGAGTAAGTGTCAGTCCTTGCGTTTTTGGGCCTGCCCTTGCAAGACAAAGCCAAGCCCAAAACGAGAGTGCATCCAACGGTAGCGTTGAACAGGATTTTCTTCATTTCAAAAAGATGTTGTTATGCGAGCCTGAACGTTACAGGCACGGTGTACTTCACACGCACGGCAGAGCCGTTCTGCTTTCCGGGAATCCAGTGAGGCATTCCCTTGACCACGCGCGTTGCCTCCTTGTCGAGAGAGGGGTCAACCGACTTCACCACCTTCACATCGGTGATCGAGCCGTCGCGCTCAACCACGAATGTCACGATGACACGTCCCTGCACTCCGTTCTCCTCGGCAATCACAGGATACTTGATGTGCTTCGAGAGGTATTCGAAGAGCGCCTGCTGTCCGCCCGGGAACTGGGGCATCTGCTCCACCACGTCGAAGACCTTGGTCTCCTCCTCCTTGGGCTTCTCCTCGGCAATCAACTCCTTGGCCTTGAGCACCTCGCCCTCGGCCTCGTCGTTACCTTTCACGTCGAACGAGCCGATGGCCGTGTTGGTCTTGGCCAGCTCGTCCTGCGACTTCAGCTCGTCCTCGGGGTTCACATCCTCGTCTTTCTTGATTTCAGGTGCGGTGAACTTCACCGAGCTCTTCACCTTCTCGACAACCTTCTGCTCCTGCTCAACCTTGATGGGCTCCTTGCGCTCCACCTTGGCCTCCTTCTTCTGGGCCAGCTTGGAGAGCTCCACGTCCGTCTCGATAGCCACCTTCTTAGGCATGGCGTTCTCGATAGCCACCTTGGCGTAGAACGCAGCTATGATGACAGCAATCGTGGCGAACACAATCACAAGAGCCTTGACGTTTCTCTTGCCAGTGTTCTTTCGCAGCTGGTAAGCGCCATATTTCTTGTTCTTGTTCTCAAAGACGAGCTCAATCCAACTGTTGTCTATAAGATCTACTTTTGACATTGTTCTTAGATTTTAATTGTTCGTCACTGATTACTTTACTCCCCTTAGCTGCATCAGCTTGAGGTCATCGGGGTTCACCTTGTCTATGACATACTTGCCGATGCTGCAGATGAGCATCTCGTCAAGCGCGTCAACCAGGTTCTTGTAGCTGGATGTGTCAAGCGGCTTGATGATGACGGTCAGCGTAGGTATCTTCTCGCCGTCAATGACGCCGTTCCTGATTTCAGCCAGCTGCTTCTGGTATTCCTCGTCAGACATGTTTGAGTTGTAAGCCGCCCTCTTTTCGTCGAGCTTCTTCTTGGCAGCCATCACCCTTGCCACCGGGTTGATGCCCTCTTCGGTGGTGTGGTTGATGAGCACCTTGCGGAGGCCGTCGGCGCCCCAGGACGTTTCCTTCACGCAGTCAGGCTTGTCATACTGGGGGAGCCCCTCGATATAATAGACCTTGTCGTTTGCGCCGAGGTACAGCGTGATGGTGTGGGAGGCTTTCGTCACTGACTTGTCTTCCTTATCCAGGTTCTTGTCGTTGCTGGGCATGGTGAGCTGCATTGCCTGCGGCTTGCTCAGCGTTGTACACAGCATAAAGAAAGTGATAAGGAGCATCATCATGTCCACCATCGGGGTGAAGTCAACCCTGGTGTCCTTTTTCTTCTGCTTGCTTGCTTGCTTTTTTGCCATGCTCTATTCCTCCGAACTTCTTTTAAGGTTTGTAATCAGCTGGTAACGGTTCTCGTTCATGTCCTGCAGCTCCGACATCATTTTCTTGACCACCTTGTAGGATGTGGTTGCATCGCACTTGATGGCAATCTTGAGGTCGGGGTTGGCTTCGCGCGCAGCCTTCACCCATTCCTGAAATTCGCTCATTCCGCCATCGATGCTGTCGGTGGGGATGCCGAGCGTAGGAGCGACTTCGCCCATTTTCTGGGGGTCCAGGCTAAGGTAATCACTGATTTTGCTGAGCGGTGCGCAAACCATAGACTCCTCTTTGAAGCTCTTCAGCTGCCGCGCGCTCAGCGAAACGCCGAACTTGTCGGTAACAGTCTGAAGCATTGCCACCATGTCATTCTTGTTATCAGTGCCGACGAATATCTTTCCCTCCGGGCTCACCAGGATGTTCAAGACATTGTTCTCGGGCACCTTTACCTCAGACACCGAGCTAGGCGTGTTGACCTTGATGGGCTCCGGCTGCAGGAATGTTGAAGTCAACATGAAGAAGCAGAGGAGCAGGGTCATCACGTCCGACATAGGGGTCATGTCGATCCAGACGTCCTTTTTCTGTATTTTTATTTTACCCATTAGTGTCTATAAATTAAAAGGTAAAACAATTAGGCCTCGTCTGCGTGGTTAACGTCGTAAGTTGTTGCGATGGTATAACCAACCTCGTCGAGGGCGTAAGTCAGCTTGTCAATCTTGTTTGTGAAGAAGTTGTAGATAACCACAGCGAACCAAGAGGTCAAAATACCGGAGGCTGTGTTCACAAGGGCCTCGGAAATACCGGCAGACAGAGCCATAGAGTCAGCGCCGCCACCTGAAGATAGGGCCTGGAACGAGCCGATCATACCGAGCACCGTACCGAACAGGGCGGTCAGCGTACCGAGGGTGACGATGGTGGCCACGATGGGCAGGTTCATCTGCAGGGTGGGCATCTCCAGCTGTGTGGCCTCCTCGTGGGCCTGCTGGATCTTTGCAATCTTCTGGGCCTTCTTCATGGTGTTGTTGCCCTCAGCCTCCTTGTATGCGCTGATCGAGGCGGAAACCACGTTGGCCACAGAGCCTTTCATCTTGTCGCAGAGAGCCTGGGCGCCGGCAAAGTCACCGCTCTTGATGAGGGCCTTCACCTGCGAGGTGAACTTGGGCAGGCTCATGGTGCCGAACGCGCTCTTCAGCGCGAAGAAGCGCTCTACGCCGAGACAGATGACGGTAAGGAGCAGGGTGAAGATCAGACCTACCACGATACCGCCCTTGTACACGGTACCGGCGAGGTTCTTCGGGTGTCCGGTTGTGTCGCCGCCTACGAAGTTGTCGGGGCTGCCCAGAACAAAGTACCAGAAGGCGTAGCCTGCCATCAGGCAGAATAACATGATGACCCATGCGTTCTTCACACCTCCGAAGCCCGATTTTTTAGCTGGGGCTGCAGCTGCTTTTGTTGTTGCCATAATTTTGATTGATAGATTTAAATTATTATTGAATCAGATAATTTCGCCGTCACAGTTTCCTGCTTGTTGTTTCAGTTCTAGATTGTATGCGGTTTTGTGCAGTTCCAGCGAGGGTTCAACCCACCGTTCACTGACGCGCAAAGATAGCAATTAAATGCATAGAACGCACTGAATTTGCAACTTTTAACGCTCCTGTCTTCTTTTTTTCACATGGGCTGTCCGGCCCTTCACCCGAGTTTGGCGAGTGCCTCCTTGATGCGCCTCATGGCCTCCCTGATGTTGTCGTCGCCGGTGGCGTAGCTCATCCTGAAGCAGTCGGGCGCGCCGAAGGCGTCGCCGCCCACGGTGGCCACGTGGGCCTTGTCAAGCAGGTAGAGCGCCATTTCGGTGGAGTTGGTCACCGTTGTCCGGCCGTCGCTCTTGCCATAGAAGCTGCTGCACCTGGGGAAGAGGTAGAAGGCGCCTTCGGGCGTGTTCACCTCCAGCCCCGGGATGTCCCTGGCCAGCCTGACGATGAGGTTGCGGCGGCGCTCGAAGGCCTGCCGCATCTGCTCGACGCAGGCCTGCGACGACTGGTAGGCGCAGAGCGCGGCGCGCTGGCTCACCGAGCAGGGGCCGCTGGTGTACTGTCCCTGGAGCTTGTTGCAGCCCTTGACAATCCACTCGGGCGCGGCGATGTAGCCGATGCGCCACCCTGTCATGGCATAGGCCTTGGACACTCCGTTGACAATGATGGCCCTCTCCTTCATGCCGTCAAACTGCGCGATGCTCTCGTGCCGGCCCACATAGTTGATGTGCTCGTAAATCTCGTCGGCCAGCACAAAGAGGCTGTCATGGCGCAGGATGACCTGCGCCAGCTCCCGGAGCTCGTCCCTGGAATAGACGCTGCCCGTGGGGTTGCTGGGCGAGCAGAGTATGACGAGCCTTGTCTTTGGCGTGATGGCCCGCTCCAGCTGTGCGGCTGTCATCTTGAAGTTCTGGTCGAAGCCGGCCTCGACGATGACGGGCACGCCTCCGGCCAGCTTGACCATCTGCGGGTAGGACACCCAGTAGGGCGCCGGCACGATCACCTCGTCACCGCCGTTCACCAGCGCCATCACCGTGTTGCACACGCTCTGCTTGGCGCCGTTTGACACCAGTATCTCGCCCGCCCCGTAGTCAAGCCCGTTCTCCCGCCTCAGCTTGTCGGCCACGGCCTGCCTCAGGTCGGCGTAGCCCGCCACGGGCGAGTAGCGCGAGTAGTTTTCGTCTATCGCCTTCTTGGCAGCCTCCTTGATGTGGTCGGGCGTGTTGAAGTCGGGCTCGCCCACACTCAGGTTGATCACGTCGATGCCCTGGGCTTTCATCTCCGAGCTTTTCTGCGACATGGCCAGTGTGGCCGACGGGGCGAGTCTCTGCAAGCGTTCTGATAGTTGTGCCATATTTTCTTTCTTATTCTATAATATATAACTGCAAAAGTAGCTATTTATTTCACACCGCGAAACATTTTGCGCCGTTTTGCATGCCTTTTGCCCGCGGTGCGGGGCTGTGGGCTGGCAGGAGCGCATGGCGGCGCGTTCCGCCGCCATGCGCCTGTCATTTCAGGTGCAGTGTGTGCCCCATGCGCTCCTGTTTGGTTTTCAGGTACTTGTAGTCATACTCGTTGGGCTGTATTTCGATGGGCACGTTCTCCACGATTTCCAGTCCGTAGCTCTCCAGTCCCACGCGCTTGGTGGGGTTGTTGGTCATGAGCCTCATCTTGTGCACGCCGAGCATGCGGAGTATCTGGGCGCCGCAGCCGTAGTCGCGCTCGTCGGGCTTGAAGCCCAGGTGCACGTTGGCCTCGACGGTGTCGAGCCCCTCTTCCTGCAACTTGTAAGCCGCGATTTTGTTCATCAGCCCGATGCCGCGCCCCTCCTGCTGCATGTACACGAGCACGCCGCGCCCCTCCTGCTCTATCATCCGCATGGCCTTGTGCAGCTGTTCGCCGCAGTCGCACCGCTTGCTGCCCAGGATGTCGCCCGTGGCGCACGACGAGTGCACCCTGACCAGGACAGGCTCCTCGCAGCTCCACTCGCCCTTGACGAGCGCGAAGTGCTCCAGTCCGTTGCTTTTCTGCCTGAACGGTATCAGCTGGAAGTGGCCGTACCGGGTTGGCATGTCCACCCGGTCGCCCTCCTCGACGAGCGTCTCCCTCTTCAGCCGGTAGGCTATCAGGTCCTTGATGGTGATGATTTTCATGCCATACTTGCGTGCGAACTCCTGCAGCTGCGGCATTCTGGCCATGGTTCCGTCATCGTTCATGATTTCCATGAGCGCCCCTGCCGGGTAGAGCCCGGCGATGTTGCACAGGTCTATGGCGGCCTCGGTGTGCCCGCTTCGCCTCAGCACGCCGTTGTCTTGCGCGTAGAGGGGGTTGATGTGCCCGGGGCGCCCGAAGGTCTCGGGGCGCGACTTGGGGTCGGCCAGCGCCTTGATGGTGGCGGCCCTGTCGTGGGCCGACACGCCCGTGGTGCATCCCTCGAGCTTGTCGATGGTCACGGTAAACGGCGTGCCGAGCATCGAGGTGTTGCACGCCACCTGGCGCGGCAGGTCGAGCTCCTCGCTGCGGCTGATGGTGATGGGTGCGCAGAGCACGCCGCGCGCGTGCTTGAGCATGAAGTTCACCTTCTCCGGGGTTATCATCTCGGCGGCGATTATGAGGTCGCCCTCGTTCTCGCGGTCCTCGTCGTCGACCACAATCACAAACTTTCCCTGCTTGAAATCGGCCACAGCCTCTTCGACAGTGCTCAGTATAATCTTTTCCATAAGTGTCTGGTTATTGTTCTCTCATCATTAAGTAATGTTCAGCCGCGTGGCGGCCCCTCACGCTTTCCCGGCCTCCATCTGCCCTATGCGGGCCACTATGGCGTCGTTGGTCTGCCTCACTGTGCGCAGGTCTTTGTAGAGCCGCAGCCTGAACCGCCACATCCTCAGGTAGAAGAACAGGCCGGCGGGCAGCACCAGCCCGGTGACCGCGTTGAGCCACTTCTGCCTGAACGGCCTCGTGTGGGCGTGGGTGGCCATGAGGGGGTAGCTGTTCAGCTTGTCGATAATCACCATGTCATTGCTGTTCGACAGGTCTTCGATGACCGCCTCCAGCTCGCCGTTAATCTCGCTGATGCGCCGGTCGTCGCCCGGGCGGAAGAACACGGCGACGGGATTGGGGGCTTTCAGCAGGCTGTGCCTCTTCGAGTAGTCGGCCACCTGCCGTGACACCTCGGCCAGCCTCCGGGCGTCGGCGGCATAGTCGGGGTCGTTGATAATCACCTCTTTCATCGTGACGGCGCGCTTCCGGCGGATGCCGAGCACGCTGAGGACGGCGCTGACGTAGAGGTCGACGTTGAACACGGTCGAGTCCTTGTTGGCCTTGTAGGTGAAGAAGATGGCGATGGGAGCCAGCACCATGGTGGATATCAGCCGGCCGAACCACACGGTCCAGGCGTTGATGCGCGCCATGCGGTAGCCGGAGTTGTCAAAGATGTAGTAGATGATGAACACGACCACCGAGATGATGACGGGCACGCCCAGCCCGCCCTTGCGGATGATGGCGCCGAGGGGCGCGCCGATGAAGAAGAAGAGGATGCAGGAGAACGACAGGGTGAACTTGTAGTAGGCTTCCAGCTCGTGGCGCCTCACGTTGCGGTCGAGGTCGGCCGTGTACTCCCCTTTCATCTCCAGCTCGGCCTGCTTCGACTGCGCCATGGCCAGCGCCCGCCCCAGCACGTCGGCCTTCCGGCCGTCGGGCAGTGCGGCGAACAGCGTGTCGACCCTCGGCGCGAGGGCCCTTGCGCCGGCCACAGCCCTGGCCGAGTCGGCCCTGCCGAGCGGCGGCGGGTAGCAGGCGGAGTTCTTGTCGTCGCGGTAATAGGCGCGCCCCACGCTGTCGTTGAAGGCGCGCAGCGAGTCAAGGTCATGGCATATCCTGGCCAGCCCCTTTGAGCGCGCGTCGGCAGAGATGCCGGTCACGTCGGCCATGTTGAACCCGCCGTCAAAGTCGAGCACGATGCGCTTGGCGACAAAGGTCTCGCGGCGGTAGGGCACACTGGCGCTTCCGGCCAGGTCCTGCTGCCGCATGTTCTCGAACCACTCGCCGCTGTACAGGTGGAGCAGCAGGTGCTTCTTCTCGGCCGTGGACTGGAGCATGCCCGAGTCGGCCAGGATGATGGCGGCGTCCTCGTAGCTTCCGTTGATGCGGTAAATCATGATGCCGTAGAGCTTGCCCGTCTCCAGGTCTTTCTTCTGCACGTAGATGTTGCAGTTGGGGATTCCGTCATAGAAGATGCCCTCGGGAATCTCGAGCTCGGGGCTTTTCTGCTTCATGGAGAGCAGCAGCTGCCCGAACGACTTGTTGGCCTCGGGGCCCACCACGTTCTGGAAGTAGAACGACAGCATACTGATGCCCACGACAATGACAATCAGCGGGCGGAAAGCCTGCATCAGCGAGATGCCGGCGGCCTTGATGGCGGTCAGCTCAGAGCTCTCGCCCAGGTTGCCGAAGGTGATGAGCGACGACAGGAGGATGGCCAGGGGGAAGGCCTGGGGCACCAGCATCAGCCCCATGTACCAGAAGAACTGGGCGAGCACCTCGACAGAGAGGCCCTTGCCTATGAGCTCGTCCACATAGCGCCACAGGAACTGCATCATCAGCACGAACTGGCAGATGAAGAAGGTGCCGCAGAAAAGCAGTCCGAACTGCCTTACGATAAATATATCAAGTTTCTTGATGCGCAACATGAGCCTGGCGTAGCGGCCAAGGAGGCCTTTCCAGCTTGCAAAATTAGCACAAAAAAATCAGAGTGCGCACGCTTTTTGCGTTTTTTATCACCGCCCGCCCGGCTGCCGCCGCCCGCGCTGCCAACGGGTGTGCAAGGCTTGCCTTCCGCTTTTCCATGGTGACTGTGTTTCTTGGCTTGCGTTGCATCCATCGGCAAAGCGGGTGCCGAGGCCCACTTTGCGCGGCAAAAAAAAGGCTTTTTCTTCGGCGCTGCCAACAAAAACGGTGAAAAAGTTTTGCGGAACAAAAACTTTATGCTAACTTTGCATCCGCAATTCAACGATGGCGGGATAGCTCAGCTGGTTAGAGCGTCGGATTCATAATCCGGAGGTCGTGGGTTCGGGTCCCACCCCCGCTACATCAACAGTCAAGGAACTGCTCTCCGGGCAGTTCCTTTTTCTTTTCCCCCACCGGCCATCACCCACCGCCACACCGTGCGCGCCGCCCTGCCACACTGCCCCGTCTGCGCGGCGAAACGGGGCGTTTCGCGCTCTGGGACGGCCTGTTTCACACGGCCGAACGGCCTTTTTGACAGGCCGGAACGAACGGTTTGGCGATGCCAGGCGAACGGTTTTGCGGCATGGGGCCGGCCGATTCACGGTGCGTGGGGAGCCAAGGCGCAGGGACAGGCACTGCGCGCCGGAAGCCGGCAGGGGCCGTACAGGCAGGCACACGCCAGCGCCCGACCTGCACAAGCAGGCCCGGACACGGCAGCGGCACACGGCCATCCGGCAGAAAGGTACCGTTAGCGGCGGCGGAACATTGCAGCAATCAACGTCGGATTCCGGCAGCAAAGGTAGCACTTTATTTTAGAACCTCGCCACCCGCGCAAGTCAAGTTCTGCCGCTTTCAGGAAAAAATCATTTGGAGCCATGACGGCATTCAAGGAATTGTTGCTACTTTTGCACCCTGACCAACAAAAAGCATACGGCCATGGAACGGACAACTTACAACTACTACATTTTTGACTTGGACGGCACGCTGCTGAGCTCCCTTGGCGACCTGGCGGCCAGCACCAACCACGCGCTGCGCGCCTTCGGCATGCCTGCACGCACCATCGAGGAGGTGAGACAGTTTGTGGGCAACGGCGTTGGCAAGCTGATTGACCGCGCTGTCCCCGCCGGCACCGGCAAGGCGCTGAGAGACCGGGTGTTCGCCACGTTCAGGCAGCATTACCTGGAGCACTCGCTCGACACCACCCGCCCCTACCCCGGCGTGGAGGAAATGCTGCACAGACTGAAAAGGCAAGGGGCGAGGATTGCGGTGGTGAGCAACAAGCTGCAGGCCGGGGTGACGGAGCTGTGCCGGCACTTTTTCGCCGACACGGTCGACGTGGCCATCGGAGAGCGCGAGGGCATACGGCGCAAGCCCTGCCCCGACATGGTGATGGAGGCCATGCGCCAGCTGGGGGCCGCCCCCGGCGAGACGGTCTACATCGGCGACAGCGACGTGGACATTGAGACGGCGCGCAACAGCCACCTGCCCTGCATCAGCGTGCTCTGGGGGTTCAGGGACCGCGACTTCCTGACAGCACACGGCGCGGAGCGGTTTGCAAGCAAGTGCGAGGAGATAAAATGAAGCGTGTGGAGTGACGAGTTGTCATTCCACACGCTTCATTTCACAGCCGCAGTTCCGAATCGCAGTATTCAACCACGGCGGGGCGGTGGGTGATAAAGAGGACTGTGCGCGTGTTGGAGCTGAGGATGTTGTGAAGCAGGCGGCGCTCGGTGTCCGGGTCGAGGGCGCTGGTGGCCTCGTCGAAGAGCATGACGCTGCGGCCGCGGAGCAAGGCCCGGGCAATGGCTATGCGCTGGGCCTGCCCCTCGCTCAGTCCGCCGCCGCCCTCTGAGGTGGGCGTGTCAAGCCCGAGGGGCAGCGCGTACACAAAGTCGGCGCACGCCAGGGCGAGTGCGTCGCGCATCTCGCGCTCGGTGGCTCCGGCCTTTCCCAGCAGCAGGTTGTCGCGGATGGTCCCGCTGAGCAGGGTGTTGCCCTGCGGCACATAGACGAAGTTGCAGCGCAGCCGGGGCGACATCTCCACCGGGCTGCCCGTGCGCCCGTACACCTCGACACGCCCCTCGGAAGGCCGCAGCAAGGCCAGCACCAGGCGGATGAGCGTGGTTTTCCCCGCGCCCGTCTCGCCGAGGATGGCCGTGCAGGTGCCAGGGCGGAAGTCGAACGACAGGCTGTCCAGCACGGGTGCGCCGGGAGCGTCGGCGTAGGCATAGGTCACGCCCGACAGGCGCACGCCGCAGGGAGGGTCGAGCACAACCGGCTCGCCCTGCTCCTCGGCCGGAATCTCCTCCAGCTGCATGAGGCGCTCGGCGGCGGTGAGCACGGCAACGAAGGCCGGCGCCAGCCTGGTGAGCTCGCGCGCCGGCCCCTGGATGCGGTAGACAAGCTGGAGAAAGGCGGTCATGGTGCCGAACGTGATGGTGTGGCGGTAGAGCCTGACGGCGCTCCAGAGGAAAGCCACAAGATAGCCCAGCGCGAAGCCGGCGTTGAGCACAAGGTTGCTCAGCACGGAGAACACGGTGCGGCGGCGCACATTGGCGCAAAGCTCGGCCTGGCTACGGCCGAGCAGCCCGACGACATGGCCGTCACACTCCAGCGTCTTGATGAGCATGCGGTGCTGCACGGTCTCCTGCAAGATGCTCTGCACCTGGCTGTCGCTGGCGCGCACGCGGCGCGTGAGCTTGCGCATCTGCCCCACATAGAGCTTGCTCGCCACGACGAACACCGGCAGGATGGCCACCGTGACCAGCGCCAGCATGGTGTCCATCATCATGAGGTAGACAAAGGCGCCGGCGAACATGGCGAGCACGGAGAGCGTTCCGGGCAGGGTCTCGGTGAGAAAGGTGACCACCGTCTGCACGTCTTGCTCCAGCCGGTTGATCACGTCGCCGCTGTGATAGCGTTCCTTCCCCTGCCACTCGGCGCGCAGCAGGCGGTCGAGCGTCTGCCGCTGCATCCTGTTCTGCGCCCTGACGCCAAGGATGTTTCTCAGCCACACGCGGGCGATGTTCAGCGCGAAGTCGCAGGCCACCAGTGCGGCCATCACCCCCACGGCGCCGTAGAGGGAGCCGGCGCGCGCGCCGGCGGCGATGTCGATGGCGCGCTGCATGGCCCACACCGAGCCAAGGCTGGTGGCCACGCCGGCCAGCCCCACCAGGGCGTTGAGCGAGGCCTGGAGCCTGTTGCCGCGCCAGGCGCGCCACAGCCAGCGCACAAGGCGGGCAGTGGAATAGCGGTTCGGGGGCAGGCGGAGCAGTTGCAGGAGCTTCATCGGCAGTCGGTGTTGGTCATTTTCACTCCCTTATGTCAGCCCCCCACATCATCTTGTCGCGCAGGGTCTGGAAATAGGTCTGTCCGCTGCACTTCACCACCCTTACGGCATAGGGGGCCTTGCGGACGGTGAGGCGCACGCCCTCGAGGCATTTCTCCGACCGGCCGTCGATGGCCACGAGGAAGTGGTGGCTGCGGCACCTGACGGCAAGCTCCACGACCGCGCTGTCGGGGACAACGATGGGGCGCACATTGAGGCTGTGGGGGGCCACCGCGGTCATGGAGAGCACATGGGTGCCGGGCACAATGATGGGGCCGCCGTTGGACAGCGAGTAGGCCGTCGAGCCGGTCGGCGTGCTCAGCACGAGGCCGTCGGCCTGGAAGGTGGTGAGATAGTGGCCGTTGACCGTGGCGTGAATGGAAATCATCGAGGCGTCGTCGCGCTTGAGGATGGCCACGTCGTTGAGGGCGCAGTCGCAGCCCTGGAAAGGCTCGCCGTCGGTCTCCACGCGGACAAGCTCGCGCTCCTCGACGGCATAGTCGTTGCTAAGGATGCGGTGCAGGCTCTCCTCCAGCTCCCGGGGGTTGACCTCGGCAAGGAAGCCAAGCCGCCCCATGTTGACCCCGAGGATGGGGATGCGCTTGCCGCCCACGCGGGCCGCCGTGCGGAGAAAGGTGCCGTCGCCGCCAACAGAGACGGCGAAGTCGGCGTCGAAGCGGTCGCCTTCGAACACACTGACACCGCTGAGCGGCAGCTGCAGCTGGCTGACAAGGAAATCGTAGTAGGGACGGTCGACGCACACCTGGACGCGGTGCTCGGCCAGACAGGAGAGCAGGCTCTGGACAGCGGCCGACTTCCGGGCCTGGTAGATGTTGCCGAACAGGGCAAACTTCAACGGTTGTGGCATCATAAAGGGGCGGTTTGCACTATCTTTTCATAAAATAGGCGGCACCTCAACAATAAAAATAAAGGCCGTTTCACGCCCTTTTATTTTGCATTGTCTTCGGTTTGCACTATCTTTTCATAAAATAGGCGGCACCTCAACAATAAAAATAAAGGCCGTTTCACGCCCTTTTATTTTGCATTGTCTTCGGTTTGCACTATCTTTGCATTATCCATGCAGCTGAAATGCGGCATATCACGTTGCAAAAATACGACTTTTTAGCATAAACAGCATCAATACAGACTAAATTTATTCAGGACTATGACGAAATTGAGCGTAAACATCAACAAAGTGGCGACACTGCGCAACGCCCGCGGAGGCAACAACCCCGACGTGCTGCAGGTGGCCGCCGACTGCCAGGGATTCGGCGCCGAGGGCATCACGGTGCACCCCAGGCCCGACGAGCGCCACATACGCTACCAGGACGTGAGGGACATCAAGCCCCTGATAACGACCGAGCTGAACATCGAGGGCAACCCCATTGACAGGTACATCGGCCTGGTGCTGGAGGTGAGGCCCACCCAGGTGACCCTGGTGCCCGACAGCGAGGCGCAGCTCACCTCGAACCACGGATGGGACACGCTGGCCAACAAGACGTTTCTCACCGACGTGGTGGGGCGGTTTAACGAGGCTGGCATACGCACGAGCATCTTTGTAGACCCCGACCCGAGGATGGTGGAGGGGGCCAAGGTCTGCGGCAGCCACCGCGTGGAACTGTACACCGAGCCTTACGCAGCCAACTATGCAGCCAACCGCGAGGAGGCCATCAAGCCGTTTGTCGAGGCGGCCGAGGAGGCGCGCCGGCAGGGACTGGGACTGAACGCAGGGCACGACCTGAGCCTGGCGAACCTGCACTACTTCCACCGGCGCATCCCGTGGGTTGACGAGGTGAGCATCGGCCATGCCATCATCTGCGACGCGCTCTACATGGGCCTGCACGAGACCATCCGCCTGTACAAGGAGGCGCTGAAATGACCGCCTTGCAACGGCTGCGCCACAACCAGCGAACCATCAAACAAACAAGAATATGAAAGTATATGAATTTCTGGCCACGGGCTTCGAGCCCATAGAGGCCATCGGACCCGTCGACATCCTGCGCCGTGGCGACATTGACACCAAGACGGTGAGCATCACCGGCGACAAGCTGGTGGAGGCAAGCAACGGCACCACAGTGAAGGCCGACCTGCTCATCGAGGAGGCCGACTGCAGCGACGCCGACCTGCTGCTGCTGCCTGGCGGCATGCCCGGCGCCACCAACCTGAACGCCTGCATGCCCCTGCGGCAGATGCTGGCCGCACACCATGCCAAGGGCAGGCGCATAGGGGCCATCTGCGCCGCGCCCATCGTGCTCGGCTCGCTGGGCCTGCTCAAGGGCCGCCGCGCCACCTGCTACCCGGGCTTCGAGGGGCACCTGGCCGGCGCCGAATACACGGGGGAGATGTGTACCGTAGACGGCAACATCATCACCGGCAAGGGACCGGGCGCCACGTTTGAATATGCCTTCACGCTGCTGGCCGCCCTCACGGGCAGGGACAAGGCGCGCGAGGTGGCGGCAGCGATGCTCTGCGACTGATGGCCGACTATGCAATCATTGTGGCCGGAGGCAAGGGGCTGCGCATGGGGACCGACGTGCCCAAGCAGTTTCTGCCTGTCGCCGGCCGGCCGGTGCTGATGCGCACCATCGACCGCTTCATGGCCTGCTCGGAGGGGCTGCGCGTCATCCTGGTGCTGCCCAGGGCGCAGCAGGACTACTGGCGCAGCCTGTGCCGGGAGTATGGCTTCAGCGCGCCGGTGAGCATCGCCGACGGCGGGCCGACGCGCTTCCACTCGGTGAGCAACGGGCTGGCACTCATCCCGGACAGCGAGCAGGGCGTGGTGGGGGTTCACGACGGCGTGCGGCCCTTTCCGGCAGTACAGGTCATCAGCAACTGCTACGGGGTGGCACGCGCGCAGGGGGCGGCCGTCCCCGTGGCGCCGGTGGTGGAGACCCTGCGGAAACTGCTGCCCGGGGAGACAGCGGAAGCCGCGGACAGCGGCGCGCCGCGGACAAGCGTCACTGTGCCGCGAAGCGACTACCGGCTGGTGCAGACACCGCAGACCTTTGACATCCAGCTGCTCAAAAGGGCCTACCGCCAGCCTTACACCGAGGCTTTCACCGACGACGCCTCGGTGGTGGAGCGACTCGGGCACGCCATCACACTGGTGGAGGGCAACCGCGAGAACATCAAGATAACGACACCGTTTGACCTCAAGATAGCGCAGGCGCTGCTCTGACAGCAAGGGACGGCGGCACGCGCACACGACAGACAAGCTCACCATGTACAACATCCTGGACCAAGACATCATGTACCTCACCGGCGTGGGGCCCGGCAGGAAAAAGATTCTCAGCGAGGAGCTGGGCATCAACTCCTTTGGCGACCTGCTCGGCTACTTCCCCTACAAGTACGTGGACCGCAGCCGCATCTACGCCATCAACGAGCTGACGGGCGAGATGCCCTTTGTTCAGGTGTGCGGCAAGATACTGAGCTTCGAGACGTTCGAGATGGGACCGAGGAAGGAGCGCGTCGTGGCCCACTTCTCCGACGGGCACGGGGTGATGGACCTCACGTGGTTCAACGGGGGCCGGTACGCCAAAAAGAGCTACAAGGTGGGCACGCCCTACCTGGTGTTTGGCAAGCCCACGGTGTTCAACGGCAGGGTGAACGTGGTGCACCCGGACATTGACCCCGCCGCCAGCATCGAGCTGTCGGGCATGGGGATGCAGCCTTACTACAACACGTCGGACAGGATGAAGAAGATGGGCATGACCTCGCGCACCATCGAAAAGCTGACGCGCAACCTGCTGGAAAAGCTCAGGGAGCCCATCGCCGAGACCCTGCCCGACTTTATCACCACCCCGCTCCACCTGATGGACCGCGACCGGGCGCTGCGCGCCATCCACTACCCGCAGGACTCAAAAGAATTGGAACGCGCGCGCGTGAGGCTGAAGTTCGAGGAGCTTTTCTTCGTCCAGCTCAACATTGTGCGCTATGCCAGCGACCACCGGCGCAAGTACCGGGGGTATGTGTTCAGCCGCATCGGCGACATCTTCAACGGCTTCTACCGCGACCACCTGCCCTTCAGGCTCACCGAGGCCCAGAAGCGCGTGCTGCGCGAAATCCGCCGCGACGTGGGCAGCGGCCGGCAGATGAACCGCCTTCTCCAGGGTGACGTGGGCTCGGGAAAGACGCTCGTGGCGCTGATGGCCATGCTCATCGCGCTCGACAACGGCTACCAGGCGTGCATCATGGCCCCCACGGAGATTCTGGCCGAGCAGCACCTCAGCACCATCCGCGAACTGCTGGGCGGCATGGACATCCGGGTAGGACTGCTCACGGGCATCGTCAAGGGCAAGCGGCGGCAGGAGGTGCTCGGCAGCCTGGCCGACGGCAGCCTGCAAATCCTTGTGGGCACCCACGCGGTTATCGAGGACACCGTGCAGTTCGCGCGGCTCGGGCTGGTGGTGGTCGACGAGCAACCCCGCTTCGGGGTGGCGCAGCGCGCCCGCCTGTGGGGGAAGAGCGCCAACCCGCCCCACGTGCTGGTGATGACCGCCACGCCCATCCCGCGCACACTGGCCATGACCCTGTACGGCGACCTCGACGTGAGCGTGATTGACGAGCTTCCCCCAGGCAGGAAGCCCGTGGTGACCCGCCACGTCTTTGACACGCGCATGACAAGCCTCTACGACGGCATCCGCCAGCAGATACGGCAGGGACGGCAGGCCTACTTTGTGTTTCCGCTCATCGAGGAAAGCGAGAAGAGCGACCTGAAGAACCTGGAAAATGGCTTCGAGGCGCTGCGGCAGGTGTTCCCGGAGTTCAGGCTCAGCAAGGTGCACGGCCGCATGAAGCCCAAGGAAAAGGAGGAGGAGATGCAGCGCTTCCTGCGCCGCGAGACGCAGATACTGGTGGCCACGACAGTTATCGAGGTGGGGGTCAACGTGCCCAACGCCTCGGTGATGGTCATTCTTGACGCACAGCGGTTCGGACTGTCGCAGCTCCACCAGCTCCGGGGACGCGTGGGCCGCGGCGCCGACCAGTCGTTCTGCATCCTGGTGACCGGGCACAAGCTGAGCGAGGACACCCGGAAGCGCATTGACATCATGTGCGACACAAACGACGGGTTCCGCATTGCCGAGGCCGACCTCAAGCTGCGCGGGCCGGGCGACCTCGAGGGAACGCAGCAGAGCGGAATGGCGTTTGACCTGAAGATAGCGGACATCGCGCGCGACGGACAGCTCGTGCAGATGGCGCGCGACGAGGCACAGCGCGTCATCGAAGACGACCCCACGTGCGAAAAGCCGCGCTACCGGCAGCTGTGGCAACGCCTTCGCGAGATGCGGAAGACCGACATCAACTGGGCCGCCATTTCATGAATCGCTCAACCTAAAGCGGACAAACACATTGTTGGCCAAAGTGTTAAAAAAGCGACAAATAGTGTTAATAGCACACTACTTTAGCGATTTTTTAGTATCTTTGCAACGTTCGCTTTACAAAAGCAGGGCGTAAAGGTTAATAATTGGATTCTAATTATTCTTTTCTTGTTACCCTGCTCCAACTCTTTTGAACCGAAAACAATTTATGCTGAGCAAGAAGATTAAGACCATAGTAGCTGTAACGTGCCTGTCGCTGTCTGCCACCGGCGCATGGGGGCAGGACCTTCTGGCACGCCAGGCCCCAGTAGACAAAAAGATGAAGGCCGTTGACTCGGTCGCCCTGCACAGGCTTATCCTGCAAGAACAGTTCGAATCGCCGGCCGCCGACCTCTACGAAGAGTGGGAGAACCGCTACGCCCACCGCGCCACGCAGCTTCCCGACTCGTTCCGCATTGACCTGAGGGGCTTCTGCATGCCCACGACAAACCGTGTGCTCACCTCGAACTTTGGCGCACGCTGGGGCCGGCAGCACAAGGGAATGGACATCAAGGTGTACATCGGCGACACCATCCGGGCGGCCTTCAGCGGCAAGGTGCGCATTGTCAACTACGAGGCGCGCGGCTATGGCAAGTATGTGGTGATCCGCCACTACAACGGCCTGGAGACCATCTACGGCCACATGTCAAAGCACCTGGTGAGCGAAAACGAGGAGGTACACGCCGGCGACCCCATCGGACTGGGCGGGAACACGGGCAGGAGCACGGGTTCGCACCTTCACTTTGAGACCCGCCTCTGCGGCGTGGCGCTCAACCCGGCGCTGATGTTCGACTTCCGCAACCAGGACGTGGTAGACAACTTCTATATGTTCAGGCGCGACACCTACGAGAGAGAGTCGGTCATAGCCAACCGCTTGCGCGGCGTTGGAACCAGCATATTTGCCGGCAGCAGCGAGAGCGGGGACGATGTTAACACTGCCACCATGGCCAACACCAGCACCTACAACGGCGACGTGCGCTTCCACAAAGTGGCGCGCGGCGAGACGCTGTCGGTCATCGCACGCAAGCGCGGCACGTCCGTTGACAGCCTCTGCAAGCTGAACCGCATCAGCAAAAGGACCAAGCTGAGGCCTGGCCAGATTCTGAAATACGACTGATGGGACCAGGGCGCAACAGCAAGCCCTTCCTTTTTGACAGCGTGCGAGGGCGCCGGCGGTAATGCCGGCGCCCTCGCACGCTGTTATACCCAAACTCACTTGCACCTCACTGTGCCCCCGCCGCAAACCGGGCGCCTGGACACTGCGCAGACAAAAGGCCACACGAAACAAGCAGCGACCCGGGGACTGAAGCCGATGGCCAACCGGGGACAGCCTAACGCTTGACCGTTAGCGTGCCCCGCTTGGACAGCACCACCTTGTGCTGGCGGAGCGAGTGCGTGCGGTGGTCGAAGATTTTTGCGGGGTCAACGGTACGGCCAGCCACGCGGCACTCAAAGTGCAGATGCTCCGTAGTGGCCCTGCCCGTGCGGCCAGTCAGGGCAATGCACTGGCCGGCCTTCACCTTGTCGCCCACCTTCACAAGGTTTTTCGAGTTGTGGCTGTACAGCGTCTCCAAGCCGTTGGGGTGCTTGATGCGGATGCACTTGCCATAGCCGGCATAGCTTTGCGACATGGTGACCACGCCGGCAAAGGCGGCATAGATGTTGTCGTTGGCCCGGGTCTTGATGTCAACGCCCGAATGGCTCCGCCTTCCGCGGCGCCCGAAAGGACTGATAACCTTGGCGCCCGGCAGCGGATAGGCCCACTCGTCGGAAGGGTAGGCGGCCAGGTTGAGCGTTATCGTGCCGCTCTTGCCAAAGGGGTCGGTGCTGGCACTGAAGTTACGGAGAGAGACATAGGCGGGATTGGCGGCGCCCTTTTCCTTGTGAACCACGCTGACATCCACCGTTGCCACACCGGTTCGCTTGCACAGCAGGACCTGGCGGAACAGGCGGTGACTGGCGAGGCTGAGCACCGTCTCGGGGTTGATGCGGCAGCCGTTGACCATAATGGAGAACAGACAGTAGGTGCGCCCGCCCTCGCCGCCGACGATGGCCACCGTCTGGCCGGCCCTGACACGCTGCCCCACCTGCACCATGTTCTGCGCATTGTGGGCATAGACCGTCTCCAGGCCGTTGCTGTGGCGGACGACAACTACGTTGCCATGGGTGAGGTGACGCCGTGACAGGCGCACCACGCCGTCGAACATCGCCTTGACGGCATCGCCCCTCCGGGTGGCTATCTCCACATAGTAGTCACCGGCGAGCCGGGCCTTTCCCACTGGGAGGGGAAAGGAGTAACCGCCGGGGCTGAGGGCGGCAAAGTCGACGGAGAACGCCTCCGACTTGTCAAAGAGGCCCTTGGTGGCCAGACTGACCTGCTGTTGTTCGAGCGCACTGAACTGTTCCTGTGCGGCAGAGGGCAGGGCCAGCAAGAGACTGGCCGCAAAGAGTAGATGTTTCATCGGGCTAAAGGTTTCAAGAGGATTCCTGTAAAGAGACGGCCGGAGTCTGTGCCAAGCCGGCGCGCCGAGAAAAAGTCAGCGGCATGGAGGTAGGTGCAGATGCCGGCAACATGCACCCTGGAGGGGCTGACACCGGCCTGTGCCAGGTCGGCGCGGTTGGCTTCCCAGAGGTCAATGTGCCATTTGGCCTCTCGCCGGGCGATGCGCTCCATCCGGAAGCCGGCCGCCTCGAACTGCGCATACACCTCGTCGCCCACCTCAAAGCAGTCAGCCGAGATGCCCGGGCCTATGCAGGCACGGAGCTGTCCGGGCCGGGAGCCATACTCCCGGGCCATCGCCTCCACGGCCTTCAGCGCAATGTGCCCCACGGTGCCGCGCCACCCGGCATGCACGGCACACGCGGCATGACGGGCCTCATCGTAGAGCAGCACAGGCAGGCAGTCGGCCGTTGACACGCCGACACACAGCCCGGGGCTGTCGGTCATCAGTCCGTCAACGCCCTCAAGGTTGCCGGGCAGGGCAATGTCACGGGCAGTGTCAATGCGGCGGACAACGGTGCTGTGCACCTGGTGGGGCACAGCCAGGCAGCAGTCAGCTATCCCCAGCAGCCGGCACAGTGCATTGCGGTTGGCCGCCACGTGCCCGGGCGTGTCCCCGCACCAGGCATTGATGTTGAACGCACCGTGCCTCCCGGTGCTGCAGCCGCCATGGCGCGTGGTGGTGAAAGCCACCACCTGCGGCCCCAAGTCATAGGACAGCAGACGCGGCAAGGTCATTTCCGGGCCTCCCCGCCATCGGTATATTCAAAGTCTTCGAGGTCATCAGCATCCTCGATGTCGGCATCGTCGACAAAGACAATCTCCTCGTCCTCGCCCTCGTCTGCCAGCTCGGCCATGAATTGCGACATATCCTTGTCGCGGTGCACGAGGGTGTCCTCGGCCATGATGTCCTGCAGCTTGTTGCTCTCGCTGTTCAGCTCGCGCCAGAGCACGTCTTTCAGCTCGTCCAGTCCCTGCCCGGTCACTGCCGAGATGAACACCACGGGGATGTCGTCGGGCGTGGTCTCGCGAAGCATCTCCACCAGTTCGCTGTCCAGCAGGTCTGACTTGGTCACGGCCAGCACGCGGTGCTTGTCAAGCATGTCGGGATTGAAGTTTTCCAGCTCGCCGAGCAGCACCTCATACTCGTGCCTGATGTCGTCGGTGTCGCCGGGCACCATGAAGAGCAGCAGCGAGTTTCGCTCGATATGGCGGAGGAAGCGCAGCCCCAGCCCCTTGCCCTCGCTGGCTCCCTCGATGATTCCGGGGATGTCGGCCATCACAAACGACTGGCGGTCGCGGTAGCCCACGATGCCCAGCGAGGGTTCGAGGGTGGTAAAGGGATAGTTGGCAATCTTGGGCCTGGCGCTGGACAGAGCCGACAGCAGGGTGGACTTCCCGGCGTTGGGGAAGCCCACCAGTCCCACGTCGGCCAGGAGCTTGAGTTCGAGGATGATGGTCATTTCCTGCATGGGCTCGCCCGGCTGCGCATAGCGCGGGGCCTGGTTGGTGGCCGAGCGGAACTGGAAGTTGCCCAGTCCGCCGCGCCCTCCCTTGAGCAGCAGCACCTCCTGTCCGTCGCAGGTCACGTCACACACATACTTTCCGTTCTCGGCGTTGTAGACCACCGTACCGCAGGGCACGTCGATATAAACGTCCTCGCCGTTGGAGCCGTGGCACTTGTCGCGCCCCCCGTTGCCGCCGTGGCCTGCACGCACATGGCGCTCGTATTTCAAGTGAAGCAGTGTCCAGTAGTTATGGTTGCCGCGCAGGTAAACGCTGCCGCCGTCGCCGCCGTCGCCGCCATCAGGGCCGCCGTTGGGGTTGTATTTCACGTGGCGGAGGTGCATGGAGCCCCTTCCGCCCTTGCCCGAGCGGCAGTATATCTTCACATAGTCAACGAAATTGGATTCTGCCATTCTGTCTCTGGTGATTGGTGTACGCTTGCAAAGTTACGCAAAAAAGGCTATATAGCAAAGAAAAACCCCGAATCTCCGCCGTTTCCGGAGACCCGGGGCCGTTGTCTGCCGCGCGGTTGAAAGTGCCCTAAAGGCTGTCCACCACCTTGCACACGTCGTCAAAGATGGTGCCAATCTCACCGTAGCTCTTCACGTAGTTGTGCAGGTTCTCCGCCTTGTACCAGTCAATGAGGGGCGATGTCTGGCTGTGGTAGACATCAAGGCGCTTCTTGATGGTCTCCTCGTTGTCGTCGGAGCGCCCCTGCTCCTTGCCGCGGTTAATCAGCCGGGCCATCAGGATGTCCTCCGGGGCGTAAAGCTCGATCATGGCCGCAATGCGGTGGCCGCGCCCGGCCAGCATTTTCTTGAGGGCTTCGGCCTGCGGGATGGTGCGGGGGAACCCGTCGAATATCACGCCCTTGTGGTCTGTCCCGAAGCTGTCGTAAACGCGGGCGAGGATGTCGATCATCAGGTCGTCGGGTATGAGCTGCCCCTTGTCTATAAACGCTTTCGCCGTGTTGCCGAGCGCAGTGCCGTTCTTGATTTCGGCTCTCAGCACATCGCCGGTGGAGATATGGCCGAAGCCATACTTCTTAATCATCAATTCGCTCTGTGTGCCCTTTCCTGAACCAGGTGCACCGAAAATTACAATATTCTTCATTTCAATATGGTAAGTAACAATCTTTTTACTTTGTGCTTTCCCCCCCTTCACCCCTTTGCGCCCCGCGCCTCTTCAGCGGGGAGCCTGGCATGGTGTCACTCCACCAGCGTGTAGATGTCGCGGAGCTGCCGGCCCTGCTGGTCATAGTCGAGGCCGTAGCCCAGGATAAAGTCGTTGGGAATCCTGAACGCCACATACGCGATGTCAAGCGGCACCTTGAGGCGCTCGGGCTTGAGCAGCAGGGTGCAGATGTGCACCGACCGGGGGTTGCGCGTGCCCAGGCTCTCAATCATGCGCTGCATGGTCAGCCCGCTCTCGATGATGTCCTCCACGATAATCACGGTGCGGCCGGTAAGGTCTTCGTTGATGCCAAGCACCTCCTTGACAGCTCCCGTCGAGGTGGTTCCCTGATAGGACGCCAGTTTCACAAAGGAGATCTCGCAGGGGATGGTGATCTCACGCATCAGGTCGGCGGCAAAGATAAAGGAGCCGTTGAGCACAGCCAGCAGCAGGGGGTTCTTGCCTGCCATGTCATGGTTTATCTGACCGGCCACCGCCTTTACCCTGGCCTTTATCTCTTGTTCGGGTATCGACGTGCGGAATGTCTTGTCCTTAATCGTCACAGTGCTCATCTTAACAGGTTTTAGAATATTGCGAGCAAAATTACGAAAAATCTGCTGAAACGGCACGTTCCGCATTCCATTTTTCGACTTTTTATTTTGTTTTGTCTCTGGGTTGGTGTATCTTTGCGCTATGAAAATCCTTACAAGCGCTCAGATACGCGAGCTTGACGAATACACCATAGCCCACGAGTCCATCGCCTCCATCGACCTGATGGAGCGGGCGGCCAAGGCCATCACGCGCGCCATAACGGCGCGCTGGGGCAGGGAGACACCCGTGGTGACCTTTGCCGGTCCGGGGAACAACGGCGGCGACGCACTGGCTGTTTCAAGAATGCTGACCGAGCAGGGGTACAGCGTGAAAGTGTACCTGTTCAACACAGCCGGCCACCTGTCGGACGACTGCGCCGCCAACAGGCAGAGGCTGCTGGAGACAAAGCGCGGCGGCGTGCTGACAGAGATTGTCCAGGAGTTTGACCCGCCGCAGCTGGAGGCCCGCACGCTGGCCATCGACGGCCTGTTCGGCTCAGGGCTGAACAAGCCCCTGTCCGGCGGCTTCGCCTCGCTGGTAAAGTATATCAACGCCTCGCCGGCACAGGTGGTGAGCATCGACGTGCCTTCGGGGCTGATGGCCGAGAACAACGCGCTCAATGTCCGGGCCAACATCATCAGGGCCGGGCTCACCCTCACCCTCCAGCAGCCCAAGCTCGCATTCCTGTTCGCCGAGAACCAGCCGTTCATCGGCGAGCTGCAGACGCTTGACATCCAGCTCAGCCGCGAGGGCGCCGACAGGCTGGAGCCTTTCTTCGAAACCATCGAGGAAGACAGCGTGCGCCCCCACATCCTCCACCGCCACCCCTTTGCCCACAAGGGCGAGATGGGCCACGCCCTCCTTGTGGCCGGCAAGTATGGCATGGGGGGAGCGGCCATCCTGGCAACCAGGGCCTGCCTCCGCTCGGGGGTGGGCAAGGTCACCGTCCACTCGCCCCGCAAGAACAACACCATCATGCAGCTGGCCGTGCCCGAGGCTGTCGTCCAGCTGGACCATGAGGACGCGCTGTTCTCGGAGCCCATTGACACCGACGACTACAACGCGCTGGGCATCGGTCCCGGCCTGGGCACCAGCGAGCAGACAGCCATAGCCCTTATCGCGCAGCTGCGGCGCGCCCTGTGCCCCATAGTGGCCGATGCAGACGCGCTGAACATACTGGCCAACCACCGCGCATGGCTCCAGCAGCTGCCCCGGGACATCATCCTGACACCCCACGCCAAGGAGTTCGACCGCATGGTGGGGCACAGCTCCGACAGCTACGAACGCCTGTGCAAGGCCCGCGAAATGGCGCAGCGGCTCCACATCCACATCATTCTGAAAGGGCACTACACAGCCATCTGCCTGCCCGACGGGCACGTGAAGTTCAACACCACGGGCAACGCCGGCATGGCAACCGCCGGCAGCGGCGACGTGCTGACAGGCATCCTCACCGCGCTGCTGGCACGGGGCTACGAGCCGCCAGCGGCCTGCGTGGCCGGCGTCTACCTCCACGGAGTGGCCGGCGACCTGGCTGCCGCCGAGATGGGAATGGAGAGCATGGTGGCCGGAGACATTGTCAGCCACCTGCCAGAGGCCTTCAGGCGACTGTCCGAATGAAGGCAGCCGTGACACCACACCTACTTACAAGCACAAGATTATCCCAAACAGAGATGAGAAAAGCGATTCTTTGCACGCTGCTGGCGCTGGCCACCGGCGCGCCAGCACAAACGTCAACAAGCAAGTACAAGCCCGGAGTGACCCCCGAGGGGGCCGTCTACTACCTGCCCAAGACAGCCGTCCGCATAGCGGTCAGGGTTGAGAAGACCGTCTACACGCCGGGCGACTTCTGCGCATACGCCCACAAGTACCTCAAGCTGGACAACGTGAGCCAGCAGCCCTCGGCAAGCTACCGGGTGGTCGGCCTTGACCTCTCACCAATGGCCCTGGCCGACACCTCCAAATGCTATGCGGTGAAGTTCAACCCCAAGAGCACCGCCTCAAACATCGTGCTGGCCGACAACGGCACACTGCTGGCGGTCAACGCCGCGCCGGTTGCCACCAGGCAGCCGGCCACGTTCGCACCCGCGCCAAAGCGCAAGGCCGTCAGCCCGCGCACCGTCATGAGCGAGGAGATTCTCTCAGCCGGCAGCACGGCCAAGATGGCCGAGCTGACCGCACAGGAGATTTACGACATTCGCGACAGCAGAAACCAGCTGACACGCGGCCAGGCGGACTTCATGCCTAAGGACGGCGAGCAGCTCAAAATCATGCTCAGCCAGCTCTCGCAGCAGGACGAGGCCCTGACAAGCATGTTCAAGGGCACGCTGACACGCGACACCACGGAGCACCTGATGACCTACTGTCCCAAGCGGGGCACCGCGAAGGAGGTGCTCTTCAGACTGTCGGGCCGCCTGGGCTTGGTTGACCGTGACGACCTCTCGGGCGCACCTTATTATATCTGCGTTGACGACGAGCACACCGTGCCCACCCCCAACGAGGCCCCGACCGGCAGGAAAGGCCGGAGGGCGGACTCAAGGAAGTCGGGCGAGAACGGGCTCTACGTGAATGTGCCCGGCAAGATCAAGGTGTCCGTGCTGAAAGGCACCACGCCGGTGAAGTCGCTCAGCCTCTACGCCGGACAGTTTGGCACCACCGAACTGCTCAGCGGCGAACTGTTTGGCAGGAAGCACACGGTACACCTGACATTAGACCCCATCACCGGGGCTGTGAACAAGCTTGACGCCGAGCTGCCCGAATAGCCGCCGCACCCCATGCACACCTACAACACGCTCTGGCGACAGCTTGCGTCCGTGTATGCCCCCGGCGAGGCAAAGGCCGTTGTGCGCTATGTGCTGGAGACGGCGTTTGGCCTTTCGCCAGCCGACATCTACTGCGGCAAGGCCGACGAGCTGCCGGAAGCCGACAGTGCAAGGCTCGCGGCCATCATGGCCCGTCTGCAAGCGGCAGAGCCAGTGCAGTACGTACTGGGCGAGGCGGAGTTCTGCGGACGGCTGTTCAAGGTGGGGCCCGGCGTCCTGATTCCGCGCCCCGAGACCGAAGAGCTGTGCCGGTGGATAGCCGGCAGCGCCAGCAGCACGCGCCCGGCCGGACAGGTGCTCGACCTCTGCTCGGGCAGCGGCTGCATCGGCATCACCCTTGCCCTTGACCTCGCAGGGGCCGAGGTGACCGCATGGGACATCTCCGTCGAGGCCCTGGAGACCGCCTCCCTCAACGCCGCCAGACTGGGCGCGCAGGTCAGCGTGGCGCGCAGGGACGTGCTGGCGCTCCCCTCCGACAGCCCGCAATGGGACCTGATGGTGAGCAACCCGCCCTACGTCTGCGACAGCGAGCGCGGCGGCATGGACCGCAACGTGCTGGACTACGAGCCTGAATGCGCCCTCTTCGTGCCCGACGGCGACCCCCTGCGCTTTTACCACGCCATCTTCGCCTATGCCCGGCAGGCCCTGAAAGCCGGCGGATGGCTCTATTTTGAAATCAACCCCCTGCACAAGGATGCCATCTGGGACACCGCCACAGACATGGACTTCAAGGACATCGAGTTCAAGGCCGACCAGTTCGGGCGCACACGCTTCATGCGGGGGCGCAAGAAATGATGTCGCGCTGCTATTTTAAAAGCCCTGCCAACCAACCCATTCCAAACACTCACCGATGACAGAAAAGGAAGCACTCAACAGGCTGGCCGCCCTCTGCTCGCAAGCGGAGCGCTGCCCTTACGAACTGACCGAGAAGATGCACAAGTGGGAACTGACCGCAGAGGAGCAGGCGCGCGTGCTTGAACGGCTCACCGCGGAGCGGTTTGTCGACGAGCGGCGGTATGTACGCTGCTTCGCCATGGACAAGATCCGCTACAACAAATGGGGGAGGCGCAAGGTGGAGCAGGCCCTGCGGGCCAAGCGCATTGACCGCTCGGTCATGCAGGAGGTGCTCGACGCGATTGACAGCAGCGAGTATCTCAGCGTCCTGCGCCCGCTGCTCAAGAGCAAGGAGAAGAGCCTGAAAGCCGCCAGCGACCGCGAGCGGCGCGCCAGGCTTACGCGCTATGCCTTGGGCCGCGGGTTCAGTCTCAGCGAGATAAGGCAGTGCACCGACACCCCCGACGACATCACCGGCGATGAGGATTTCATGGATTAGCCGGAAAGCCGACCTGGTCATGCCCAGGGCCTGCATGGTTTGCGGCCGGCGCGCAAGCCCCACCGAGGGGCGCCTTTGCGCCGTCTGCACGCTCCGGCTGCCATGGACCATGTTCTGGCTCTCGCCCGGCGACAACATGATGGCGCGGCTCTTCTGGGGGCGCATCGCCCGCTTCCAGAAGGCCGCCGCACTCTTTCACTACCGCCCCGGGACGGCCGCCAGCCACGTCATCCTGCGCATCAAGTACGGGCACAGCCCCGGCACAGCCGTCCTGCTGGGCTTGCTCACAGCCAGGAAGCTGCTGCCATCGGGCTTCTTCGACGGCATTGACGCCATCATTCCCGTGCCGCTCACCGCCGGGCGCCGGCTCAGGCGCGGCTACAACCAGAGCGAGCGGATAGCCAGGGGCATCAGCATGGGCACCGGCATCCGTGTGGCCAGGCACGCTGTCAGGCGCATCCGCTTCACAAAGAGCCAGACACAGCTCAATGCCTGGGAGCGGGCAAGCAATGTCGAGCACGCCTTCCGCCTGCACAAGCCTGCCACACTTGCCCACAGTCACGTGCTGATTGTCGACGACGTGGTGACCACCGGCAGCACCATCACCTCGGTGGCCGCCACGCTGGCCGGCATAGAGGGTGTCAGAGTCAGCGTGCTGACCGTCGGGTTCACCCAGAGATAGCCGCCCCACAGTGCCTGGCTGCCGGCGCACCATCACCCGCAACAGCCCCGGAATGGTGACATTTCCATTATTTTAACCATCGCGAAACGGCCCATTCCGCAAAGTTTGCCTACCTTTGCGCAAATTAACTCCATTACATTACCTATAAACTATGGACACCATTAAAAAGCTTTTCGCAGCCAAGCTCCTTGAAGTCAAGGCCATCAAGCTGCAGCCTAACAGTCCCTTCACCTGGGCCTCGGGCTGGAAATCACCCTTTTACTGCGACAACCGCAAGACCCTCTCCTACCCGAAACTCCGCAACTTTGTCAAGATAGAGCTGTGCCACGCCATCCAGGAGCAGTTCCCCGAGGCCACAGCCATTGCCGGCGTGGCCACCGGGGCCATCCCTCAGGGGGCGATGGTGGCCGACGAGCTGGGGCTGCCCTTTGTCTATGTGCGCAGCAAGCCCAAGGACCACGGCCTGGAGAACCTCATCGAGGGTGAGCTGGAGACCGGCGCCAGGGTGGTGGTGGTCGAAGACCTGGTCTCCACCGGCGGCAGCAGCCTGAAGGCCGTCGACGCCATCCGCCACTACGGCTGCGAGGTGGTGGGCATGGTCGCTGCCTACACCTACGGCTTCCCCGTGGCCGAAGAGGCGTTCGCCAAGGCCGGTGTCAAGCTGGTGACCCTCACCGACTACGAGCACGTGGTGAGCGCGGCGCTGGCCACAGGCTATATCAACGAGAGCGACGTGGAGGTGCTCCACGAATGGCGCAAGGACCCGGCCAACTGGGACAGATAAGACAACGGCCAGCAAAACCCACACAATCCATTATGTCTAAGTTTGAGAGCAGTATCAAGCAGATACCCTACCCGCAGGCCGCTGTCTACCGCAACGTCAGCGACCTGGACAACCTTGAGCGGGTGCGCAACCTCGTGCCGGCCGACAAGGTGAAGGATTTCCGTTTCGACCACGACACGGTGAGCGTCAGCGTGCCGCCCGTCGGCGAGATACGCCTTCGCATCGTCGGCCGCGAGGAGCCCAAGTGCGTGAAGTTCGAGACCGAGCAGTCGCCCATGCACTTCAACCTGTGGATCCAGGTGCTTCCCGTGACCGAGAACTCCAGCAAGATGAAAGTCACGGTGGAGGCCGACATCCCCCTGATGCTCAGGCCCATGGTCAGCGGCCCGCTGAAAGAGGGTCTTGAGAAGATTGCCGACGCGCTGGCCACGGTGCCCTACGAGTAGCCGAGGCGTGAAATGACACAACCAACAGCCGGAAAAGATGAAACTCTGGGAAAAGAACTTTGAAATCAACAAGGAGATAGAGCGGTTCACCGTGGGCAGAGACCGCGAGATGGACCTCTATCTGGCCAAGTACGACGTGCTGGGCTCCATGGCCCACATCACCATGCTGGCCCACATCGGCCTGTTAGGGCCCGGCGAGCTGCCCCCGCTGCTGGCCGAGCTGCGCAACATCTACGCCGCCTGCGAGCGCGGCGAGTTTGTCATCGAGGACGGCGTGGAGGACGTCCACTCGCAGGTGGAGCTGATGCTCACCCGCAAGCTGGGCGACATGGGCAAGAAGATTCACAGCGGGCGCTCGCGCAACGACCAGGTGCTGGTCGACCTCAAGCTCTTCACGCGCCACCGTCTGATGGAGCTGGCCGGCAGCGTAAAGGCCCTCTTCGACGAGCTGCTCCGCAAGAGCGAGCAGCACAAGGGGGTGCTCATGCCGGGCTACACCCATCTCCAGGTGGCCATGCCCAGCTCCTTCGGCCTGTGGTTCGGCGCGTATGCCGAGAGCCTGGCCGACGACATGCTGTTCCTCCAGGCCGCCTGGCGCATGACCAACCGCAACCCGCTGGGCTCGGCGGCCGGCTATGGCAGCTCGTTCCCGCTCGACCGCTCGATGACCACGCGCCTCCTGGGCTTCGACACGATGGACTACAACGTGGTTTACGCCCAGATGGGGCGCGGCAAGATGGAGCGCAACGTGGCCTTCGCCATGGCCACCGTCGCCGGCACGCTGGCCAAGATGGCCTTTGACGCGTGCCTGTTCAACAGCCAGAACTTCTCGTTTGTCAGGCTGCCCAGGGAGTGCACCACCGGCAGCAGCATCATGCCCCACAAGAAGAACCCCGACGTGTTCGAGCTGATACGCGCCAAGTGCAACAAGCTCCAGGGGCTGCCGCAGCAGATAACGCTCATCATGAACAACCTGCCCTCGGGCTACTTCCGCGACCTGCAAGTCATCAAGGAGGTGTTCCTGCCGGCCTTCGGCGAGCTGGACGACTGCCTCAGGATGGCCGCCTATATCATCAGCCGCATCGAGGTGAACGAGCACATCCTTGACAACCCCATCTACGACCCGATGTTCTCCGTCGAGGAGGTGAACCGCCTGGCGGCCTCGGGCGTGCCGTTCCGCGACGCCTACAAGCGGGTGGGACTGGAGATTGAGGCCGGCACCTTTGTGCCCGACAAGACAGTGCGCCACACGCACGAGGGCAGCATCGGCAACCTGCAGAACGACAGGATACGCGAGCTGATGGACGCAACACTGTCGGACTTTCACTTTGAGCGTGTCACCGAGGCCGAGGAGCGGCTGCTCAACAGCGAGGGGGGCGCAGACAGATGAAGTGCAAGGCATCGCCGCTCGGCAGGATGGCACTCCTGCCCCTGCTCCTGCTGTCGTGCACGGCCGACGACAGCCGCTACACCACCGACTACACCTGCGCGTTTGCGTTCGACACCAAGCTGCACGTCACCAGCATGCTGACCAGGGCGCTGGACAACCCGGGGATGTTCGTCGCTGTCGACGTGGCCAAGGAGCGGGGGGTCTTCAAGCTGTCCATGGAGCAGAACAACGGCACCGACAGGGAGACCGTCTACCTGACCACCGAAGAGGAGAACCGCCGCATCGGCAACGTGGGGGCCAACAGCGGGCTTATCGTCGGCTGCACCAGCTTCAACGGACCGGCCGCCTTTGACCGCCAGTGCCCCGAGTGCCTGGCCAGCCACACCACGCGCAGCTTCCCCCTGGCATGGGCCGACAACGGACGGGCCGTGACCTGCGCCACCTGCAAGCGCGTCTACCAGCTCAACTACAACGGCAGCGCCGGCGACGGCAAGCGGCTCATCGAGTACCGCGTGCGCTACGACGGCACCCTGCTGGTAGTCAACTGAGCCTGGCTCGCCCCTGGCGGGCCATCCTGTTTCTTCCCGGGCATGGCACAACCTGCCGTGCAACAGCGAGGGGGGATGTGCGGCTTGCACATCCCCCCTCGCTGTTGCACATGGCTGGGCAGACCCGCCGTCCGGGTCTGCCAACCGTCTCTACCTGTTGTTCCACAAGCCTTTCCTGTCCTTCGTCACCGTCACGCCCCTGTAGCCGTTGGCTACGGGCCGTCCGAGCAGGTCGAAGCGCGGTGTGGCCTCTGCGCCACCGACAGTTGGCGCTGTCAGTCCGGTCGGCGTGGAGAACGTGTACTCGCCCATCGGCGAACTTCCGCTGGCGTAAACGGCCACGATACCCACCTTGTGGCTGGTGCCAGCCTTCAGGTTGTCCAGGGTGAACTCGGGCTCCTCGCTCTCGCCCACCTTCTGGCCGTCCAGGTAAATCTCGTAGCGCAGCACGTCGCCCACGTCAACCAGCGAGCCTTCGGCGTCGGGTATGCCGGCAAAGAAGTCGTCCACCTGCGTGAAGAACGCGTCGTACGACGTGTAGTGCAAGGCTATGCGCACCGTCTGCCCGGCATAGGCCGAGAGGTCGGTCTCATAGATGGTCCATGCGCCATAGCTCACGCCGTCGACGGTGCTCAGCTGGGTGAACACGCTGAGCATGTCATTGCCCGAGGCGATGCCGTCAAGGTTGTCCTCGGTGATGACACCGAGCGACAGCACCTCCTTGTACTGTGCATAGGCCTTGGCCGTGAAGCGCGCCACGTAGTCGTCGTAAATCTGGATGGGGGGCGACACCAGCCACTTGTCTGCGCCGTTCTGCTGGGGCGAGAAGAACACCACGGTCTTGTTGCCCGTAGGCGCAGCCACAGCATTGTCGGTGGGCATCATGGCGGGCGTGGTGTTCCAGGGGTTGAACACGAGGGGCGCCACCGGGCAGGGTGCCGACGGCGTGCTGGCGCCGGGGAACGTCACGATGTTAGTGGCCGACCCCAGACCGATGGGATACGTGTTGTGCCGGTCAAAGTCATAGGTCTTCCATCCGCCAAAGGTGCCGGTGGCAAAGTCGGGATAGTCCTCGAAGCTGTCCTGGAAGCAGAGCACCTGGTTCCACTTCAGGCGCACGCGCAGCGTGCCGTCCTCTTTGGTCTCGCTGTCGGCGGTGATGTGATAGGGCGTGACGATGGTCTCCTCAAGGGGCACGCTCACCGCCGTGTCGCCGCCCACGGCTATCTGCCGCTCGTAGCGGTCGTAGTTGGCGGCGGTCACACCCACAAGGTAGTTGCCGTAAGGCAGCGAGGGAAACGCTGCTGCTCCCTCTCTCACCTTGGCCGAATAGGTGGTGTTGGTCTTCATGTCGACCACCTCAATGGTCATGCCGTTGGCAGTCTTGCCGTTGTTGGTCGTCACGTTGAAGTCCACGCTGGCCAGATCCTTGTCGCTGATGGTGACCGTCGTCTCGGCCATGGCCGACTCGGCGCTGCGGTAGAGTGCCTTCACGCCAAGCGTGTAGGTGCCGGCGGCGAGGCCGTCGAAGGTGTGGTCAAGCTCCTCGGTCACGGCCTTGCGCTCTCCGTTGAGGTAGACGGCAAAGGTCTCGTAGGGGTTGGTGGGCGATTTTCTGACCACCCGGCGCGCCATCCTCTTGCGGGCAGAGAGCGTGTAGTCCTGCCCCACCCTCACGTCGTCGACCATCAGCATGAAGGCTCCGCCGTTGTTGGCCTCGCCGATATAGCGGATGGCGAACTTGATGGGCACGCCCTTGTAGTCGCCCAGGTCGTAGCTGAACTTGCGCCAGCCCTCCACGGTCACGGTCTCGTAGTTGCCGGGTGACACCATGGTGAAGTCGGCCTTGGCCGGGCTGCCGGTGTTGGTGGTGACATACACCTGGAACTTCTCCGCATACACGTCGGCCGCCTTGGCCATGAACTCGAGCCAGTTGTCGCTGCCGGGTGTCACCGTTGGCGAGATGAGCCAGTCGTCGTTGGCCACGCCCGAGCCGGTGCGGGTGAAGCCCACATACTGTCCGCCGCTGTAAGGGCGCAGCACGGGGTAGTCGTACCACCACACGGGGTCGACATGGAGCGGACTGATAACCTGTGCATACTGCAGCACGCCGCGGTTCATATAGTCGCCCACCAGCGGTGCGGCAGCCATGTTGTCGCCGTCAATGCCGGTCCACTCGCCGAACTTCACGGCAAAGGGCGTGTAGCTTTCAAAGTCGTCGAAGAAGGCGTCGTCCTCCTTGTTCCATGTCAGGGTCACGCTGTTGGTGCCCGTAAACACGTTGTGCGCCACACTTGTTTTCAGTGAGAAGGGCTGGCGCACCTGCTCCCTGAGCGTCACGCTCACGGTGGTGTCGCGCGTCACGTTGAACCGCAACTCCGCGGTTTCGTAGCCGGCCCGGCTCACGGTCAGGCGGTGGTTGCCGGCATAGACAGCCACCGTGGCCTCGCCCTCGGCGCTGAGTGTCACTGCGCCGTAGCTCAAGTCATAGTCGGTCTGCCACAGGTTAACCTGCTGCCCTTGCAGGCTGTCGCCCTCGATGGCGGTCACTTGCACGGTCAGCCTGATGTCTCTCTTCTGGGCGGCGGCTGGCAGCGTGAGCAGGGCCAGCAGTGCCACGATCCATAATCTGATTGTCTTCATTTGCTGTTTGATGTTTCTGTTCTTTGAACCCGAATCGGCCATCAGACCGCTTCGAGTCGGAAAAAAGACAAGGAGACAGTGCCCCTGCGCGCCTTTGCGGCTGCAAGCGGCCTGTCTCCTTGAAAAAGTATCAGTCAAAGTTACTCTTCGTCATCAGCCCAGAGGCTGTTGCCTGCGCCATTGTCTTTGGCGCCTAACTCCTCTCCGCTGTCAGCAGTGGGGGGGGTAACGCCCAAATCGAACGACAGGGTGTTTGACGCACTGTCCAGAAGGCTCTCCGTGTCGAGCGTCATGGTCTCGACAGCAGGACGGATATACGCTTTTTCATTGTACATTGACGATTACTTTCTTTCCATTCTTGATATACAGGCCCTTGGCGGCGCGGAGCGTGTCAACGCAGCGGCCGTTGAGGTCGTAGAGTGCGGACTTCTCAGCCGTTGCTGCTGTGGTGCCGCTGATGCCGGTGGGCGTATTGTCATCGAAGACGAAGCGGTAGGCCTTGGCGCCGGCGGCTGCGGGCACAGCCAGGTAGGCGTGCATTGGGTTCACCTTGGCACCCATGTTTTCACCACCAACCACAACGAAGGTGCCGTCAGCAGCCTTGAAGCTGTAGTAGGTGACATCCGCGTCAGACACGAGGCTCTTCACGCCATAGCTGCCCTGGAAGGTCACCTCGCCAACGGTTGTCGCGCCGGCCTCGGTCTCGGGCACCTCGTCAACGGTCACGTCACAGTCGGCCTTGGCCACGAATACATAGGGCACGTCGGCCTTGGGCGCACTCTCCTTGATGAAGGTCACGGTGCTGCCCTCCACCTTGGCCAGCGTATAGTAGCTGCCCAGTGTGGCATCGGGGGCCTCGTTGAGAATCAGGGTCGACTTCTGTCCGGCCTTGAAGTGGAGCTGTCCGCCCAGGATAAAGTCGGCCGTCACATCGCCGCCGGCGAATGACACGTTCTCCTTGGTCTTGGTCTGTCCGTCACCTTCCAGCGTCATGGTGTAAGTCTTGTCGCTCTGGAACACGGTGGCTGCATACTTGCCCTCGGCATCGGTCGTGGCCGTGTAAATCACATTGCCGCTGGTCAGCGTCACCTTGGCGTCAGCCACAGGTGCACCGTCAACCTTGATCACTGTTCCTTTCACAGTCGAAGGCTCGTGCGGCACCGAGAAGTTGGCTACGGGAAGTGCATAAGTATTGAAAGTTGCATTGGCAATGTCATAGTCGTTACGTCGGGCTGCACAGTGCTTAGTATCAGACTCGTCAACCTCAAAATAGCTACTCTTCCAATCATCTGCCGTTGAGCGCAACACCATGCGGATGTTCTTGCCGGTGTACTTGAACGGTTCGGCAAACGTGATGCTGAGCAGGTTGGGTTCGCCGTTCACAAAGGTGTACTCAGCATCGTAAACCTTGATCATGGCAGCTGTGTCACACAAGGTCTTGTCCTTGCTTGCGCACACATCGTCCTCGGTATTGGCAATCCACACCGTCACATTTGTGGTGAGGTTGTCTGTAGTCTTCTCGCCTTTGAACACCACACCGCTGATGGCCGCGCCGTCAGCAATGCCGGCCAGCTTGTCAGCCGTATAAACAATTTCTGTCTCAGAGTTATAGTAGCTCAAGGCCAGCGGCACGCTGTTGATAGTCTTAGTCTTCGTGCCAACGGTCACCACTTCTGTAACCGACTCCTTTTCAACGGTGACAGTCACAGTGTCGGACGTGGCTGTATAGCCGTCAGCGAACTTGAACTCTGCATAGGTCTTGAAAGTGCCGTCAGCGTGCGGCGTGTAAGCAAACGAGAAATCAGCCGTACTGCCTGCGGTTATAGCCACAGCATCGGCGGTGCTCACAGCCTTGCCATCCACATAGAGCGTGGCAGTGTAATCGCCGTTCTCTCCCTTTGTATTGACATTTGTCAGTTTGGTGGCAACTTTGCTTTCTTTGTTCACCATCTGTGTCAGCGGCACGTCAAACTTGCTGACAAACATATCATGTGCCACGTCAACCTGTTCGAAGCCATAGATGTTGTCTACGCGGGCATTACCCGACTCGAGTGCGATATACTTGTTGCCGGCTGGGATGCTGTCAATCACAAAGGTCTTGAACTTGTAGACGCGAGGGTAGTCGTCCGTCTTGTCATTAGGCAGGTCAGTAATTTTAATTTCCTTGGCCAGTGTCCAGTCCTTGCGGTTGTCCGAATAGTACACATTCAGGAAGCTGTAATTGCTCTTGCGGGCCACATCGATGGTCATCTTTTCACCTTCGCCGACTTTGAGGAGGGGCAGGATGAACTTCGTGGGATTGCTTGCGTTACCATTTTCCAAGCAATACTTGTTGTCATCACGGTTTAGACGGTAAACCTCCCACGAATCGCCACCCTCGTCAATCGTGCCGTCCGGCATCTTGCCGTCCTCGAAGTTGACGAAGTACTTGGCTGTGTCAAGAACCGTTCCGCTCACAGGCATTCTGTATTCATCAATGCCCGTTATGCTGAGCACCACGTCACCGCTGTAAACTCCGGGGACAGTTGTGCTAAACGACAGGCTCCACGGCTGCTGGCCATGCGATGGAATGGTCAGCGGGGCTGTCAGGTCAGAGGCGAAGCCTTCGGGCACGGTGATGGCCGTGATCTCCATCGGGGCGGCGCCGGTGTTCTTGATGGTGAAGACCCTTGTGACAGGCTTGTTCACCATGCCAAAGGCCTGGGCAGCGTCATCGCCCGACTCCAGCTTGTCACCGTCGGCATTCCGCAAGTCAATCTCGGGTAAATATGGCACAGCCTCTATCCACGCACCCATTGCAGTAGTCTTGGTGAGGTTCTCCCTGGCATCGTAGCGGCAGCGTGCGTTAGCCTTGTCGTAGACATCCGTTCCGCTTAAGCTGACGGTGGTCGATTCGCCCTTGGCGAGGGCCACATCAATGGCCTTGGTGGCCACAACAGTATAGTTCTTCGAATTGTTGACAATGCTCACACTGTAGTTCTCGTCACCGGGGGCGAGGTCAACATCGCCGCTGTTGGTCACGGTGACATCCATGGCCACGGTAAACTTCCCTTCCGTGTCGCAGTCAACACTCGCGTTGGTTTTAACGTCAACCTTGGAGATGGTCAGCGCCTTGGTCAGGGTGTACTCGATGCTGGCGGCCTCGAAGTCATCAAAATAGACGTCGGAGCCGTAGATGCCGATATAGGCGCCATTCTGCTCGGGGATGTCTACCTTGACAAACTCGTCGGTGGAGAGTTCGGACGACGAGACAGTTTTAATTGACAGGCCTTTGGTATAATTCGTGCCCGTCTTGGTCACTGTATAGAACATCACTCTTCCGCCGTTCTTGTTTTTCTTCACGTAGATGCTGGAGGCGCCGGTCACTTTCGGTGTCACCAGGAGGTCAACAGATGAGCCGACACCGCCTTCAGACCAAGGGTCGCCAAGGCTGGTCTGCGTGTCAACCAGCAGGCAGCCCGAGTTGTCAACGCCGCCGTCAGCCTTGTAGGTGTATTCGGGGTAATACGCTTGCCAATTTTCGCTGTCATAATAGTAGTCCACAACGTGCCCCCATCCGGAGGCCACCTTGAAGTCGTGCTTGTCGGTGGAGAAGGCTGTGTTGAAGTCCATCTTGTAGTTGGACACAACGTCAGCCCGGACCCCGCCGGCCCACAGCAGCAACGCGAGCGTTGCCAGCATGAAGTTCAGTTTTTTCATAAGCAATGATATTTAAATGTTGGTAAAAAATACAGGAAAGGGAGCCGCACCGTCTGCATGGAAAGGCTGTCCCCATACGGACGGTGCGGCCGACCGGCCTCACTTGACCACCTTGAAAGAGCGGTTGCCGGCTTTCACCACATAGAGGCCCTTGACCACGCCGCCGAGCGCGCCCTTGCCCTGGGCCACCTTGGTGCCGTCAAGACGGTACACGGTGACATCGGCGCCGGCCAGCCGGTCGGCGGAGATGCTGCCGATGGCTGTGGCCACATCGGTCACATGGCCGTACTCCACGTTGTCAAGGAAGCCGCCGAAGCTGTCGTCATACTTGGCCTGGATGGCCACATACACATTCTTTCCGGCGTAGGCGCTCAGGTCAACGTTAAAGTGTGTCCACGACTTGTTGTCGAAGTATTCGAGCTTCTCGCCCGCAACCTTCACGAAGTCGCCGGTTGAAGTGGCGCTCCGCTCGCTCACGAGCACGCTGATAGTGGGCGTGCCCGAGGGCAGGATAGAGTTGACACTCTCCGCTGCGCGCGCGTCAAACTGCACGTTCGAGTTGGCGCCGATGGTGAGCAGCGGGCTTACCAGCCAGTCGTCGCCGGCGCCGCCGGAGTTGCAGCGTGTCATGAGCGACTGGTGACCGTGAGGCTCCTTGAGGAAGTTGTAGCACTCCGCGTCGTTAATCACGAAGAAGGCCCTTGGAGAGCCGAAGCCCGGCGTGGTCCAGCCGAAGGGCGAGGACACGTTGCCGCCGTCGGCGTCGATCACCGTCAGCCCGGCAGGCGTGGTGCCCGTCTTGTCGCCCTCGAAGCCGTAGAACAGGATGTCGTCGGCCAGTGCCACACCGCTGACAGGCAGCTTGGCCTCGGTGCCGTCGCTGAGGGTGACCACCAGGTTGTCGCTGATGTAGGCAGAGTCGGCCGGGGCTGCGCCCTTGGCGTCGAAGGTCACGGTGAAGAGCACCGACTTGCCGCTGCCCAGGGTCTCTCCCTTCTGCAGCGTGGTCGAGAAGTTCGGCTTGGCAAACTTCACGTCGGTGACGGTGGCGTCAACACTGCCCAGGTTGGTCAGCGCGATAGCGGCCGAGGTGGCCGGGCTGTTGGCGTTGGTCTTGAAGGCGTCCCAGCGGTCGGTGTTGAACTTCACGTCGGCTGCGGCGTCGCTGATGGCCACGTTGTCGAGCGACAGGCCGCGGCACCGGTTGTAGTTGGTGGCCACGTAGCGCCAGCGCAGGGCCACGGTCTTGCCGGCATAGGGGGCCAGGCTGATGTTCTCGTAAACCCAGTACTGGTCGTCGTTGGGGTTGGAGATCATGGTGAGCTGCTTCCACTCGCCGTCCACAAGGATGTCGAAGTAGCCGGCGTCGTAGCCGTCGTACTCCTTGTTAAATTCGTTGACGCGCACCGAGGAGTCGTCCTTCTTCAGGCTGACGCAGATGTCGTTGCCCCACCAGAAGCTCACGTGGAGGTCGGAGCCGGCCGGCAGCACGATGTCGGGCGTGCACAGGTTGGCATAGCCAACGTCGCCGCGCACGAGGGCCGTCATGCTGGCCTTGCCGTCATAGGGGTAGTAGGTGTTATCCGACCAGCGCGCCGTGGCGCTGCTCTCGATGTTCCAGCCCAGCGGGGGGATGGCTCCCTCGAACTGCTCGGCCCAGGGGAAGGCCTTCACCGTGTGGTCGGCCTGGGTGGTGAAGCGCCACACGGGCACGTTGGCAGCGGTGCCGGCGGCGTTATAGGGCACCACCTTCCAGAAGTAGGTTGTGGCATAGTCGAGCGCGGTCATGGTGTAGCACGTGGTGTCGCCCACGTCAAGTCCGTCAATGACATCGAACGCCTTGTCCGACTTGCCCACATAGAGCTTGTAGCCGTCGGCGAACTGCGCCTCGGTCCACTTCAGCTGCAGGTTGCGCGCATACACGTCGGCCAGCGAGTCCTTCGGTGACACCAGCGGGGCCACACCCGGCACGCCGCCCGCGCCGTAGACGGCGGGCAGCAGCACGCGGTCGAGGAAGTAGGTGCCATAGGCGGCTGCGCCGCTCTCGGAGTCATACTCGATGGCCGTGTCTTTCCAGCGCACCAGCACGCTGTCGGTCTTGAAGGCCGAGAGGTCAACGGTCACGTGGATGAGCGTGTCGGTCTTGGTATAGTCGGAGGTGAAGACCGAGGTCCATGTCTTTCCGCAGTCGTCCGAAGCCTCGACCACGAGGTCGTTGTTGGGCGCGTTCCCCTCGTCGTCGCTGAACATCAGGTAGTAGGTGAACTTCACGTCGCGCGGTGCTTTGGCGTCAGAGAGGTCAAGGCGCGGCGAGGTGAGGTAGAGGTCGGTGATGGAGCCGCCGGCATAGGCGCTGTTGTCACCCTCGAGGGCATAGGCTGTGGAGCCCCACCCCTCGTTGGCCCAGCCGGCCGGCGGGAACTGCCGTCCCTCGAACGACTCGAGGTTGTAGCCTTCGGGCACCACCTTTTTCGTGGCCCTGAGTGTCAGCTCCACATCGCCGCCGTTGGTCTTCACCACGGCCTTGGCCACAGCCGGCGTGGTGAGCGAGGCCTTGTAGCCAATCTGGAACGCGGCCTCCTCGTTGATGCCGAGGTTCATGTTGGCGGTGTCGCCGTGGAACGTGATGCCCTCGGGGGCCTCGAAGCCCGTGATGCGCAGGCCCGGAAGGCCCGCGTTCTTCAGGCGGAAGGCCTCGGAGTAGAACTTCTCGCCCACATACATCTCGCCGTAATTGTAAGACGAGTTGTTCACCTGGGCGACAGGGCCGGTGAGCGGCGTAAACTTCTTCACCGACACATTGTCCATGCAGAGGAGGTTGCCCACGAGCGTATTGAGCTTGTAGACAAAGGCCACCTTGACCTTCTGCCCCTTGAAGGCGCTCAGGTCGAGCTTGGAGTTGTAGACAGTCCAGGCATCCCAGAGCCACCCGATGTAGTCGTTATACTGCGACGCGGGCACGCCCGAGTTGCGCACCTGCTCCTTGTTCGTGAAGTCCCACACGGTGGTCCACTCGCCGGTGGCGGTGTTGAGCACGCGCACCTGGAAGGTGTATGCCTTGTCGTTGAACACGGCAGCGCCTGCGGAGTACCAGTCGAACGAGAGCTGGTAGGTGTCGTCGAGGCTGAGCTCGGGCGTGATGAGCTTCTCCTCGCGCGGGCCCACGCCGTCAGAGTTCTTGTCGCCATAGGTAGGTGCGCTGACACTGGCATAGTGGTGGCCGCTCATCAACGAGTTGCTGGCCGAATAAGTCACGTACCAGTGGTACTCCATCTTGTTGCCGGTGTAGCCGTTCTCTGTGGTCCACCCGTCGGGGAACCGGTCTGTCTTCTCGCTTACGCCCACACCTTCGAAATCTTCGTCCAGCAGGGTCTGCGCCCAGAGGCTCCCACTGGCAAACGATCCCAAGAAGAGGGTCAGTGCTGTAAGTAAGGTTTTTCTCATAGAAATAAAAATAATTTTAGTTTATCTACATTCAAACTACAAAGAAACATGATTTTTAATAAAAACCGTATCAAAATGAAAGTTTTTGTTAAGCACATTCTAAATTTATTGATTTAAATCAATGAAATATGCTTATAAATGTCGGTTGTACACCATTACGGCAGCTTTAAATTACACATTTTGCGCTAAAAGCCGAGCCAAGATGCCAGATTGTTTGGAAAGGGCGCAACCGCCTGCCGCATGAAGACAGCGCAAGGCAAGGCGCAGCCATGCAAGCCGCCAAGGCGAGGCGCCGGCGGCCAAGTGCCATGCCTACAAGTAGGTGTTCACAATTTATTTGATATGGATAACACCTACGCATATATAAATAAGGTGTAGGACAGCCGCCGGCGCAAGCGCTGCGCACAGCCCAAGGCAGTCACAGCGCCACTGCCGGCCGGCATGCGCACACAAGGCCAAACCGTCCGTTCGGGCGGCCACGGCCCGCGGCTTTTCCGGGACGGTCCGTTCCGGCTTGCCAGACAGGCCGTTCGGGCGCGCCAAACGGCCCATATCGCAAGCCCGGACGGCCCATTTCGCGCAGCGATACGGGCCGTTCCGCCACCCGGAACCAGCCGCTTCACATTGCACACTGCATAGGCAAAGTGCAGAAAAGTGTACCCATTGCTTGCAACAATGTGTCGAAAAGTGTAGCTATGCAAGCTGAGATGGCGGAAGAAAAGCGCGGAAAACGTTTGGCCTTTTCAACAAATAGTCTTACCTTTGCAGCCAAAAGGTGCCAGTTCACAAGGCAGTCCGCGGAAACGGCCCGGCCGGGCGCAACCCTGCCAAGGCCCGGGGCGCGGGCCGGCGCCCAGCCCACCGCTCAGGAACGGAGCCGCAATGGTGGAATTGGTAGACACGAGGGACTTAAAATCCCTTGGCCAGAAATGGCCGTGCGGGTTCGAGTCCCGCTCGCGGCACCCCCCAAGAAGAGGCATCTCCGAAAGGACGGTGCCTTTTCTTTTGGCTGTTGCAATTTTTTAAATAAATATAAAATTCGTCCGTTTATATAGATGATACGACACGAGTTAGTTAACTTTGCACCAAAATAAAAACCCTAATTATTTATAGTTATATGCAAATGAAAAATTATTCTATCCTCTCGGCCGCAGCCGCAGCGCTGCTGCTGACGTCATGCTCTGGCAAGCTCGGCAGCCTGTCGGCAGACAACTTCAAAGTGACGCCCAACCCGCTTGAGGCCCGCGGCGGACAGGTGGACGCCACCATCAACGGGACATTCCCCGAGAAATACATGAAGAAGAAGGCCGTGGTGACCGTGACCCCGGAGCTGCGCTACGCCGACGGGCAGGTGGCACGCGGCAACTCCGCCACATTCCAGGGCGAGAAGGTGAGCGGCAACGACCAGACCATCAGCTACAAGGTGGGCGGCAACTACACGATGAAGAGCAGCTTTGCCTACGTGCCCGCCATGCAGAAGAGCGAGCTCTACCTGACCTTCGACGCCAAGGTGGGCAAGAAGGCCGTCAAGGTGCCCGAGGTGAAGGTGGCCGACGGCGTGATTGCCACTTCGGAACTCTATAAGAACACCACCAAGAGCACAGCCGCAAGCATCGCGCCCGACTCGTTCCAGCGCGTGACCGAGGCCAAGCAGACAGCCAACGTGAAGTTCCTCATCCAGCAGGCCAACCTGCGCAAGAGCGAGCTGAAGAACAACTCGGTGACCGAGTTCGTGAACCTGCTCCAGCGCATCAACAAGGACAAGGAGGGGCTGAAGGTCAACAACGTGGAGGTTTCGGCCTACGCCTCGCCTGACGGCGGCTTCGAGCTGAACGACAAGCTGGCCAGCCAGCGCCAGAAGACCTCCGAGAAATACGTGAAGTCACAGCTGAAGAAGACCAAGGTGAGCGCGCCCATCGACGCCAAGTACACCGCACAGGACTGGGAGGGCTTCCAGGAGCTGGTGAGCGCATCGAACATCCAGGACAAGGACGTGATTATCCGCGTGCTCTCCATGTACAAGGACCCCGAGGAGCGCGAGCACCAGATCAAGAGCATGAGCTCCGCCTTCCGCGAGCTGGCCGACGGCATCCTGCCCGAACTGCGCCGCGCACGCCTCACCATCAACTACGAGGTGATTGGCCGCAGCGACGACCAGATCAAGGCACAGCTCAAGGATGACGCCACCAAGCTGAGCGACGACGAGATTCTGTATGCCGCAACGCTGACCAAGGACGCCAACGAGCAGGAGGCCATCTACAAGAAGGCCATCGAGGTTTACCCCAACGACGCACGCGCCTACAACAACGTGGCCGCCATCGAGTATGCCAAGGGCAACTACAGCGCCGCACAGGAGTATGCACGCAAGGCACTGGCCGTGGACAGCAAGAGCGGCGAGGCTAACGTGAACCTGGGCCTCATCGCACTGAAGGACGGCGACGTGAAGACAGCCGAGACCCTCATCGCCAAGGGCGGCAACGCCAAGGGCGTGAACGAGGCGCTGGGCAACCTGCACCTGGCACAGGGCAACTACGCACAGGCTGAGCGCGACTTCGCCGGCGTGAACAGCAACGCCGCAGCACTGGCACAGATTCTGAACAGCAACTACGCAGCAGCAGCACAGACCCTGGACAAGGTGGAGAAGAAAGACGCCACCACCGACTACCTGAAGGCCGTGCTCAACGCCCGCCAGGGCAACACCAACGAGGCCGCCAGCGCACTGCGCAGCGCACTGGCCAAAGACCCCTCGCTGGCCAGCTATGCCAACAACGACCTGGAGCTGGTGAAGGTGGCCAAATAACGACACCCAGCCACCCATGAAGAAATTCATAGGATACTTGTTGCTCACCCTGATTCTGGTTTCCTGCGGCTCGAAGAGCGGAAAGTTCCGGCTCGAGGGCCGGTTCAGGAACCTGAACCAGGGTGAGTTCTATATCTACAGCAACAGCGCTGACAACGCCGGCCCGGACACCATCAAGGTGAGCGGCGGCCGCTTTGCCTACACCAAGGACATCCGCCAGCCGGCCACACTGGTCATCATCTTCCCCAACTTCTCCGTGCAGCCGGTGTTTGCCGAGCCGGGAGCCACCGTGAAGGTGAGGGGCGACGCCTCGCACCTCAAGGCGATGGAAATCACGGGCACCGACGACAACGAGCTGATGACCGCCTTCAGGCTGGCCACCAACGACCTGACACCGCCGGAGACGCTCAAGGCCGTTGACCGCCTGGTCAAGGAGCACCCGGCGTCGCCCGCGGCCATGTATGCCATCGAACGCTATGTGCTCAAGCAGCCCCACCCCGACTACGCGCACGCACAGCGGCTCACGGCACTCGTGGCGAAGGCCGGCGGCAGCAACTATGCGGCCAGGTGGCTGGACAGGGCGCTCAGACAGCTGAGCCGCACGGGCACAGGCAACACCCTGCCGGCATTCACCGCACGCGACACCGAAGGCAAGGCAGCGGGCAGCAGCACGCTCAGGGGCAAGGTGGGCGTGGTGAGCGCATGGGCCTCGTGGAACTACAGCAGCCAGAACATACAGCGGCGGCTGAGCCGGCTCAAAAGGGAATACGGCAGCCGGCTGGCCCTGGTGAGCGTGTGCCTGGACGCCAGGCCCGAGGACTGCCGGCGCTTCACGGAAAGGGACTCGGTGAGATGGCCCAACATCTGCGACGGAAAGATGTGGGAATCGCCCACGGCGCTCAGGCTCGGGCTGCAGACGGCGAGCGCCAACATCGTGACCGACAGCAGGGGGCGCATCGTGGCGCGCGACCTGCAGCCACAGGCGCTGGAAGACCGCATCAGGGAAATGCTGCAGCAGGAAAAGGCTGCAAGATGAAGGGAAGGAAGAAAGCCCCGGACTGACCTGAGAAACCTTAAACCACCGACACTATGCTTGTGAAGACATACTGCGCCGCAGTGACCGGACTTGAAGCCACCACCGTGACCATCGAGGTGAGCATCACGAGGGGCATCATGTTCCACCTGACAGGACTGGCCGACACAGCCGTGCGCGAGAGCCGCGACCGCATCTGGGCCGCACTGGCCAACAACGGGTTCAAGATGCCGGCGGCCGACATCACCGTGAACATGGCCCCGGCGGACATCCGCAAGGAGGGGAGCGGCTACGACCTGCCGCTGGCCATCGCCCTGCTGGCCGCCAACGGCAAGGTGAACGCCGACGGGCCTGGCAGGTTCATGATGATTGGCGAGCTGGGACTGGACGGAAGGCTGCTGCCCGTGCGCGGGGCGCTGCCCATAGCCATCAAGGCCCGGGCGGAGAAGTTCAAAGGCCTGGTAGTGCCCATGCAGAACATCCGCGAGGCGGCCGTGGTGAACAACATCGACGTCTACGGCATGGAGACGCTGATGGACGTGGTGCGCCTGTTCAACGGCGACACGGCATACAAGCCGGTGGTGACCGACACGCGCCGCGAGTTCTACGGGCAGCAGGCGCACTTCGACCTTGACTTCGCCGACGTGCGCGGACAGGAGAACGTGAAGCGCGCGCTCGAGGTGGCCGCAGCCGGCGGGCACAACCTGATGATGATAGGGCCGCCGGGCAGCGGCAAGTCGATGATGGCCAAGCGCCTGCCCTCCATCCTGCCGCCGCTGTCGCTGGCCGAGAGCCTGGAGACAACGCAGATTCACAGCGTGGCGGGAAAGCTGAGCCGCGACACCTCGCTCATCACGCAGCGGCCCTTCCGCGCACCCCACCACACCATATCGCCGGTGGCGCTCGTCGGCGGCGGCAACAGCCCGCAGCCGGGGGAGATCTCGCTGGCCCACAACGGGGTGCTCTTCTGCGACGAGCTGCCCGAGTTCAACCGCTCGGTGCTGGAGGTGATGCGCCAGCCCCTGGAAGACCGCAAGATTACCATCAGCCGGGCCAAGTACACCATCGAATACCCCTGCTCGTTCATGTTTGTCGCCTCGATGAACCCCTGCCCCTGCGGCTACTACGGAGACCCCACGCACAACTGCGTGTGCACGCCGGGACAGATACAGCGCTACATGAACAAAATCAGCGGGCCGCTGCTCGACCGCATCGACATCCAGTGCGAAATCGCGCCCATCCCCTTCAGGGACATCTCGCAGGCCGGACCGGGCGAGCCGAGCGCAGCCATCCGCGAGCGCGTCATCGCGGCGCGCAAGGTGCAGGAGGAACGCTTCAGGGAACAGCCGGGCGTGCACTGCAACGCACAGATGACGGAGCGCATGATTAACCGCTACGCCAGCCCCGACAGCCAGTCGCTCGAGATGCTGCGCATGGCCATGGAGCGGCTGTCGCTCTCGGCACGCGCCTACAGCCGCATACTCAAGGTGGCCCGCACCATCGCCGACCTGGAGGGCAGCAGACCCGTGCTGTCCGACCACATCGCCGAGGCCATAGGCTACCGGCAGCTGGACCGCGGCGACTGGGCGGAGAGGGGAAGCGCGGCAAGCACATTCTGACCCACCCGCCCGCAAGGCACGCAGGAAAAGGCCGCGCCCGCGGCAGGCGCGACGCACGGCAGGCGGCGGAGCAGGCGGCGAAACGCCCGCTTTTGACTTGCATTTATTTTGAAATGTCTCGCTTTTGCAGTAACTTTGCAAACACATTACATATAATAAGGTATATAACCCCGAACAGAACATGGAAGAAAAGCACTTCAAGCGCACCACCGTGACAGCGGCACTGCCCTATGCCAACGGCGGCGTGCATATAGGCCACCTTGCCGGCGTGTACGTGCCGGCCGACATCTACGTGCGCTACCTCAGGCTGAAGAAGCAGGAGGTGGTGTTCATCGGCGGCAGCGACGAGCACGGCGTGCCCATCACCATCCGCGCCAAGAAAGAGGGCGTGACACCGCAGGACATCGTTGACCGCTACCACACGATGATCAAGAAGTCGTTCGAGGAGTTCGGCATCTCGTTCGACATCTACAGCCGCACGACAAGCGCCACGCACCACAAGTTCGCCTCAGACTTCTTCAGAAAGCTCTATGACGACGGCAAGCTGCTGGAGAAGACGAGCATGCAGCTCTATGACGAGGAGGCCAGGCAGTTCCTGGCCGACCGCTACGTGATGGGCACATGCCCGCACTGCGGCAACCCCGACGCCTACGGCGACCAGTGCGAGAAATGCGGGCGCGACCTGTCGCCCACCGAGCTGCTGAACCCGCGCTCGACCATCAGCGGCTCGAAGCCGGTGCTGCGCGAGACCAAGAACTGGTACCTGCCCCTGAACGACTACCAGCAGTGGCTCGAGGAGTGGATACTGAAAGACCACAGGGAGTGGCGGCCCAACGTGTACGGGCAGTGCAAGAGCTGGCTGGACATGGACCTGCAGCCGCGCGCCATGACGCGCGACCTCGACTGGGGCATCCCCGTGCCGGTGAAAGGGGCGGAGGGAAAGGTGCTCTACGTGTGGTTCGACGCGCCCATCGGCTACATCTCGAACACCAAGGAGCTGTGTGACGCCCAGCCCGGGAAGTGGGGCACATGGCAGAAATGGTGGCAGGACCCCGAGACACGCCTCATACACTTCATCGGCAAGGACAACATCGTGTTCCACTGCATCGTGTTCCCCACCATGCTCAAGGCCCACGGCGGCTACATCCTGCCCGACAACGTGCCGGCCAACGAGTTCCTGAACCTGGAGAACGACAAGATCTCGACCTCGCGCAACTGGGCCGTGTGGCTGCACGAGTACCTGGCGGACATGCCGGGCAAGCAGGACGTGCTGCGCTACGTGCTGACCGCCAACGCCCCGGAGACCAAGGACAACAACTTTACCTGGAAGGACTTCCAGGACCGCAACAACAACGAGCTGGTGGCCGTGTACGGCAACTTCGTGAACCGCGCGCTGCAGCTCACCACGAAATACTGGGACGGCGTGGTGCCCGCCTGCGGCGAGCTGACCGAGGGCGACAGGCAGACGCTCGGCGAGTTCAAGGACGTGAAGCGCGACATGGAGCGACTGCTCGACACGTTCAAGTTCCGCGACGCGCAGAAGGAGGCGATGAACCTGGCGCGGATAGGCAACAAGTATATCGCGGACAACGAGCCGTGGAAGGTGTGGAAGACCGACCCGGGGCGCGTGGAGACCGTGCTGTACATCTCGCTCCAGCTGGTGGCCAACCTCGCCATCGCGTTCGAGCCGTTCCTGCCCTTCAGCAGCGCCAGGCTGCTGCGGCTGCTCAACGCGGAGCACTTCGAGTGGGACCGGCTGGGCAGCACCGACCTGCTGGAGGCCGGCCACCGGCTGGCCAAGCCGGAACTGCTGTTCGACAAGATTGACGACAAGACCATACAGAAGCAGCTTGACAAGCTCGAAGCCACCAAGAAGGCCAACGAGGCGGCCGCACACAAGCCGGCGCCCGTGAAGGAGACGGTGGCGTTCGAGGACTTCGAGAAGCTCGACATCCGCGTGGGCCTGGTCAAGGACTGCCAGAAGGTGGAGAAGTCGAAGAAGCTGCTGCGCTTCACCGTGGACGACGGCTCGGGCGCCGACCGCACCATCCTCAGCGGCATAGCCGCCTTCTACGGCGACCCGGCGGCCCTGGTGGGCAGGCGCATCCTCTTTGTGGCCAACTTCAAGCCGCGCAAGATGATGGGCGCCGAGAGCCAGGGCATGATCCTGTCGGCCGTGGACAGCGACGGAAGCCTGAGCGTGGTGACCACGACAAAAGACGTCAAGCCGGGCAGCCAGGTGGGGTGACAGCACCGCGCCGCAGGGCAGACCGGCGACAAGCCAACCTGAACACCAACCAATATCCGAAAGAGAAATGCAGGCAATCATCCTGGCGGCCGGTATGGGCCGCCGACTGGGCGAACTGACACGCGACAACACCAAGTGCATGGTGCCCGTCAACGGCGTGCGGCTGATAGACCGGCTGCTGGGACAGCTGGCCACCCTCGACCTCAGCCGCGTGATTATCGTCGTGGGCTACAAGGGCAAGGAGCTGCGCGAGCACATCGGGAAACGCTACGAAGGGCGGCTCAGAATCGAGTATGCCGAGAACCCCGTCTACGACAAGACAAACAACATCTACTCGCTGTCGCTGGTGAAACGGCAGATGACCGAGGACGACACACTGCTCATCGAGAGCGACCTCATCTTCAGCGACCGCCTGTTCCCGATGATTCTCGGCAACCCCTACCCCAACCTGGCGCTGGTGGCGAAGTATGAGACATGGATGGACGGCACCATGGTGCGCATGGACAGCGAGGGAAACATCGTGAACTTCGTGCCGAAAAAGGCGTTCAGCTACGCCGATGTCGACCAGTATTACAAGACGGTGAACATCTACAAGTTCTCGCGCGAGTTCTCCCAGCACAAGTACGTGCCCTTTCTCGACGCCTACTGCGCCGCACTGGGCAACAACGAATACTACGAGCAGGTGCTGAGGGTCATCACCCTGCTGGACAACGCCGAGCTGAAGGCGCTGCCCGTGGGTGACGAGAAGTGGTACGAGATTGACGACATCCAGGACCTTGACATCGCCGAGACCATCTTCGCCGAGGGCGACGAGATGCTCAGGCGGTTCAACTACCGCTACGGCGGGCACTGGCGCTTCCCGAAGATGCTGGACTACTGCTACCTGGTGAACCCCTACTTCCCCACGCAGCGGATGAAAGACGAGCTGCGGGCCAACTTTGACACGCTGCTGACAGAGTACCCCTCGGGGATGTATGTCAACGCGCTGCTGGCCGGGAAGTACTTCGGCATCCGCCAGGAATATGTGGCGGCGGGCAACGGCGCCGCCGAACTGATCAAGAGCATGATGGAGCTGACCGAGGGGCGCACAGGCGTGGTGTACCCCACATTCGAGGAGTACCCGCACCGGCTCAGCCCGGAACAGATTGTGGCCTACACGCCACAGCCCGGCACGCTGGCCTATACGGCCGACGACCTCATCGGCTTCTACGACAGGCACCCGGTGGACACGCTGCTGGTCATCAACCCCGACAACCCCTCGGGCAACTTCATCCCCGTGGAGGGACTGCTGAAGCTGGCCGAGTGGAGCCACCGCAGGGGCGTGCGCCTCGTGGTTGACGAGTCGTTCGTTGACTTCAGCGACGGCTTCGAGCACAACAGCCTGCTGCACAACAGCCTGCTGGAACGCTACAAGGGGCTGGCCGTGGTGAAGAGCATCTCCAAGTCGTATGGCGTGCCCGGACTGCGGCTGGGCGTGCTGGCCTCGGCCGACACGGCGCTCATCAGCCACGTCAAGAAGGATGTGAGCATCTGGAACATCAACTCGTTCGCCGAGTTCTACATGCAGATATTCGGCAAGTACGAGAGCGACTACCGCCAGGCCTGCCACCGCTTCACCGCCGAGCGCGACCGCTTCGGGGCGCTGCTGCGCACCATCCCCTACCTGCGCGTGCTGCCCACGCAGGCCAACTTCTTCTGCTGCCAGGTGACCAGGGACTACACCTCGGGCGAGCTGACCAGGCTGCTGCTGGAACGCTTTAACATCATGGCCAAGGACTGCGACACCAAGAACGGCCTCAAGGGACAGAACTACATCCGCCTGTCGGTGCGCGGCGAGGAGGACAACGACCGGCTGATAGCGGCGCTCAGAGCACTGGACGAATGAAAAGCATCTGCATCTGCGGCGGCGGCAACCTCGGCCATGTGGTGGCCGGCTACCTGTCCGCCAGGCACAACATGGAGGTAAACCTGCTGACAGGGCACCCCGGGCGCTGGCAGCAGACCATCGAAGTGACCACGCCCGAGGGACGCACACTGGAGGGACGGCTGGCCCGCATCGCGCAGAAGGCCGCCGAGGTGGTGCCGCAATCCGACATGTGCCTGCTCTGCCTGCCCGGCTTCGCCATCGGACAGGCGCTGCGCGACATACGCCCCCACCTGGCGCCGGGGGTGCCCGTGGGCAGCATTGTCAGCAGCACAGGCTTCTTTTTCGAGGCCATGAAGGCGCTGGACAGCGCCACCCCGCTGTTCGGCTTCCAGCGCGTGCCGTTCATCGCACGCACGGAGTCCTACGGGTCCAGGGCGCACCTGCTGGGCTACAAGCCCTCGCTGAGCATGGCCACCGCCCACTGCAACGGCAGACAGTCGCAAGCGCTGGCCGGGGAAGTCAGCCGGATGTTCGACACTCCCGTACACCTTTTGGACAGCTACTACGAGGCCAGCCTCACCAACAGCAACCCCCTGCTGCACACCGCGCGGCTTTACAGCATGTGGTGGCGCTGGCAGCCGGGAACCGTCTATGCCGAGGTGCCACAGTTTTACAGCGACTGGACTGACGAGGCCTCGGCCCTGCTGGTGGCCATGGACAGCGAGTTCATGCAGCTGCTCGGGGCGCTGCACGTCACACCGGGTTCCGTTCCGACAGTGCTTGACTACTATGAAAGTACAGACGCGGCCTCGCTGACGCGCAAACTCCGCTCGATTGCCGCCTTCAAGGGCATCCTGTCGCCCATGAAAAAAGTCGGAGACGCATTTGTCCCCGACTTCAGCAGCCGTTATTTCACAGAGGATTTCCCCTACGGACTGGCCATCATCCACCGCCTGGCACACGCCCACGGCATAGACGCGCCGCACATTGACCGCGTCTATGGCTGGGGGACAAGGATGCTTGAAGAGGCCGGCCAGACCTACAGCCAGTAGGCCTCGAACTTGTGGGTGACACGCTCGCTCTCGGGCGGCAGTGTCATATAGTCGCCATAGGTGCGCTCCAGATAGTCGCGATAGCCCGACATGGTTTTGTAAGTACGGCCCTCAAAGGTGATGTCTGCCGTCTGCGCGATGTCTGCAGCGGGGAAGCATCCCTTCACCTTCGGTCCGGCCTCGGTCATGTTGCACACCGTCTGCGTGGGCCGCCTGCACACGACAAGGGCGCGGATGCAGCGGTTCACCATGCCAACGGTGAGCGGCAGGTGGCGGTAGCACCAGTAGGCGAGCTGCGAGCCCAGGGGGTTGTCGCAGGAAATCTTGCAGCGGCGAATCTTGTAGAGCAGCTTCTTCAGGCGGAACACCCGCCGCCGCCACCGCAGGCTGTCGGTAACATAGTCTACCGGGAACACGTCAATGTAGACGCCTATGACATAGCCCCGGGTCTCTTTCTCGACCATTCGCGTTCGCCTGTCAACCACCTTGGCAAAGGTGTAATAATAATGCGGCTCGCGCCCGGGGTCGATAACCCGGTAGCGCCCGCTGCCATCGGTGTAGCTGCCGAGGAACCGCTCGTAGTCGGCACGTGGCATATAGATGTCGATGTCGTCGTCCCAGGGGATATAGCCCCCGTGGCGCACGGCTCCGATAAGCGTCCCGCTGGAGAGAAAATAGCGCAGCCCGTGCGCCATGCAGAAGCGGTGTACATCGTCAAGGATGCCCATCTGCAGGCTGCGCAGCTCGGTGATGTCGGTAATCTGTCGCATTGCTGTGTCCCGGTATGAATGATGAAATGTCGCTGGCTGAGGGGCAAAGAGCCCTTGTCCGAATGACAAAAGTACAACAATTATTTTGAACTGTACGCGATAATACGTATTTTTGCAGTACAAAAGGGACATTCATGGCAGAGACACTCAAGGAGAAGACGGCGAGGGGACTGATGTGGGGGGGGCTGAACAGCGGGACCACCCAACTGTTCAACCTCGTCTTCGGCATCTGCCTTGGACGGCTGCTGTCACCGGCCGACTACGGACTGGTGGGCGTGCTGAGCATCTTCTCGCTGATAGCGGGCAACCTACAGTCGAGCGGGTTCTCCACCGCGGTGGTCAACATGAAGCGCCCGCAGCACCGCGACTACAATGCAGTGTTCTGGTTCAATGTGCTCACCAGCGCCGCACTCTACATCCTGCTGTTCCTCTCGGCACCGCTCATTGCCGACTTCTTCCACCGGGAAGAGCTGACCAGCCTGTCGCGGGTGGTCTTCCTCTCCTTCTTCATCTCCTCCTTCGGCATTTCAGTGAATGCCTACATGACCAAGAACATGATGCAGCGCGAGATGGCCATCGTCTCGGCGGCCGCGCTCACGGTGTCGGGCGTCACATCGGTAGCCATGGCCCTGGCCGGCATGACCTACTGGAGCATTGCCGCCCAGCAGGTGGTGAACAGCGCCATGCTGGTGGCCGGCCGGTTTTGCTTCGTCAGGTGGCGGCCCACGCTCAGCTTCGACTTCACGCCCATACGCCAGACCTTCGGGTTCAGCATGAAGATTCTGGTGACAATGGTCGTCACCTCGGTGAGCAACAACATCCTGACCGTCATCTTCGGCAACCTGCTGGGCATGCGCACAACGGGCAACTTCTTCCAGGCGAACAAGTGGAACACGCTGGCACACGCGCTCATCAGCACCACCGTGATGCAGGTGGCGCAGCCCGTGCTGGTGGAGATACGCAGCGACAGGGTGCGCGAGCGGCGCGTCTTCCGCAAGATGATGCGCTTCACAGCCTTCCTCTCCTTTCCCGCCCTGCTGGGACTGTCGCTGGTGAGCCGCGAGTTCCTGCTCACCACCATAGGCAGCAAATGGCTTGACGCCGCCCCGATGCTGCAGATACTGTGCATCGGCGGGGCCTTCATGCCTTTCTACACCCTCTACCAGAACCTGGTGATCAGCCACGGACGGTCGGACATCAACATGTGGCTCAACATCGCACAGATAGTGCTCCAGATTGGTGTCATCGTGATTATCAGCCACATGGGGGTCACCCTGATGGTGGCAGCCTACACGGCGCTCAACATCGCATGGCTCGCGACATGGCAAGCGGCGGCACACAGGCTCACCGGACTGCGCCTGGCCGACGTGGCGCGCGACCTGCTGCCGTTCCTGCTGGCTGCCGCGGGCGTGATGGCGGTCTGCCACTTTGCCACGCTCTGGATTGAAACCGCGCCGCTGCTGCTGCTGGCCCGCATCGCACTGGCCGCAACACTCTACACCGCCACCCTGCGGATGGCCCACGCACAGATACTCGACGAGTGCCTGCGGTTTGTAAGGGACAAGAGGCGCAGACGGGCGTGAGGCGGCACCGGAAAAGCCCGGAAATGCAAACAGGCGCTCAAAATTATTTGATATAAAAAGCATGAACACGGCCCAGACAAGCATGAAACTATCGGTCATCATCCCCGTTTACAACAAGGCAGACTACATCGAGGACTGCCTGGACAGTCTGCTCTCACAGGACTGCGACAGCTTTGAGGTGGTGGCTGTCGACGACGGCAGCACGGACAGCTCGGGCGCCATCTGCGACGAGAGGGCGGCGGCGGAAAGCCGGCTCCGAGTGGTTCACACGGCCAACGGCGGCGTGACAGCGGCCCGGCGCACGGGGGTGGAACAGGCAAGGGGCGAATATATCGTGTTTGTGGACGCCGACGACCGCATGGCCCCCCGGGGCCTCAGCACGCTGCTCGGCGCCATTGAGCGTACAGGGGCCGACGAGGTGGTGGCCACCTACGACAACCAGCGCGGACAGCACATCGCCACAGGCATCACCGGCTGGGCCGACACGGAGTGGATGATTGGACAGCTGCTGGGATGCTGCCACCGGTTCTGCATCCTGTGGGGGGTCATCTTCCGCCGGCAGCTGCTGGAGAACTGTCTCACCGCGCCGCGCGTCATCCGGGCGGGCGAGGACAGCCTGATGCAGCTGCTCTGCCTGCTGAAGCAACCCAGGGTGTACTTCATCCCCGACAGCGTGTACATTTACACGGACGGGCTTCCCAACAGCCGGCGGCTGAACATTGAGGAGCAGAAAGCCTACGACAGTGCGCTCACCGCGGCCCTGGCCCCCGAATGGGACCGCTACGGCGACCTGTTCACGCTGCGGCAGATAAAGATGTACGAGGAATTTGTGTGCGAAGGGCAATTTGGCGTGCTGGGCGCCTATTACAGGAAGGTGCGCAAGCGGCTGTCGCCAAGGATTCCCCTGGCCGACAGGATAGCCGTCATGCTGCCGCCATGGCTGGCATGGGGGGCGGTCAGGCTGCGCAAATGGATGGTGAGAAAAAGGCTGGGCATCACCGCCTCGCCAGCCCGCGGAAGGTAGGTCCGGACGTGCCCGCCGGTCAAGCCGCAAGGTAGCCGGCCAGCAGCAGCCAGTTCCAGGCGTAGAGCCAGGCTGTGAGCAGCAGGACAAGGGCGCGCAGCAGCGGTCTGAAGCGACCGCCCTGCCTGAGCAGGTAGGCCAGGGCTATGGGAATGACAAAGGCCCAGTGGGCGGACATGATATAGGCTTCGTTCAGCCCGAAGCCCAGAACCACGTGGATAAAGGCGTCGAAGAGCACGCCCGAAAGGCACATCCAGAAGAAGCGCGAGCGCCGGCCGCTCCACACACCTGCCACAAAGAGGGCCACCAGCAGTCCCTCGGCCACATAGGGCGGCCAGGAACGGTAACGCACAATGACCGGGCGGCCGCGCAGCGTGTCCCCCAGCAGCCAGTCCTCGTGCAGCTGCACAGACTCGCCGAAGATGTTTTCGACCGCCGACGGCCACCTGGACGTGCTGATGTCTGTCCACTGCTCAAACTCCCCCTTGCCCATGGGCTTGCCCTTGTGCTGCATCCACGGCTGCCTCTGGTTGTCCAGCCAGCGCCGGTGCTTGAGCCGCTGCATCTGCCTGTTAAACACCTTCATCACCGCCGCGCTGTCCTTGATATGCGTGGTGTCCCTGAACAGGGCCAGCAGCTTCTGCCGTTCCTCCTCGCCCTTGCGCACCAGCTCCTGCTTCTTGGCATACTCATTGGGCTCCACATACGTGGCATACTCCCACCTGGCGAACATCCAGACAAGGAGAGCGGGCAGGATGACGGCGGCCAGCAGATACCTTACGCGGAAGAAAGCGCGCCCGTTGACAAACAGCGCGTCAATGAAAATCTTGACTCCGTTGCTCAGTGTGGTGCCGGCGGTGAAGACAAAGAGCGCCCAGGTCTGCCACACCTTCAGCCGGCAACCGCGCCGCATGCACTTTCCGCTGATGTAAAGGGCCATGAGCAACAGCATCATGGAGAGGCCGAAATGGTCGGGAACGCCGAAGGAGATGAGCACATAGGCCATCGAGAACGTGGTGAACGCAAGCAGCGTGGCGTCAAGGCGGCCCAGTCCGACGAGCTCTCTCACGATGCGGTAGACAAAGATAAAGCTGTAAAAGGCCGCCGCCACCAGCACAAGGGCCACCACAACCTGGACAAGGTTCATGCCGGTGAGCGCGGCGAGCCACTGGTTGAGCCAATAGAAAGGGTATTCGAAAAAGGGAAGCAGCGGGTGCCTGAACACGTTGTAAGTGGTCCACCAGTTGGTGAGCACGCTGTATGTGATGGGGTCGAAGCCCGACACTTCGAACAGGCTGTAAAAGTATTTGGTCTCCTTGGGGCCTATCTGGCTGAACTGTCTGAAATATTTGGAGACCACGAGCGCATTGAGGGTGACAAACATCACCAGCGCAACGAGTGACGGGGCCACCTCCTCGCGCCTCACCTTGAATGTCTTGAAGAATTGCTTGATTACCTTTTTCATCTTTCTTAGGGGGTTGACAGAGCCACCGGCTCACCATTGCCATCCGTGCATGGCGCCACCTTAGCGGGCTGGCGCGGATGGTCGCACACCGCCCGCCACCGTCTCATAGCGCCGCTCGTAGTGGAGCTGCATCGCTCTCATGGAGAAACGCGCCAGGGCAAACCGGCGGGCACGGGCTCCGAGACGGTCACGGTCTGCCGATGGAATCACTGTTTTAAAGAGCCTCAGATAGGCGTCGACATCATTGTTCCCGACCTTCAAGGGCCAGTCTTCGGGCAGCGTGTCCCGCAGCCCGGGACAGTTGTTGATGATCATTGGGGCACCAGCCATGGACGCCTCGACAGACAGGATGCTCAGCCCCTCAAACTCCGAGGGCATCAGCACATAGTCGAACGAGGCGAGAAAGGAGGACAAGCCAAACACAGGGGGGCCGACACTGACATTCGGCAGCGGAGAGAGGCGCTGCTCAACCAGGGGTTTCAGGCTCCCGTCACCTATGACATGGAAATGATAGCGGCCGTCACCGGCCAGCCGGCTGACAATCTCGGCCAAGGTGGAGACGCCTTTCTGCACCTCAAAGCGTCCGGCAAAAAGCACATTGACCTTCCCCACGGCCAGATGGGGATAGCGCACCTGGCTCACCTCCTGCACACCATTGTATATGACAGGCGGCCGCTCGCCATACTCATCGGCATAGCATTGCTGTGTTGAACCGGAGATGGCCACGTTGGCTCCCTGGCGGATAAAGAACCGCTCGGCCACGCGGCCAAAGCCCTTCATGCCTGTCCACAGCCGGGTGTTATGGATGGTGCGCACCACGCCCACACGCCTCGTTAGCCAAGGGAAGACTTTGGCGGCAGCGACAAGGGCCATGTCGGGCAACTCCGTGTGACAGTGGACCACATCGGGGTGCCAGCGGAGACAGATGTAGAGGAAGCGCAGGGGAAAGAGCAGGGCGGCCAGCCGCTCCACCAAGAAGTGGAAGCGGATGTCGGGAATCAGCGACCGGTGACACACAACGCCATTTTCCCGCATTTCACCGAGAAACGTCCGGGTAAAGGGCGAGCCGCCTCTCACCACCTCGACCACATGATATTCAAAGCCCGGGGTGGCAGACAGGGCAATGTTGGCAGCCACCCGCTCGGCGCCGCCCATGTCAAAATGGGAGATGAGATGAAACACACGTACCATAAACATGAAGAAGAATTATGCAGACGGGCACAACATGGGGCTGCCCATTCATTGGCGAGTGCAACTTATTTCTTGCAAAGATAGCGAATCGGCAGCAATCCTCCAAACGGCCAAACTGATAATTGGCGAAAAGGCTTGTAATGGGCTTCGGCAGCTATCTGAAGCAGTTCGCGGTCGCCACGGCTGTCACCGAAAGCCACGAGGCGGCGGGAGGGCAAGTCGGGGAAAGCCGCTCGCAGCCGCCGCACCTTCTCCGGGCCATAGCAGTTTGGGGTGAGAAAACGCCCGGTTAGCCGCCCGCCGGCCACCTCGACCTGCGTTCCTATCACCACAAGGGGGGCCTCTGCCTCAGCAGCGCGCTCCGCCGCGCCTTCCGGACCGGCCGGCAAGCCGAAAAAGGGGCGCACCCAGCGGTCGACACTGGCAGAGACAACAGCCACACGAGCGCCCTGTCCGAGTGCGCGCTGCAAGGTGTCCACGCCCCCGGGCCGCAGCAGGTGGCGGTGCGCGCGGGCAAAGTCGGCACAATGGCCGTCGAACTCCCGTTCGGCCATTCCACCGAAGAAATGGGCGAAAATGCGCTGCTTGGCCTTCCAGTTAGGGTAAAGGCGCAGCTTCATCAGCACCAGCACAGGACTGTAAAGGGCAATGCCGCACAGCAGGCGGCGCGTTCCGCAGACATGGCGGATAAAGGCCGGCAGGGTGTCGCAGGTGGTCAGCGTGCCGTCGAAGTCAAAGGCAAAGATGGCGGAGGAGTTGTTCATATCAGTAAGGTTGGCAGCGGGGGATACAGAAAAGACACGAAGGGGCGCGCGCCCTCACAAGTTCAGCACGGCGCGTCGGCCCGGTAGATGAGCAAAAGGAAAGTGAGGCCCCATCCCAGCACGACCAGCTGGGTGAAGCGGTCGGTCCAGATTACCTTGGTGGGGTCGCCGCTCCGCTCGTCGACCACGGCGATCTGGATGTAGCGCAGCAGCCCGGTCACCACGAAGATGGTGGTGAGGTAGAGGTAGTCGGTGCCAAAGGCGGCCACCACCTCGGGGCTGATGGTGTACATGATATAGCAGACCAGCGTGACGGAGGCGGTGATGGTGATGGCCTGGTTGATGAACACCAGGTTGTAGCGGCCGGTGTTGCGGCGCGGAGCCTCGCCGGTGGCGTTCATGCGAACCACGTCGTCGCGGCGCTTGGCCAGCGAGAGGAACAGGGTGAGCAGAAACGTCATGAGCACCAGCCACCGGCTCACCTCGACGCCGGCGGCCAGCCCTCCGGCAAGGATGCGCAGCACAAAGCCGAAGGCAATGACGCAAACGTCAATGATGGCATAGTTCTTCAGCTTGGCGCAATAGGCCAGGTTCAGCACATAATAGGCCCCGATGGCCAGGGCTGCCGGGCCGGTGCCGTCGAGCAGGGCGAGCGCCAGCGCCGCCAGGACAGCCAGCGCCACCATGAGCAGCCGCGCCTGGACCACGGTGACTGCGCCCGAGGCCACCGGTCTGTGGCACTTCACGGGGTGGCGGCGGTCGGCCTCGACGTCTACCGTGTCGTTGAAGCAGTAGATTGACGAGGCCGCAAGGCAGAAGGCGACAAAGGCTACCAATGACGCGCACACGCTGTGGCTGTCGGTGAGACGGCCCGAGAAAAAGACGGGCAGCAGTACGAACGTGTTCTTGACCCACTGCTTGGGGCGGGTCAGCTTGATGATGTTGTGCATGATGAGGGGATGAGATAACGGACAATGACAGCCACCAGCCTGTGAAGCAGCCATGCCGCCGGCACGGAGACAGCCATCATCAGCAGGGCTGTCGGCAAGAAGCCAAGTTGCCAGGGGCGCAGCAAGGGCAGCACGAAGTTGGCGTGAATCAGGTATATTTCAAGGCTTACACTTCCCACAAAGGCCAAAAAAGCCAGAATCCATCGGGGCATGTGGCTGCACACCTTGCAGGCCAGCAGCATCAGAGACACCGACAGCGGGATGTAGACCATGCGCTCGAGAAACAGGGGGAAGCGGCCTCTCAGACCGTTCTCAAAGTTCATGCACACGGCCAGGGAGCACACAAAGAGCAGCAGGACGAGCCACACGGCAGAGGGGCCTGTCTGGCGGCGCTCCATGACAAGCCGCCCGGCATTGATACCCAGCAGGAAGATGGGGATGCGGCTCCAGAAGATTTCAATGTGCGACACATACTGGTGAATGGGCGCGACATAGCGCACCATCACACAGAAGACCATGGCCACCAGGGGGAGCCAGCGCCAGTCGGGACACCTGCGGACAAGCCGCATATAGAAAGGGGCGAAGGTGTACATCATCATGATGGCCGGAATGAACCAGAACTCCCAGGCGTCCCGCTGCCAGAAGCACCAGTTCACCGCCACGTTGGCCACCAGCCGGACCACGCTGCCGCTCTGTCCGCCGCCGTTGCACACATAGTCGGACACGTAAAACCAGCCGGCCACCAGCAGCCACACGGGGTAGATGCGCAGGTAGCGGCGCACGTAATAGTGGCGCAGGCTGTCGTTGTGACAGAACGAGAACCACAGTCCCACGCCGCTGAGAAACAGAAACATGTCAACGCCCACATTGCCACAGCGGTTCAGGGCATACAGCCAGCTGCCCCGGGGCAGCCCGCCGGTATGGAAAAACATGATGAAAATCATAGCCAGTCCCATCAGGGCGCCGCGGTAGCGGCTTAAAAGTGCCCATTCCACCGGCGATGGCCGCCAGCCTCTTCTCTGTCTCCCCCCACTCATAGCTTTGGCTTTTGCACGTTGTCGAGAACCATTTTCAGCACCCACGACAGACAGAGGGTGCCCACAATGTAGAGCACGAGGCCATCGTAGACATCGCCTCGGCGCGACAGGGGGATGAACACCTTGCGCAGCGCCGGGTGCAGCACGAACATGGCCGCTGACACGCGTCCCACCCACACCAGCCATCCGGCGCGCCCGCCAGGCAGTGCCTTCACCGTGGCTACGCTCGCCACGATGACCGCCAGGGGCGTCCAGAGCCACAGCTGGTAACGCATGCTCATCAGGAGGGCCAGCGCCGAGAAGGCCGCAGCCGTGGCCAGCCACGCCCACCGGCCCATTCCGGCCAGAGTGCCAAGGCGGCCGCTGCGGGTCATGCGGCCGAGGAGCACCCCTGCGCCAAAAGGCAGCATCCCGCCCACACAGTTATAGCGCAGGCTGTTCAGCGCCTCGCCGGCGGGTTCCTGGACAGCCTGCACAATCCAGCACAGAGCCACCGCCCCGGCGACAAAGCCCCAGTGGCGACGGAAGAACAGCAGCCGGTAAACGATGTAAAGCTGCATCATCAGGCCAAAGAACCAGTAGGGGCCGGGCCAGATGATGCGGTCTGGGTGGGGCAGCAGGTTGATGCACATGGCCAGCTGCGCCAGCACGTTGGCGGCATGATAGTGGAACGAGCCGGGTGTGATGAGGTCGACAGCGGTGAAGACAGCGAAGCCCACCACCATCATCCCGAACAGCTTGAGATAGTGGTAGCGGATGAAGCGCCACACGGGCAGCCTGTCCATCCTCTCGTATTTCATCACCAGTCCGAAACCGCTGAGAAACAGGAATACAGGCACCCCGTAGTGGCCGAAGAACGACACCAGGTTTACGGGCAGCCACGTGTCGGGACAGGCCAGCGCGTGCCACATTGCCTGCGCCTTGGCAGCCGTGAAGGTGTATTCGTTCTCCTTGACAGCCGGTCCCAGCCAGTGGCAGTAGTTGTGCAGCACGATGGCCAGGATGGCCAGTCCGCGCAGGGCTGTGCAGTTGTCCTTAGTGAGCCACGCGGTCTGCCGGGCCGTCTCCGGCACTGCCGGCTTCGTAGTTGCGTCTGAGTTCGTCATAGTCAACCTTGTTTTTTAGCATTCTTCGCCGCCCCACGTCATAATGGGGCGACAGCACGTTGTAGCGTTCCCGGTACTGTGGCGTGGCTATTCCGCCCAGATAGAGCAGCAGGTGCGGCAGGCAGTCGGTCATGTACGGCCGGTCGCGCGCGGCCATCAGCTGTTCCACCAGCTCGGGATGACGCTTCGCGAAAGTGCGCGAGCACCACACCCAGAAGGGGATTTCAAACTCCTCGTGGGCCACCCTGTAGCCGAAGTTGTCGCTGTGTGTGCGCCCGAACTTGTGGCATCCCATGCCATAGCACTCGTCCCCGTGGTCTGAGAGGTAGATCACAAGGGCTTCCTTGTCCTCGAAGCGCCTCACGAGCTGGTCAACCACAGAGTCGTTGTAGAGTGTCGCGTTGTCATAGTCGGCCACCACGGCCCTCTCCTTCTGGCTGTACCCCTCCATGCGGTAGTCGCCGGCGGTGAACTTCTTGCGGTCGCGCGGCGAGCGGTCGCGGTAGTTCACGTGCTGCCCCATGAGGTGCAGGATCACCAGGTTGTGGTCGCCCTTGCCGTCAAACGACAGCCGCCCGTCGGCCAGCAGCCTGTCATAGTCGTCAATCACGCCGCGGTCAAAGCGGTGGGTACGCTCGTTGCGCACGTCGAACATGGCGCGGCTCAGTTCGGGGTGGTTCAGGAAGAAGCCTCCGCTGAAGTCGTAGACCGCCTCGGTGGTGCGCGTCCTAAACTGGTTTGTCACAAAGGTCACGCGGTAGCCGGCCGCGCGGAACAGCTCCGGGAAGAGCGGGTAGTCGCACCAGTCGCCCTTTTCGCCCAGCACATTCAGGGAGAAGATGTTCTTGAACACAAAGCTCGTGAGGTTGAACGGTGCCACCACATCGGTGAACACCGCCATCGTCTCGCGCCTCGAGCGGCGCACCTGCCTTGGCGTTGTCGGCTTGTCGTACCCGTAGAGCTGTGAGTGGTGGCGGTTGTAACTCTCGCCGATGATGAGCACGATGTTCGGTGTCGTGAACGCGCAGCTGTCCACCCTGGCCGTCCTGGCGCTCCGTATGAGCTGGTCGACCTGCCTGGCGGCCAGCTCGTTGGCCAGGAAACTGTAGGCAAAGCGGTAGATGGGCAGGTAGAGCTTCACGCCGTCCTTGCGGTTGAACTCGCGCTCCACGTCGCCCACGTTCGTGTAGGACATCATGCGCACCAGCGCCACCTTGTTCTGCAGGGGCTCGCCCGCGCCGCGCTCGATCAGCACGAGCACGGCGGCTCCCAGCAGCGGCAGGGCCACCAGCCGCAGCCGCAGCAGCGCGCGGCGGGGGATGCGCGGGGTGTAATGGCGGCCGCGCACAACCACCATGGCCACACTGTATATAATATGTATAAGGAGGATGAGCAGCAGCCACACCAGGTTGCTCCCCAGCAGGTCCCACCCCACGTACGACCCCAGGAACTCAGCGGCCTCGCGCCCCGTTGTCTCGCCCACCAGCAGCAGCATGGTTGGCGAGAACGTGGCGTTGAACTTCACGATGCAATACATGTCGACTATCGAGGTGGTGTAGAGCAGCACATAGAGCAAGGCCCTCACCCACCGCCTCACGCGCCAGGGGATGAGTGCCAGCACCACGCAGAGCATGTAGAGGTCTATGAACAGCTCGACAAAGCCGAACTGCGCGTAGTAGGGCGTGCCCACCTTGATGCAGGTGTAGCCCAGCAGGTACATGAAAACGAAAAAGGCCGCATTCTTTCCGATAGGCTTGAGCACGCAGCCCATCAACTTCATGAGGAAGTCAAGGTGTTTCATCCGCTTTACAATTTGGCGACAAATATACTGCTTTTTCTCCGATTGTCAAGTCGCCTTGGGGGAAAAAGCGTAAAGATTGCGCTCGCGTACAATCCTTTCCACCCCGGGGTCCAGCCATCCGCTGACAGGCAGTCCGGCTGCGATGCGCCGCCTTATCTCTGTGCTGGAGATGTCCATCAGGCGGGCCTTCACCAGCATGACGCTTGCCGGCAGCGCGGCCTCGCCGATGACGCTGCCAGGCCGCGGATAGACCGCCACGCGGTAATGGTCAAGGATGTCGCGGTAACGGTACCAGCGGCTGAAGGCGGCCCAGTTGTCGCCGCCAACGAGCAGCGTGAAACGGCACAGGGGGTAACGCTGGCCGAGCGCTTGCAGGGTGTTCCATGTGTACGACGGCCGCGGCAGCGCGAACTCGTCGTCGCAGGCCTTCATCCGGGGCTCCCCCTTGAGCGCCTCCCGCACCATTTCCAGCCGCAGGCTGTCGTCCAGCAGGTCGGTCTGCCGCTTCAGGGGGTTCTGCGGCGACACCATGAACCACACCTCGTCCAGCCCGGCCGCCTCCAGCAGCTGCCTGGCCAGGGCCACATGGCCGGTGTGGACGGGGTTGAACGAGCCGCCGAAGAGGCCTATCTCCCTATGCTGTCCGCGCTCCATCGACAAAGGCCTTGACAATGCGCAGCGCCTCCTCCTCGGCCTGTTCCAGCCGGTCGTTCACCACCACGCAGTCAAACTTCGGGGCGAACGTCATTTCGAACTCCGCCCGGGCTATGCGCTGGTCAATCACCTCTGGGGTGTCGGTGGCCCGGGCCTCGAGCCGCCGGCGCAGGGTCTCGATGGAGGGCGGCAGGATAAAGAGCGTGAGCGCGCGGTCGCCATAGGCCCGCTTCACGTTTCCGGCCCCTTTCACGTCAATGTCGAGCACCACGTTCTGCCCGGCGGCCAGCATCGTGTCCACCTGGCTTTTCAGCGTGCCATAGAAGCGGTCGCGGTACACCTCCTCGTACTCGATAAACTCGCCTGCCTCGGCGCGCCGGCGGAACTCCTCGGGAGACACGAAGAAGTACTCCACCCCGTCGCGCTCCGTACCGCGCGGCTTCCGGCTGGTACACGAGATGGAAAAGGCCAGGTTCAGCTCCCCGTGGCCCATCAGCCAGTTGATAATCGTGCTCTTCCCTGTGCCCGACGGGGCCGAGACGACAATGATAACACCTTGTCTTGCCATGCCAGCCGCCTTTGTCAGAGTGCGTTGAGCACCTGCTCCTTGATTTGTTCCAGCTCGTCCTTCATCTTCACCACGATGTTCTGCATCTCGGCCTGGTTGCTCTTCGACCCCGTGGTGTTAATCTCGCGCCCCATCTCCTGGGCGATGAAACCGAGTTTCTTGCCCTGTCCGTGACCTTCGTCCATGGTCTCGCGGAAATAGCGGAGGTGGTTGGCGAGCCGCTGCTTCTCCTCGCTGATGTCCAGCTTCTCGATATAGTAAATCAGTTCCTGCTCGAGCCTGTTCTTGTCATAGTCCACGCCGGGGATGCAGTTCAGCCCTTCCACGATGCGTGCGCGTATTTTCTCGACGCGCTGCTTTTCGAAAGGCTCTATCTGGGCGAGCAGCTGCTCGATGTTGTCAAGCTTCTCCTCGAACTTCCTTTGCAGGGCCGCACCCTCCTGGTTGCGGAAGTCCACCAGCTTGCCGAGGGCCTCGCCGATGGCGTTCTGCGCGCATTTCCACTCTTCAGCGTCAAGCTCCTCGGCCTCGGTCCTGGCCGTCACGTCGGGCATGCGCACCAGTGTGGCGAGCCAGTCCTGCGGTTCGGCCACGCCGAGGTGGCGGGCCAGCGCCACAAGCTGCCGGTAGTAGTTCTCCACCAGCGCCGTGTTCAGGGGCACTGCATCGGCTCCGGCCTCTTTCTCCACCCAGAGCGAGAAGTCCACCTTGCCACGCTCCACGGTCCGGGCTATCAGCTGCCGGATTTCCATCTCCTTTTCCCTGTACATCGGGGCCACGCGTGTCGAGAGGTCAAGCGACTTGCTGTTGAGCGACTTCACCTCTACGTTGATTTTCTTACCCTTGTAGGTTGCGACAGCCTTGCCGTAACCCGTCATCGACTGAATCATAATAACGATGTGTTTTGACAGTTGTATTTTGTGTTTAGACAATTTGCATTCCGTTTGCAAAAGTACGCAAAAAAAATGAGAGTGTGCCCTTTTCGGCCTGCATTATTGGCCGTTACGCCACGACCGCAGCGGTCAGCCGGGCGGCGCCGGCCACGACTGCATCCGATGGAATGGCGCATTTTTTGCGCGGAAAAGGGTGTCAAGCCCTTGCGCACATCGGCTGCATGCGCCCGTCCAACGCGGGTGGCGAACGGCTGCGCTGTCCGTTAATTTCTGCAAAAAGGGCCGTTTCGGCAGGGCGGAACGGCCCTTTTTGCAGAAATTTGCTTACTTTTGCAAAATGATGTGCAGTGTGACAACAGGCACACTGCGCCATGCCCCGACAGACTATGTCATGCATTTTACATATAGAGACGAGCACCAGCGTGTGCTCGGTAGCCGTCAGCGACGGTGGCGTGTGCCTTTTTAACAGGGAGGACCACAGCGGCCCCAACCACGCCGAGCGCCTTGGCGCGTTCGTTGACGAGGCGATGGCCTACACCGGCAACCGCGACCTGCCGCTCGAGGCCGTGGCCGTCAGCAGCGGCCCCGGCTCCTACACGGGCCTCCGCATCGGCGTTTCCATGGCCAAAGGCATCTGCTACGGCTGCGGAGCCAGCCTCATCAGCGTGCCCACGGGCGAGCTGCTGTGCGTCCCCGTGCTGCTCGGGCACGACGAACTGGAGGACGACGCCCTGCTGTGCCCGATGATTGACGCGCGCCGCATGGAGGTCTACGCCACCGTGTACGACCGCGCCCTGCACACGGTGAGGCCCACCTCGGCCGACGTGCCCGGCGAAGGCACCTACCGCGACCTGCTTGACGCGCACCCCGTCTACTTCTTCGGCAACGGCGCGGCCAAGTGCATGGACGCCATCAACCACCCCAACGCCCGCCTCATCGAGGGTGTCGAGCCACTGGCCAGGTGGATGTTCCCGGTGGCCGACAGGCGGCTGCGCGACGGGCAGACGGAGGATGTGGCCTATTTCGTGCCCTACTATCTGAAAGACTTTGTGGCCAAGCCGCCCAAGAGACTGATACCCTGACGGGGGCCGCGCCCCCCGACAAACAAGCTATTCAGCATTATGAACATCAAAGGTTTAGACTATAACACCCAGCGCGAGCCACTGGTTTTGCCCGAGTATGGCCGCGAGATACAGAACATGGTGGACTTGGCCGTCACCCTGCCCACCAGGGAGGAGCGCCTTCAGTGCGCCCGCTTCATCGTGCGGATGATGGGCACCAAGGTGCCCATGACCACGGACAGCGCCAGTTTCAGGCAGACCCTCTGGGACCACCTCTTCCTGATGAGCCACAAGGCGCTTGACATTGACTGGCCGGCCGACGTGTCCACGGCGGAGCGCCTGCTCGAAAAGCCCGCGCCAATGCCCCTGCCCCAGGCCGGCGGGCGCATCCGCATGCGCCACTACGGCCGCCTCATCTGCAGTCTCGCCGACAGGCTGAAGACCATGCCCAAGGGGCCCGAGCGCGACGAGCTGGCCCGGCTGGTGGCCAACCAGATGAAGCGCGACCTGGCCGCATGGGGCCACGGAACGCCCGACAACGAGCGCGTGGCCGACGACCTGGCGCGGCTCACCGACGACGCCATCCAGCTCGACCTCAGCCGTTTCAAGTTCGAGCGGCTGCCCCAGCCCGGCGCACCCGAAACCACCAAGCGCAAGCGCAGACGATAACCACACATTATGGCTTCATTCATCATCGAAGGCGGTCACCCGCTCAGCGGAACCATCACCCCGCAAGGTGCCAAGAACGAGGCGCTCGAAGTGATATGCGCCACCCTGCTCACACCCGGACGGGTTGTCATCGGGAACATTCCCGACATCCGCGACGTGAACAACCTCATGCAGCTGCTCAAGGACATCGGCGTGAGGGTGGAGCGGCTGGAGCGCGGCACTTACGCGTTTTGCGCCGGCGAGCTGAACCTTGACTACCTGGAGAGTGACGAGTTCGTCAGGAAATGCTCGTCGCTGCGCGGCTCGGTGCTCATGATCGGCCCGCTGCTGGCCCGCTACGGCAAGGCTGTCGTGGCCAAGCCCGGCGGCGACAAGATAGGGCGGCGGCGGCTGGACACCCACTTCCTCGGGTTCAAGCAGCTGGGAGCCAGCTTCAGCCACGCCGAGGAGCGCAACGTCTACGAGATCAGCGCGCCGCAGCTCACCGGCTGCTACATGCTGCTTGACGAGGCCTCGGTCACCGGCACGGCCAACATCATCATGGCCGCCGTGCTGGCCAAGGGGCGGACCACCATCTACAACGCGGCCTGCGAGCCTTACATCCAGCAGCTCTGCCGCCTGCTCAACGCCATGGGCGCGCGCATCGGCGGCATCGGCAGCAACCTGCTCACCATCGAGGGGGTGGACAGCCTGCACGGCGCCAGCCACACCATACTGCCCGACATGATCGAGGTGGGCTCGTTCATCGGCATGGCGGCCATGGTGGGCAACGGCATCCGCATCAAGGACGTGTCGGTGCGCAACCTCGGCATCATCCCCGACTCGTTCCGCCGCCTGGGCGTTCACATCGACATCGAGGGCGACGACCTCGTCATTCCCCACCAGGACCACTATGTGGTCGACTCCTTTATCGACGGCACCATCATGACTCTGTCCGACGCGCCGTGGCCGGGCCTCACGCCCGACCTGCTGTCGGTGCTCATCGTGGTGGCCACCCAGGCCCGCGGCTCGGTGCTCTTCCACCAGAAGATGTTCGAGAGCCGCCTGTTCTTCGTGGACAAGCTGATTGACATGGGCGCGCAGATTATCCTGTGCGACCCCCACCGCGCCGTGGTGGTGGGGCACGACCACCGGCGCCGCCTTCGCGGCGGGCGCATGGCCAGCCCCGACATCCGCGCCGGCATCGCCCTGCTGATAGCGGCCATGAGCGCCAGCGGCAACAGCCGCATTGACAACATCGAGCAGATAGACCGGGGCTACGAGGACATCGAGAAGCGGCTCGCGCCGCTGGGAGCGCACATCAAACGCGTGGACTGGCCATGATTCTTCCGCAAGACGTTTACTGCATCGGGCGGCTGGGCAAGCCCCACGGCGTGAAAGGCGAGGTGTCGTTCCTGTTTACCGACGACGTGTTCGACCGCACGGACTGCGACTGCCTCATCCTCTCGGTCGACCACATCCTTGTGCCGTTCTTCATCGAGGAATACCGCTTCAAGGGCGAGCAGACGGCGCTCGTCAAGTTCTGCGACATTGACACCCAGCAGCAGGCGGCCGGACTGACGGGCTGCGAGGTGTTCTTCCCCCTGCAGGAGGCCGGGGGCGAGGAGAGGCTGCCGTGGGCGCAGACGGTGGGGTTCGACCTTTACGACAACCGCACATGCAAGGTGGCGGGGCGCATTGCCGCCATCGACGACACCACGGAGAACGTGCTCTTCGAGCTGGCCGACGGCCAGCTCGTGCCGGCTGCGCCCGAGCTGGTCACCGGCATTGACACCCGCCAGCGGCGCGTCTGCATGGACATTCCCGACGGACTGCTCGGGTGAGCGGGGAAGAACGAAAACAGAAAGACAGAACATGGAAAGACGACAAATAGCCATACTCGGCTCCACCGGGTCTATCGGCACCCAGGCCCTGGAGGTCATCAGGGAGCACAGCGACCTGTACGAGGTCTACTGCCTGACGGCCAACAACCGCGTTGACCAGCTGGCCGAACAGGCGCGGCGGTTCAACCCGGCTGCCGTGGTCATCGCCAACGAGGCGCACTACGGACGGCTGTGCCGGCTGCTCGGCGACCGCCCGGACATCAAGGTGTACGCCGGGGCCAAGGCCCTTGACGAGATTGTGGAGGCCGGCCCCATCGACATGGTGCTCACGGCGATGGTGGGCTTCGCCGGGCTCTCGCCCACCATCCACGCCATCAAGGCGCGCAAGACCATCTGCCTGGCCAACAAGGAGACCCTCGTGGTGGCCGGCGAGCTGGTGCTCAACCTGGCCTCGCGCTACCATGTGCCCATCCTGCCGGTAGACAGCGAGCACTCGGCCATCTTCCAGAGCATCGTGGGCGAGGGCGACAACGCCATCGAGAAGATACTGCTCACTGCCAGCGGCGGCCCGTTCCGCAACCTGGACGCGGAGCAGCTGGCCGGGGTGACCAGGGCCGACGCCCTGAGGCACCCCACATGGAACATGGGGGCGAAGATCACCATTGACAGCGCCACGATGATGAACAAGGGCTTCGAGGTGATCGAGGCCAAGTGGCTCTTCGGCGTGGACGCCGACAAGATAGAGGTGCTGGTCCACCCGCAGAGCATCGTACACAGTGCGGTGCAGTTTGCCGACGGCGCGGTGAAGGCGCAGCTCGGCGTGCCCGACATGCGCCTGCCCATCCAGTACGCGCTCTCCTTCCCCTGCCGCCTCAACCTGTCCGGCGCACGGCTCGACCTCTTCGCCCAGCCGCTGGAGTTCTTCAGGCCCGACCTGGAGAAGTTCCGCTGCCTGGCCCTGGCCTTCGAGGCCATCGGCAAGGGGGGCAACATGCCCTGCATCGTCAACGCGGCCAACGAGGTTGTGAACCGCGCCTTCCTGGAAGACCGCTGCGGCTTCCAGCAGATGAGCGACATCATCGCACAGACCATGCAGGCCGTGCCCTTTGACAGCGCGCCCGACTACGGCACCTACGTGGCCACCGACAGGGAGGCGAGGCAGAAGGCGCGGGAGCTGCTGGGCAGATAAGGGCAGCGGGAAGCAACGCGCCGCGCTCCTTTCCGGCCCCGTCAGGCGGCCGACCGGAACGACCGGAAAACAGCCATCATGATTTAAAAACAAAAGTAAAGCATCAAGAAAAAGACATGGAAATATTCCTCATTCGTGCGCTGCAACTCATGCTCGCCATCTCTATCCTGGTTCTCCTGCATGAAGGCGGCCACTTCTTTTTTGCCAAACTGTTCGGCATCCGCGTGGAAAAGTTCTACCTGTTCTTCGACCCCTGGTTCCACCTGTTCGAGTTCAAGCCGAAGAAGAGCGACACCACATACGGCCTGGGGTGGCTCCCCCTGGGCGGCTACTGCAAGATTGCGGGCATGATTGACGAGTCGTTCGACACCGAGCAGATGAAGAAGCCGGCGCAGCCATGGGAGTTCCGCACCAAGCCGGCCTGGCAGCGGCTGCTGGTGATGATTGGCGGCGTGCTGGTCAACTTCCTGCTCGCGCTCTTCATCTACGCCATGATACTCTACCACTGGGGCGACAGCTACATCCCGGTGAAGGACATGACCCTTGGCATGAAGTTCAACACCGAGGCCAAGGCGCTGGGCTTCCGCGACGGCGACATCCTCGTGGGCACCGACAAGCGGCCGTTCAAGGACTTCGGCGCCGACCTCTACCGCGACCTGAGCGAGGCGCGCCGCGCCGACATCATCCGCAACGGCAAGGCCATGAGCCTGCCCATGCCCGGCGACCTCAACCTGCTGGACATGCTCAAGGCCGACCCCTCGTTCGTCCGCCCGCTGCTGCCGGCCGTCGTCGACACGGTGATGCCGGGCACGCCGGCAGCGCGCATAGGACTGGCCAAGGGCGCCACTATCGTGGCGCTCAACGGCAAGCCCGTCGACTCGTACAACGCGTTCACCGACGAGGTGGCGCGGCTGGGCGACCTGCTGGCGGTGGCCAAGACGCCGGCCGACAGCATGAGGGTGCGCACGGTGCGGCTCGTGGTGCAGCGCGGCACGGCAAGGGACACGCTGGCCACGGCCCTCACGCCCGACCTGAAGCTGGGCTTCGCCGCCCGGTCGCTGGCCTCGCTCTACAAGCCGGTGACCGTCAAGTACGGCTTCCTGGAGAGCTTCCCCGCCGGCGCAAGCTACGGCGTGGGCGTGCTCAAGGGCTATGTCGAAGACCTGAAGTACCTCTTCAGCGCCGACGGGGCCAAGTCGCTGGGGGGCTTCGGCGCCATCGGCAGCCTGTTCCCGGCCACCTGGGACTGGTATATGTTCTGGAAGATGACGGCCTTCCTGAGCATCATCCTGGCCTTCATGAACATCCTGCCCATCCCCGTGCTCGACGGCGGCCACGTGCTGTTCCTGCTCTACGAGATAATCACGCGCCGCAAGCCCTCGGAAACCTTCATGATACGCGCCGAGTATGCTGGCTTCGCCATCCTCATCCTGCTGATGGTGGTGGCCAACCTCAACGACATCCTGAGGTGGCTGGGCTACCTGTAAGCGGGCGGCACGCCGCCACCAGCCCAAGCGAGAGGCACACGGCAGCACAGCTGACAATTTAGAACATCGCCGTTTATTTAGAATATGGACAATTCACACAAGATTAACAAGGTAGGGCTGCGCAACCTGCGCATGGAGGACTACGACCAGCTGGCCGGCTCCTTCAAGCGCATCTACGCAGACCACGACGTGTTCTGGACACGCGACCAGATCAAGAAGCTCATCACCATCTTCCCCGAGGGGCAGGTGGTCATCATCGTTGACGACAAGATTGTGGGCTGCGCCCTCTCCATCATCGTCGACTACAACAAGGTGAAAGGCGACCACACCTACGCACAGGTGACAGGCAACGAGACCTTCAACACCCACAACCCCCACGGCAACATCCTCTACGGCATCGAGGTGTTCATCCACCCCGACTACCGCGGCCTGAGGCTGGCCCGCCGCATGTACGAGTACCGCAAGGAGCTGTGCGAGAAGCTCAACCTCAAGGCCATCATGTTCGGCGGCCGCATACCCAACTACTACAAGTACGCCGACACCATGCGGCCCAAGGAATACATCGAGAAGGTGCGCTCGCGCGAAATCTACGACCCCGTGCTCACGTTCCAGCTGTCGAACGACTTCCACGTGCGGCGCGTCATCCGCAACTACCTCCCCAACGACGAGGAGTCGAAACACTGCGCCACACTGCTCCAGTGGGACAACATCTACTACCAGCCGCCCACAGACTCGTTCGTGGAACGGCGGCCCACCGTGCGCATCGGACTGGTGCAGTGGCAGATGCGCCCCTACAAGGACATTGACGACCTGATAGAGCAGGTGGAGTTCTTTGTCGACTCCGTGTCCGACTACAAGAGCGACTTCATCCTGTTCCCCGAATACTTCAACGCGCCGCTGATGGCCCGCTTCAACGACATGGGCGAGGCGCAGTCCATCCGCGCGCTGGCACAGTACACGGAGAAAATACGCGACCGCTTCACCGAACTGGCCATCAGCTACAACATCAACATCATCACGGGCAGCATGCCGTATGTCAAGGACGACGGCGGGCTCTACAACGTGGGCTTCCTCTGCCGCCGCGACGGGTCGGTCGACATGTACGAGAAGATCCACGTCACGCCCGACGAGCAGAAGTGCTGGGGGCTGAGCGTGGGCAACAAGGTGCAGACCTTCGACACCGACTGCGGCCGCATCGGCGTGCTCATCTGCTACGACGTGGAGTTCCCCGAGCTGTCAAGGCTCATGGCCGACGCCGGCATGCAGATTCTCTTCGTGCCCTTCATGGCCGACACGCAGAACGCCTACTCGCGCGTGAGGGTGTGCGCCCAGGCGCGCGCCATCGAGAACGAGTGCTACGTGGCCATCGCCGGCAGCGTGGGCAACCTGCCGCGCGTGCGCAACATGGACATCCAGTACGCCCAGTCGGCTGTGTTCACGCCGTGCGACTTCGCCTTCCCCAACGACGGCAAGCGCGCGGAGGCCACGCCCAACACGGAAATGATCCTCGTGTCGGACGTTGACCTGAGCCAGCTCAACGAGCTGCACACCTACGGCAGCGTGCGCAACCTGCGCGACCGCCGCAACGACCTGTACGAGGTGAGAATGAAGAAATGACAAATGGGGAGTGGGGAATGACGAATGGGAGTGACTTGCCAGGCACTTCGCTGAAGGTCATTGCGTTCGACGCTGACGACACGCTGTGGGACTGCCAGAGCCATTTCGAGGCTGTGGAGCGGCGGCTGTACGAGCTGCTGTCGCCGTGGTGCAGCGCCCCGGAGGCCGCCAAGGCGCTGTTTGCCACCGAGCGCGACAACATGGCGGCGCTGGGCTACGGCAGCAAGGCGTTCACCCTGTCGGTGCTGGAGACGGCCCTCGGCGCCAGCCACGGGCAGATGGCGCAGCCGGCGCTGGCCGAGCTGCTGGCCCTGGGCAAGTCACTGCTGTCCATGCCGGCCACGCCGCTGCCCGGGGTGGCCGCAACGCTTGGCCGGCTGCGCAGCCGGTGGCGCAACGCCGGCGGCGGCCGGCAGATGGTGGCGTTCACCAAGGGCGAGCTGCAGGAGCAGGAGAACAAGTTTCACCGCTCGGGACTGGAGCCGATGTTCGACCACATCGAGATTGTGTCGGCCAAGGGGGAGGCCGAATGCCGCGCGCTCTGCGCGAAGCTGGGGGTGCGCCCGGAAGAGCTGCTCATGGTGGGCAACTCGTTCAAGAGCGACATCGACCCCGCGCTCGCCGCCGGCGCATGGGCGGCCTACGTGCCCTTTCACGTGACGTGGCAGCTGGAGCACAGCGAGGAGTACGACCACGAGCGGCTGTTCCGCCTCTCCTCGTTCAGTGACCTGCTGAAACTCATCTGGCCCCACCCGTCCGAGTGAACCGTTCGGGCCGGACCGCTCCCACCCCGAAACGGCCAGCGCATCCGGGTTAAAGAAAGCTAAATATCCTTTATTCTTTGTCCTTATTTCTGCCTTGACACGGGCGAATACAGGCGGTTTTCTGAAACAAAAACTCGCAGGGCAAGAAAAACGCACGCTGAAGTGTGCAATCGCAAATGCCTGAATTACAGCTGCATTTGCCATAACTACCATACACTGTGCAGAAAACGGCACTGCCAAAGGGTGCGTTCCGCCGCGCCATCAGGCTCGTTTTGCCGTGCAGAAAGGGCCGCTGCACATGGCGCAACAGTGCATCCAGCCAGGCCAGACGGCCCGAACGGCTGCGCCTGAAGCCCCGCCAGGGGGAAAAAGGCCGGCCACCACGCAGCTGGAAGGGCCGCATGGCAGCCAGTGCGCCGCTGCAAGGCGGCACAGCAAGCACACTTTTTCCGTTAACACAACGCGGCGATTTTCAGTTTCGTTAACGATAGTCTGCCGCCGGCGCAAGCGTGCGGCAGCATCCCCCCTCACCGCCATGAAAGCAGAAAAAGGGTGGCGGGATGGGCCGGAAAGCAAAATTTTTCGTATCTTTGCGCAGCGTGTTACACAACGGTTAAAATGTCGCGAAAATCCGAACATACTGAAAGCGTTTTGGCAAAAAACAGCTTCAATCTGTCACTTTTAACAAAAAAGTAGATAGAACAGGGCAATTTAATAGTTCCAGACTGTTATTAAATTAGTAAATTTGCAAGCAGATTGCAAGCAAAACAACCGAATATTCAAACTTAATGCAACAAAATATGGCTAACGGATTGTACAACGCCGCATACGAACACGACGCTTGTGGTGTCGGTATGGTGGTAAACATTCACGGCAACAAGAGCCACGAGCTGGTGGACAACGCCCTGAAGGTGCTGGAGAACATGAGGCACCGCGGCGCCGAGGGCGCCGACAACAAGACGGGCGACGGCGCGGGCATCCTGCTGCAAATCCCCCACGAGTTCATCCTGCTGCAGGGCATCCCCGTGCCCGAGAAGGGCAAGTATGGCACCGGACTGGTGTTCCTGCCCAAGGACGCTGACAAGCAGAGCGAGATTCTGAGCATAATGATCGAGGAGATCGAGCGCGAGGGGCTGTCGCTGATGCACCTGCGCAACGTGCCCACCAACCCGGGGTGCCTGGGGAAGGCCGCGCTCGACAACGAGCCGGCCATCAAGCAGGTGTTCGTCACGGGCGTGACCGACGACAGGGTGCCGGCGTTCGAGCGCACGCTGTACATTATAAGGAAAAAGATCGAGCGGCGCGTGGCCGACAAGGACTTCTACATCTGCTCGCTGTCAAGCAAGAACATCGTCTACAAGGGCATGCTGTCAAGCATGCAGCTGCGCCAGTACTTCCCCGACCTGACCAACAACTACTTCACCAGCGGCCTGGCCCTGGTGCACAGCCGGTTCTCAACCAACACATTCCCGACATGGAGCCTGGCGCAGCCCTTCCGCCTCCTGTGCCACAACGGCGAGATAAACACCATCCGGGGCAACCGCGGCTGGATGCAGGCGCGCGAGAGCGTGCTCAACAGCGAGGCCCTGGGCGACATACGGAAAATCTCGCCCATCGTGCAGCCGGGCATGAGCGACTCGGCCTCGCTGGACAACGTGTTCGAGTTCTTCGTGATGAGCGGGCTGTCACTGCCCCACGCCATGAGCGTGATGGTGCCCGAGAGCTTCAACGACAAGAACCCCATCTCGGAAGACCTCAAGGCCTTCTACGAGTACCACTCCATCCTGATGGAGCCGTGGGACGGCCCGGCGGCGCTGCTCTTCAGCGACGGCCGCTACGCCGGAGGCATGCTCGACCGCAACGGACTGCGCCCGGCGCGCTACACCATCACCAAGAACGACACGATGGTGGTGGCGAGCGAGGTGGGCGTGATGGACTTCGACCCCACGGAGATAGCCGAGAAGGGCCGCCTGCAGCCCGGAAAGATTCTGCTCATCGACACAAAGGAGGGGCGCATCTACTACGACGGCGAAATCAAGGAGCGGCTGGCCGCCGCACACCCCTACCGGCAGTGGCTGTCGACCAACCGCATACAGCTGGAGAAGCTGAAGAGCGGCCGCAAGGTGGACAACGCCGTGGGCGACCTGGTGCGCCGCGAGCTGATGTTCGGCTACGGCGAGGAGGATGTCGACGGCACCATCGTGCCCATGTCGACCAAGGGGCAGGAGCCCACCGCGGCCATGGGCAACGACACGCCGCTGGCCGTGCTGAGCGACCGGCCCCAGATATTCTTCAACTACTTCCGCCAGCAGTTCGCCCAGGTGACCAACCCCGCCATCGACTCCATCCGCGAGGAGCTGGTGATGTCGCTCACCGAATATATCGGCCGGGTGGGCACGGGCATCCTCTCGCCCGACGAGACCAACTGCAAGATGGTGCGCCTGCCCCACCCCATACTGAACAACACGCAGCTCGACATCCTGTGCAACATCCGCTACAAGGGCTTCAACACGGTGAAGCTGCCCATCCTCTTCACCTGCAGCCGGGGCGAGGAGGGTCTGCGCGAGGCCCTCGACCAGCTCTGCAAGGACGCGGAGCGCAGCGTCGACGAGGGCTACAACTACATCATACTGACCGACCGCGACGTGGACGAGACCCACGCGGCCATCCCGTCGCTGCTGGCCGTGAGCGCCGTTCACCACTACCTCATCTCGGTGGGCAAGCGCGTGCAGACGGCGCTCATCGTGGAGAGCGGCGAGATTCGCGAGACCATGCACGCCGCACTGCTGCTGGGCTACGGCGCGTCGGCGCTGTGCCCCTACATGACCTTCGCCATACTGGACGACCTGGTGAAGCGCCACAAGATTCAGGAGGACTACGCAACGGCCGAGGCCAACTACATCAAGGCGGTGAAGAAGGGGCTGTTCAAGATTATGGCCAAGATGGGCATCTCGACCATACGCTCCTACCGGGGGGCTAAGATTTTCGAGAGCGTGGGACTGTCGGAGAGCCTGCTCCGCAACTATTTCGGCACGGAGACGAGCACCATCGGCGGCATCGGACTGGAGACCATCGCCCGCGACGCCGTGCGGCTGCACGACGCGGCCTACGCCAAGGGCACGCAGACGGACTTCCTGCCCAACCAGGGGCAGTTCCACTACCGAAAGGACGGCATCAGGCACGCCTGGAACCCGGAGACCATCGCCACCCTGCAGCTGGCCACGCGCACAGGCGACTACGCCAAGTTCAAGGAGTTCAGCCGGCTGGCCGACGAGAAGGAGGCGCCCATCTTCATCCGCGACTTCTTCGGCTTCAGGCGCAACCCCATCAGCATCGACCGGGTGGAGCCGGTGGAGAGCATCGTGAAGCACTTCGTGGCCGGGGCCATGAGCTTCGGGGCGCTGTCGAAAGAGGCGCACGAGGCCATCTGCCTGGCCATGAACAAGCTCGGAGCGCGCTCGAACACGGGCGAGGGCGGCGAGGACAGCGAGCGGTTCCACGCCACGGTCGACGGCATCTCGCTCTCGTCGAAGACCAAGCAGATTGCGTCGGGCCGCTTCGGCGTGACCACGGAATACCTGGTGAACGCCGAGGAGATACAGATCAAGGTGGCCCAGGGGGCCAAGCCGGGCGAGGGCGGACAGCTGCCGGGGTTCAAGGTGAACGAGGTGATTGCGAAGACACGCCACTCCATCCCGGGCATCAGCCTCATCTCGCCGCCGCCCCACCACGACATCTACTCCATCGAAGACCTGGCGCAGCTCATCTTCGACCTGAAGAACGTGAACCCCAAGGCCGCCGTGAGCGTGAAGCTGGTGGCCGAGAGCGGCGTGGGCACCATCGCCGCCGGCGTGGCCAAGGCCAAGGCCGACCTCATCGTGATCAGCGGCGCCGAGGGCGGCACGGGGGCCAGCCCGGCGTCGAGCATGCGCTTCGCGGGCATACCGCCCGAAATCGGGCTGAGCGAGACGCAGCAGACCCTGGTGAAGAACGGGCTGCGCGGGCACGTGAGGCTGCAGGTGGACGGACAGCTCAAGACGGGGCGCGACGTCGTGCTGATGGCCCTGCTGGGCGCCGAGGAGTTCGGCTTCGGCACGGCGTGCCTCATCGTGCTGGGCTGCGTGATGATGCGCAAGTGCAACCTGAACACGTGCCCGCTGGGCGTGACCACGCAGAACCCGGACCTGCGCAAGTATTTCACCGGGCGCTACGGCCACCTGGTCAACTACTTCACCTTCCTGGCACAGGAGGTGCGCGAGTACCTGGCCGAGATGGGCTACACGCGGCTCGACGACATCGTGGGCCACACGGAGCTGATCAACCGCGACCGCAAGGTGGCGCTACACGAGCCGAAGTTCGGCACGCTCGACTTCTCGCACCTGCTCTTCAGGGAGCCGGGCGACGGCGCGCTGCACTTCAACCCGGCCATGGTGCCGCCGCTCGAGGCCACACTGGGCAACGTGCTTGACCGCCAGATCATCCGCTCGGCCAACGAGGCGCTGGAGCACCAGGACGAGGTGAACCTCGACTACGCCATCAAGAACACCGACCGCGCGGTGGGCGCGATGCTGAGCGGCGTCATCGCTGGCAGGTACGGCGAGGAGGGGCTGCCCGCCGAGACCGTCAGCGTGAAGTTCAAGGGCTCGGCAGGCCAGAGCTTCGGCGCGTTCCTCACCAAGGGCGTGAGCTTCAAGCTGGAGGGCGAGGCCAACGACTACTTCGCCAAGGGACTGAGCGGCGGGCGCATAGCCATCCTGCCGCCGACACGGAGCAACTTCGCGGCAGAGGAGAACATCATCGCCGGAAACACGGGCCTGTATGGCGCCACGGGCGGCGAGCTCTACATCAACGGCAAGGTGGGCGAGCGCTTCGGCGTGCGCAACTCGGGCGCCATCGCCGTGATCGAGGGCGCGGGCGACCACTGCTGCGAGTACATGACCGGCGGACGGGTGGTGGTGCTCGGCGAGACCGGGCGCAACTTCGCCGCGGGCATGAGCGGCGGCGTGGCCTACGTGTGGGACAAGAACCACAACTTCGACTACTTCTGCAACATGGACATGGTGGAGATCAACCTCGTCGAGGAGAGCAGCTACCGCAAGGAGCTGCACGAACTGGTGCGACAGCACTACCTGTACACCGGCTCCAAGCTGGCCCTGACGATGCTGGACGACTGGAACCGCTATGTGGAGGACTTCATCCAGGTGGTGCCCATCGAGTACAAGCGGGTGCTGCAGGAGGAGCAGGTCAAGAAGCTGCAGCAGAAGATTGCGGACATGCAGAGGGACTATTAGGAAATGGCGCCGCCCGGCACACGCCACAGCACCCCTCAAGGCGCCGCCCGTCCGCCATTCGCCATTCAATATTCGTCATTCAAAATTCGTCATTCGTCATTCAACATTCACCATGGGTAATCCAACAGCATTCCTTACCATACACCGCCAGGAGGCGGGTTACAGACCAATCCACGACCGCATACACGACTTCGGCGAGGTGGAACAGACACTCAACTCGAAAGACCGCCGCACGCAGGCGAGCCGCTGCATGGACTGCGGCGTGCCGTTCTGCCACTGGGCCTGCCCGCTGGGCAACAAGCCGCCCGAGTGGAACGACGCGCTCTACAAGGGCGACTACGAGCTGGCCTACCGGCTGCTCAACGCGACAAACCCCTTCCCGGAGTTCACCGGACGCGTGTGCCCGGCTCTCTGCGAGAAGGCCTGCGTGCTCAACCTCGTCATGCACGAGCCGGTGACCAACCGCGAGGACGAGGCGGCCATCACGGAGATGGCCTTCCAGGAGAACTTTGTCCGCGTGGACAAGCCGGAGCGCAACGGCCGCAAGGTGGCGGTGGTGGGCTCGGGACCGGCAGGACTGTCGGCGGCCTACTACCTCAACCGGGCGGGCTACTCGGTGACAGTGCTCGAGCGCAACGAGGCGGCAGGCGGACTGCTGCGCTACGGCATTCCTAACTTCAAGCTGAACAAGGCCATCATCGACCGCCGCCTGGCCGTGCTCGAACAGGAGGGCATCGTGTTCCGCTACGGCCAGACGGTGGACGAGACCAGCCTGCCGCCCGGATTCGACGCCTACGTGATTGCCACCGGCACGCCCACGGCGCGCGACCTGGACATCCCCGGGCGCAAGCTCAAGGGGGTGTACTTCGCCCTGGAGATGCTCGCGCAGCAGAACAGGGTGCTGGCCGGCATGGAGTTCGGGAAGGACGAGCTGGTGAACGCCAAGGGCAAGGACGTGCTGGTGATCGGCGGCGGCGACACCGGGAGCGACTGCATCGGAACGGCCCACAGGCAGGGCTGCAAGAGCGTGACGCAGATAGAGATTATGCCCAAGCCGGTGGAGGGCTTCACCGACCCGAAGAGCCCGTGGCCCAACTGGCCGCGCACGCTCAAGACCACATCAAGCCACGAGGAGGGCTGCACGCGCCGGTGGAACATCAACTCGCTGGAGTTCGTGGGCAAGGACGGACGGCTCACGGGCGTGAGGGTGCAGGAGATTGAGTGGAAGCCGGACCCCGAGGGCGGACGCCCCGTCATGGTGGCGAAGGGCAAGCCCGAGGTGATCAAGGCCGACATGGCACTGCTGGCCATGGGCTTCCTCAAGCCCAGTCACGCGAAGCTGCCCGCCAACGTGTTCGTCACCGGCGACGCCGCCAGCGGCGCCAGCCTGGTGGTGCGCGCCATCGCCGCCGGAAAGCAGACAGCAAAGGATGTGGACAGATTTTTAAATGGAGAATGACGAATTGCGATTCATTCAACATTCGTCATTCAACATTCGTCATTGCCAAAGGCAACAGCTCGCCATCCAACATCTGCAATTCGTCATTAAAAAACATTAAAACCCTCTGACTTGATGGGCGGATATGGGCGGAATGTCGTACATTTGCCAAGCGACAAGCAAGCGAAAAACTAACCCATAAACAAGAAAAGACAATGAAAAAGATGATGATGGCCGCACTCGCCGCCCTCGCGCTGTGCGGCTGCAAAAACGAGCCTAAGTATCTCGACTACGAGGGACTGTCAATGGGAACACCTGCCAAGGCCTTCACCGACTCGCTGGTGAAGCGCGGACTGGTGGTGGACACCACCAACCACGACGCCGGCAAGGTGATGCTCTACAAGCCGGGCACAGCGATGAAGGTGACCGTGATGCTCGACGGCGATGCCATAGCCGCAGTGCAGGAGAGCTACGAGGCCACCTACAACGACAGCACGCGCGGACTGTTCAAGACACACTATGACCGGCTGGTGAAGGAGGTCAACGCCAACCCCGAAATGCCAAAGAACGCCGAAGACCACAAGGAGGCGCGATTCCAGGCTGACGAGGGCATGATAACGCTCGTGCTGGAGAACACCTACACGCCGCAGTTCGGCATTGTCTACGAGAGCAAGAAGCAGGACAAGTAGGCCGGAACGCCCGGATGGGCGGACAAGGGGCCGCCGGGGAAAGGGCCGGCCCGCAGCCGGTGCAAGCCCTTCTGACCGACAATGCGGCCGCCACCTACCGCCAATACGGCCCTTTTGACCGACAACGCGATGGCAACCGACCGCCTACAGACTGCCGAAGCCAGATAAAAAACTTTTCTTTTTGACAAAAAAGCAGCAGTATATGACAGAAAATGGAGCCAAACGGCTCCATTTTCTTGTATTATAATAAATAATGTGTATTTTTGCAAAACAGCACTCTTTGAGGAAAGAAGCTACTATACATTAGAATTATTAACCAAAAACACCCAACACCATCACCGAGACAACAGCCTAAAAGACACAGCGCAGAGAGCAACGTTGCAGCTGTTCTTACCCCTCAGACGGGAAGAATGCCAGAGTCCGCAGCCGCAACACCAGACCAAGACAAACCAAAACAACGCACCGGGACGGACCGCAAGGTGCACAAAAACACAAAGCATGAAAAAAGTTCATACACTGATCTGGCTCCTCGCGGCCGCCATCCTGCCACAGCTCGCGCAGGCTGCCGAACCCGACCTGAGCCAGTACACGCTCATCAAGACACTGGATTTCACAACAGCTGCATACCCTGCGAACACCGACATAACGCTCGCCACGACGCAGCAAGGCACAGCCTATGACCCGGGCAACAAGCTCCAGCAGAAGATTTACGACGTGGCCACGCCCGACGGGCTGGCCGGCTACCTCGCTTTCCAGGCAACCTATGTCAACGGCAAGGGCAAAGGCTGGTGGATACGCTCAACAAAGGGCGGCATGTACTGCATCAACGCCGGGCGCTCGGCCGCCGTGCTGAACCTCAAGAAGGACTATGTGGTGAAGTTCACCTGCTCCACCGACGCGTCGACCGTGCTCTCGCTGGTCAACGCCGACAGCGAGCCTGACGGCCCGTTCACCTACGAGGCCAGCGAGGACGGCAAGGCCTACTACTGCACCATGACCGGCGACGGACAGGTGGGCTTCTACGGCAACAAGAACAAAGGCTACATCACATCCATCGCCATCTACGCCCCCGGCAAGGTGGTCGTCAAGCCTACCGGCCGCTACACCGCCGTTGACGGCGCCAAGCGCACAGTGACCTTCAGCGGCACCAGCCTGGCATGGAACACAGACGGCGGCGACAGCTACACCGCAACGGGAAAGGACGAGTGGTCGGTGACCGTTGACAAGAACACCACCTACTACGTGGTGAGCACCAACGGCGAGGAGAAGTCGGAGCCGCTCAAGTTCGACATCGAGGCCGGCGAGGAGATCTCGCTCGCACAGCCCGCCGTCAAGGTGACCGCCATCGCCCCGGGCTTCGCCAAGACCTTCAGCGTGACCTGCGACAACAGCAACGTGCTGCTCAGCCCGAAAGCCACCATCAGCTACACCTTTAAAGGCGCCGACGGCACCACAAGCGAGCGCCAGGAGGCCGAGGGAGGCGTGATCAGCGCCACCGAGCAGGGCACCTACACAGTCTACGCCGAGGCCGCCGGCTACGCAGCAACCACAGCAGCCATCGACAACACCAAGGAGCTGGAGCTGGCCAAGACCATCGACTTCACCGCACTGGCAGCAGCCGACCTGCCGGCCAACTGGAAACTGCTGAACGCCCAGACCACAGTGCCCGGCAGCAGCAGCCAGTGGCCCGCCTACTTCCCCGACGTCACGACCGACGAATACTACTACGACTACACCGCCGAGAGCGCATCGGCCACAGACGTGATTCCCGGCCTGAGCATGGAAGTGACCGAGAGCGGCAAGACGCCGAAGCTCTACACCGGCTTCGGCCTGATGTATCCCATCTACCAGCTGAACGCCGACGGCACCGACAACAAGTCGGCAGCCAACACCAGCGGCAACATCTCCGTGGCCGACGGCACGGCAGACCAGTTTGCCGTGTACTCCTACGTCAACAACTACAGCAAGGGCGGCACCAAGACCTCCATCCTGGCCGGCAACGAGAACTTCGCCCTCTACCGCTTCTCCGACCTGCTGACCAAGGTTGAAATCTACGCCCCGAAGGCAGCCGCCGCCGCAGAGGAGGCCACCATCAACTTCAACGACTCGACACACTACGCCATGTCGACAAAAGAGACGCACGACGGTGACATCAAGACTGAAACCGGATACAGCATTGGCAGTGCGTGCACACTCACCGTGACCCCGAGCAACGGCAACACGCCCAACCGCATGTGGAACTCCGGCGGCAAGCCCCAGCTCCGCGTCTATGGCGGAAGCCTGCTGTTCAAGGCCGGCGAGGGCAAGGCGGTCAAGGCCATCGCCGTCAGCAACAAGAAATGGAATGAGGGCAACAAGTTCAACGGTGTGGCTGCCAAGTCCGGCGAATGGACCGGCAACGCCACCAGTGTGCTGCTCCAGGTCGGCGGCAACACCCAGATCAACGCCATCACCGTGACCGTCGGCGAGGCCGACGGCGCCACCGTGACCTACGTGCCTGCCGTGACCGGCATCAGCGAGGCCAAGGGCCTTCCCAACAACACCGCAGCCGCCATCACGCTCGACAGCGCCGTGATGACCATCCACTCGGGCACCGTCTCCGCCCTGAAGTCATACATGCAGGACGCCACCGGCGCCATCGCCGTGAGCAGCAAGCTGTCCAAGCTCGACGCCTTCGGCCAGAACGTGGCCGTGAGCGGCACGCTCAACGCCGTGGTGACCAGCAACAGCCGCGGCGAGTACACCCTTGACGTGGCCGGCAACAGCGGCGACTCCCAGCTGACCGTGGCCCAGGAGAGCGCCACCGTGACCCCCGAGGCCATCACCATAGAAAAGGCGCTCACCTCGCCCGCCACCTACTATGCCAAGTATGTGAACCTGAAGAACGTGAAGTTCGTCAAGGGCGAGGACGAGTATGGCTACCCCGTTTACGCCATCGAGGACAGCGAGGGCAACAGCATCGCCTTCAGCGACTCCTACTACCAGTTCGGCTATGAGATGCCCAAGTTCGACACCTTTGCCAGCATCAACGGCTTCGTGGCCTACGACTACTACGGCACCCAGCTGGAGTTCAGCCCCTACGGCGACTACGAGGCGACCTACGTTGCAGCCACCAAGGTGGCCAGCATCGGCGACTTGAAGAACATCGAAAACGGGACGGAGGTCGAGCTGACCCTCACCGGCGCCAAGGTGACCGTCTACCAGCTCACCCAGATGGGCATGACCTGCTACCTTGAGGACGCCACCGGCGCCGTCAAGGTGAACGGCGAGACGGGCTGGATGAGCATCGACCCCGACGCCACCTCGCTCATCAACGCGCTGAACATCACCAAGACCGGCATCCAGTTCGACGGCTCGCTGTTCTGCACCGTGAACAACGGCTACGGCGACCTCTCCCTCTCGCTCAACGCAAGCACCAAGAACTCGCAGGTGACCACAACGGAGAACGTCACAGTAACGCCCACCGCGCTCACCGTCGCACAGGCCGCAGAGCAGGCCCAGCGCTACTCCATGTGCCTGGTCAAGTTCACCGATGTCAAGATTGCCAGCAACGAAGGCGAACTGTCCGTCGTTGACGGCGACAACACCATCGGCATCTACGATGACTTCGGCACCTTCCTGGACGACGAACTCCAGCCCACCGTTCCCGACACCAGCAAGAAGTATGACATGACCGGCATCCTGCTCTACCAGGGCGAGGCCTACGGCACACTCTTCTGCCCGCTGTCTTACGTGGAGAGCGTGCCCACCAGCATCAGCAGCGCCGGCGCTGACAGCATCCTCGACGGCAGCGTCTGGACGCTCAACGGCTTGAAGGCCGGCACCGGCGTGAAGGGCCTGAAGAAGGGCGTTTACGTGATTAACGGCAAGAAAGTTGTCGTGAAATAACCCGCAGCACCCCAAGCACACAGGCGGGGGCGCGGCCGAAAGGCTGCGCCCCCGCTGCTTTTTTGCGGCAAATTGTTGTGTGAAAACGCTTATTTTCGTAATTTTGCACGCACGGAATGGGCCGTTTTGCAAGGCGGCTCCCATCACTTGACAACATGAACGAGACTAAAGACAGCGCCCAGAACGAGTTTGTGAGGCAGGTGGCCGAGCAGAAATACGAGTTCGGCTTCACCACCAACGTCCGCACGGAGGTCATTGACAAGGGCCTCAGCGAGGACGTCGTGCGGCTCATCTCGCAGAAAAAGGGCGAGCCGGGGTGGATGCTCGACTTCCGGCTCAAGGCCTTCCGCCACTGGCTCACGATGAAGCAGCCCGCGTGGGGGCACGTCACGCTGCCCCCCATCGACTACCAGGCCATCTCCTACTACGCCGACCCGCTGGCCAGCAGGCCCAAGGAGGGCGGCAGGGAGATAGACCCCGAGCTGGTGAAGACCTTTGACAAGCTGGGCATCCCCCTCGAGGAGCGGCTCGCGCTGAGCGGCGTGGCCGTCGACGCCATCATGGACTCCGTTTCGGTGAAGACCACCTTCAAGGAGAAGCTGGCCGAGAAGGGCATCATCTTCTGCTCCATCGGCGACGCCATCAGGCTCCACCCCGGCCTGGTGCGCACCTACCTGGGCACCGTCGTGCCCTACCGCGACAACTTCTTCGCCGCGCTCAACAGCGCCGTGTTCAGCGACGGCTCGTTCGTCTACATCCCCAAGGGCGTGCGCTGCCCAATGGAGCTCAGCTCCTACTTCCGCATCAACGCGCGCAACACAGGCCAGTTCGAGCGCACGCTCATCGTGGCCGACGACGACAGCTACGTGAGCTACCTCGAGGGATGCACCGCCCCCATGCGCGACGAGAACCAGCTGCACGCCGCCGTGGTGGAGATTGTGGTGAACAACCGTGCTGAGGTGAAATACTCGACGGTGCAGAACTGGTACCCGGGCGACGAGAACGGGCGCGGCGGCGTGCTCAACCTGGTGACCAAGCGCGGCGACCTGCGCGGCGAGGGCAGCAAGCTCTCGTGGACACAGGTGGAGACCGGCTCGGCCATCACGTGGAAATACCCGTCGTGCGTGCTGCGCGGCGACAACTCGCAGGCCGAGTTCTACAGCGTGGCCGTGACCAACCACCACCAGGAGGCCGACACGGGCACGAAGATGATCCACATGGGCCGCAACACCAAGAGCACCATCATCTCCAAGGGCATCTCCGCCGGCAACAGCCAGAACTCCTACCGCGGACTGGTGAGAGCCACGGCCAAGGCCGACAACGCGCGCAACTACAGCTCGTGCGACTCGCTGCTCCTGGGCAGCGAGTGCGGCGCCCACACCTTCCCCTACATGGACATCCACAACGACACGGCGGTGGTGGAGCACGAGGCCACCACCAGCAAGATCAGCGAAGACCAGCTCTTCTACTGCAACCAGCGCGGCATCCCCACCGAGCAGGCCGTGGGCCTCATCGTCAACGGCTACGCCAAGGAGGTGCTCAACAAGCTGCCCATGGAGTTTGCCGTGGAGGCGCAGAAGCTGCTGAGCGTGTCGCTCGAGGGCACCGTGGGGTAGCCCCGCGGCGGCGCAAGCCCCCGGCGCACGCCGCACGGCCAAGGCGCACGGCAGGCAAGGCGGCCCGCCGGCAGACAAGAACAATTCAGAACATCCACTTAACAACCATGCTTGAAGTAAAAGATTTGCACGCCCGCATCGGCGAAAAGGAAATACTGCGAGGCATCAACCTCACCATCAGAGACGGCGAGACCCACGCCATCATGGGCCCCAACGGCTCGGGCAAGTCAACGCTGAGCGCCGTCCTGGTGGGCAACCCGCTCTATGAGGTGACCCGCGGCACGGCCCTGTTCAACGGCAAGGACCTGCTGGCCATGAAGCCCGAGGAGCGCGCCCACGAGGGACTGTTCCTCTCGTTCCAGTACCCGGTTGAGATTCCCGGCGTGTCAATGACCAACTTTATGCGCGCAGCCATCAACGAGAAGCGCAAGTACCTGGGCCTCGAGCCTATGGGCGCCGCCGACTTCCTGAAGCTCATGCGCGAGAAGCGCAAGGTGGTCGAGCTCGACCCCAAGCTGGCCAGCCGCTCGGTTAACGAGGGGTTCAGCGGCGGGGAGAAGAAGCGCAACGAGATTTTCCAGATGGCCATGCTCGAACCCAAGCTCTCCATCCTCGACGAGACCGACTCCGGGCTGGACGTCGACGCCATGCGCATCGTGGCCGAGGGCGTGAACAAGCTGCGCACGCCGGAGACCAGCTGCATCGTGATCACCCACTACGACCGGCTGCTTGACATGATCAGGCCCAGCGTGGTGCACGTGCTCTACAAGGGCCGCATCGTGAAGACCGCCGGACCCGAGCTGGCCCGCGAGATCCAGGAGCGCGGCTATGACTGGATTAAGGCGGAGGCAGACAGATGAGCGAGCAGCAGTATATTGACCTTTACAGCCAGTGCCGCGACATGATCTGCCGGCACAGCGCGGCGCCCATGAACGCGGCGCGCGGCGCTGCGCTGGCCGACTTCCGGCGGCTGGGCTTCCCCTCGCGCAAGGTGGAGCGCTACAAGTACACCGACATGGAGCCGCTGTTCGCCCCCAACTACGGGCTGAACCTCAACCGGCTGGCCATCCCCGTCAACCCCTACGACGCCTTCCGCTGCGACGTGCCCAACCTGAGCACCTCGCTCTACTTCGTCGTCAACGACATGTTCCACACCGCCACGCTGCCCAAGGGCCACCTGCCCGAGGGCGTCGTGGTGGGCTCGCTGCGCGACTTTGCCGCCGCGCGGCCCGACCTCGTGGCGCAGCGCTACGGCAGGCTGGCCCTCACCCGCGACGACGGCGTCACCGCCCTCAACACCATGCTGGCCCAGGACGGGCTGGTGGTCTACGTGCCGCGCGGCGTGAGGGTTGACCGCACGGTGCAGGTCATCAACATCCTGCGCTCCGACGTCAGCCTGATGGTCAACCGCCGCGTGCTCATCGTGGTGGAGCCGGGGGCCGAGGCCAGGCTCCTGTTCTGCGACCACGCGGCCGACGACCGCGACTTCCTGACCACCCAGGTCATTGAGGCCTTCGTGGGCGAGGGCGCGTCGCTCGACCTCTACTGCCTGGAGGAGACCCACGCCCGCAACGTCCGCGTGAGCAACCTCTACATCGAGCAGCAGGCCGGCAGCCGGGTGAACCACAGCGCCGTCACGCTGCACAACGGCGTGACCCGCAACCGCACCGACCTGGTGTTCCGCGGCGAGGGCGCCGAGTGCAACCTGTGCGGCTGCGTGATAGCCGACAAGTGCCAGCACGTTGACAACAACACGCTCATCGACCACGCCGCGGGCCGCTGCACCAGCAACGAGCTCTACAAGTATGTGCTCGGCGGCGAGGCCACCGGGGCCTTTGCCGGCAGGGTGCTGGTGCGCAAGGGTGCCCAGAAGACCGTGTCGCAGGAGCGCAACCAGAACATCTGCGCCACCAGGGAGGCGCGCATGTACACCCAGCCCATGCTCGAAATCTACGCCGACGACGTGAAGTGCGCCCACGGCTCGTCCGTGGGCCAGCTCAACGACGCGGCCCTGTTCTACATGCGCCAGCGCGGCATCCCCCTCGCCGAGGCCAGGCTCCTGCTCGAGCTTGCCTTCATCAACGAGGTGGTCGACCACATACAGCTGGTCCCGCTGCGCGACCGCCTGCGCCACCTGGTGGAGAGGCGGTTCCGCGGCGAGCTGAGCAAGTGCGCCGGCTGCAAGCTGTGCAAGTAGGGGCCGGGCAGACAGTGAAACAACTAACATAAAGCCGATGAGTGCCTTTGATGTCAAAGCCATAAGGGAAGACTTCCCCATCCTATCGCGGACGGTCTACGGCCGTCCGCTTGTCTACCTTGACAACGCCGCCACCACGCAGAAGCCCCTGTGCGTGCTCGACGCCATGCGCGAGGAGTATCTCAACGCCAACGCCAACGTGCACCGCGGCGTTCACTACCTCTCCCAGCGGGCCACCGACCTGCACGAGGCCGCCCGCGAGCGCGTGCGCCGCTTTGTCAACGCCCGCAGCGTGTCGGAAATCGTCTTCACACGCGGCACCACCGAGAGCATCAACCTGGTGGCCTCGTCGTTCTGCGAGGCGGAGACGCGCCCGGGCGACGAGGTGATTGTGTCGGTGATGGAGCACCACTCCGACATTGTGCCCTGGCAGTTGCAGGCCGCCAGGCGTGGCATCGCCCTGCGTGTCATCCCGATGACCGACAGCGGCGAGCTGCGGCTCGACGCGCTCGAGCGGCTGTTCAGCGACAGGACGCGCCTGGTCTGCGTGACCCACGTGAGCAATGTGCTCGGCACGGTCAACCCCGTGGGCGAGATTGTGCGCATGGCCCATGCCCACGGCGTTCCCGCACTGGTCGACGGCGCGCAGAGCGCGCCCCACTTCAAGGTGGACGTACAGGCGATGGACTGCGACTTCTTCGCCCTGAGCGGGCACAAGATGTACGGTCCCACGGGCGTGGGCGTGCTCTACGGCAAGGAGGAGTGGCTCGACCGGCTCCCGCCCTACCAGGGAGGGGGCGAGATGATCGAGAGCGTGAGCTTCGAGAAGACCACCTATGCCAGGCTGCCCTACAAGTTCGAGGCCGGCACGCCCGACTATGTGGCCACCCACGGGCTGGCCACCGCCATCGACTACATGGAGCGCGTAGGGCTTGACAGCATCGCCGCGCACGAAAAAGAGCTGACCCGCTACTGCACGGACCGGCTCAGAGAGATTGAGGGGATGCGCCTGTTCGGGCAGCAGGAGGGCAAGGACGCCGTGGTGTCGTTCCTTGTCGGCAACATCCACCACCTTGACATGGGCACCCTGCTCGACCGCCTGGGCATCGCCGTGCGCACGGGCCACCACTGCGCCGAGCCGCTGATGCGCCGCCTGGGCATCCAGGGCACGGTAAGGGCTTCGTTCGCCATGTACAACACCAAGGACGAGGTAGACGCCCTCGCGGACGGCATCCGGCGCGTGATCCGGATGTTCTGACCCGCCAGTCGGCAGGGCCGGCGCCGCTCAGCGCGCTCCGCCGGCCATCGCGCGGCGGCACCACAGCAGGGCCGACACCAGCCACGCGCAGCACACGCCGCGCAGCAGCAGCGGGCAGTCCGCCGGGAACACGGCAAAGAGCAGGGCCGTCTGGACATGCACCAGGTGGAGGGTCTGCCGCAGCGTGACACGCCGCCCGAGCACCGCGCCATAGTAGGCGGCCAGCCAGGCCAAGGGCAGCAGAAGCAGCCGGGACACAGGTTTCACACACTCACTGGCACGCTCAAAGCCCGTCGCAGGGGCTTGCAGGGTCATTTCCTTTTTCATATCGCTTGCATTTTAGGGTTCGTAGCTTTCTGATTACGCTGCAAAGAAACGGCCTTTCCGTGCACTATCTGTTCCATTCCGAGAAATCTCAGTTAATAGTTCTTAATATTTAACGTCTGTTTACATTCAGTACCATGCTATCCAGTCATTACTATCAAGGGTTGGTGGAGTGCGGCTGCGACGAGGCCGGGCGCGGCTGCCTGGCCGGAAGCGTGTTCGCCGGGGCGGTGATTCTGCCCGAGGGCTACACCAACGCGCTGCTCAACGACTCCAAGCAGCTCACGGAGCGGCGGCGCTACCGGCTGCGCACGGAGATTGAGCGCGACGCCGTGGCCTGGGCCATCGGCATCGTGACGCCCGCGGAGATTGACCGCATCAACATTCTGAACGCCAGCATCCTGGCCATGCACCGGGCCATCGACGGACTGAAGGTGAGGCCACAGGCGGTGATTGTCGACGGCAACCGCTTCAAGCCCTACCGCGACCTGCCCTTCACCACCATCGTCAAGGGCGACGGCAAGTACATGGCCATCGCGGCGGCCAGCATCCTGGCCAAGACCTACCGCGACGACTACATGGACAGCCTGGACCGCGACTACCCCCAATATGGCTGGAAGCGCAACAAGGGCTACCCCACCAAGGCGCACCGCGAGGCCATCCGCACCCACGGCGTCACCCCGTTTCACCGCAAGAGCTTCAACCTGCAGGGCGACGGCCAGCTGAGCCTCGACTTCTAAACCCGCCAACGCCATGCGCCACAACCAACTGGACAGGGAGCTTTCCCTGATGCTGATGCTCACCGAGAGCAAGCCCTACACGGTGGAACAGCTGTGCGAGCGGCTGGACATCTCGCGCCGCAGCCTCTACTACTACCTGGAGTTCTTCAAGGACTACGGCTTCACCGTTGAGAAGCGCGGGCCCCACTACCGGCTCGACCGCAACTCGCCCTTCTTCGCCAAGCTGCTCCGCACGGTTCACTTCACCGAGGACGAGGCGGTGGCCATGCGCCGCCTGCTCGACCGGGCCGACAGCAGCAACATCCAGGTGAGGCACCTCAAGCAGAAGCTCGACCGCTTCTACGACCTCGGTATCCTGGGCGACGTGGAACTGCGCGAGCAGATGGCGGCCTGCGTGGGCACACTCTACGAGGCCATCAAGCAGAAGAACAAGGTGGTGATTCACGGCTACTCTTCGTCGCACAGCGGCACGCGCGCAGACCGCGTGGTGGAACCGTTCCTCTTCCTCTCCGACAACAGCGAGGTGAGGTGCTACGAAATGTCGTCGCGCATGAACAAGACGTTCAAGGTGGCGCGCATGACCTCGGTCGAGATGCTGGCCGACGGCTGGGAGCACGAGGACTGCCACAGGCAGATGTTCACCGACATCTTCATGTTCAGCGGCGAGGAGCGCACGCCCGTAACGCTGCGCCTCGACCGCGTGGCCTACAACCTGCTGGGCGAGGAGCACCCCGCAGCGCGCCCCCTGCTGGCACCCGACGGCGACAGCCACTGGCAATGCCGCCTGGAGGTGTGCAGCCTCGTGGGCGTGGGCCGCTTTGTCATGGGCCTGCTCGACCACATCGAAATCATCGAGGGAGACAGCCTCAAGGACTACATCGGGGCAAAAGTCAGCGGCTACCGCGCACGCCTTGACAGCCAAGCTACGCCCGGAGTGCGCCATGCTGAAAAGGTCAAGGCCGACGGGGAGGGGGAATGATTTAAAGGTAGAGATTTAACGTTGGTTAACTTTTAAGGCCGCTTTATTTGTTAAAACCTAACAGCTTTTCCGGCCAAATACGCGCGTTTTCCGGCCAAAGGGATTTTCTTGGCGGAAATACGCGATTGCAGCGTGTGCAGGGACAAGCGGCTGCCAGCCAACAAGATAGGACTCATGAAGCGCGAATGTGCAACACCGGAGGCAGACAACGCAAGGGAAGAGCAGCGCAAAACGGTCGGTTTCATCGCACAGGACGGCTGCTCTCACGGCACCGAACCCACCGAATGGCCGCGCCAGGCGGTGCATCCCGCAGGGCGAAACGCACCACCTGGCACAGCAAAGCGCATGGACGGGACTTGCGAACCGCCAAAAGGTGCGGTTTAATCGGGACCGGCTTCAGGCGCAAGGCATTGCGAGAGCCAGACTGAAGAAGAAATCCGTGTTAAATATAAAGCGCGCCATCGTTAAACAGTGTTAACAAGCAGAACCTTCAGCGCGGCAGCCGCAACGCAGCGCCACCGCACAGCGTGCGCCCCGCGCCCGGCAAGGCACGCCCATTTTTGGCCGCAAAGGCGCGGTAATTCGGAAATAATCTCTATATTTGCAGTTAAAACAAGCAATCATGACGTCAAAGGAATTTCTCGGCAAGCTGACCGGGCGCTACCTCTGGGGCAACCTGCTGGCCATGGTGCTCGTGGTGACGGCCCTGTGCCTCGGCGTGAAATACGGACTTGACATCTACACGCGCCACGGCGAGTCGGTGCTGGTCCCCAACATGAGGGGGATGAACATTGACGAGGCGCGGCGCCTGATGGCCCGCAACGGGGTGAGCATCGAGGTGACCGACTCGGGGCGCAACCGCGCGCTGCCGGCCGACTGCATCCTGCTGCAGACCCCCGACGGCGGCTCGCGGGTGAAGGAGGGGCGTGTCATCTACGTCACCGTCAACTCGCTGTCGTCACCGATGGTGGCCATCCCCGACATCGTTGACAACAGCAGCCTGCGCGAGGCGGAGGCCAAGCTGCGGGGACTGGGCTTCACCCTGCTCAGCCCCAAGTATGTCGAGGGGGAGAAAGACTGGGTGCTGGGAGTGACCTGCCGCGGCCGGCGCCTGTCGGCCGGCGAGCGCGTGCCCACTGACGTGCCCCTGGCGCTGGTGGTGGGCAGCGGCGTGTATGAAGAGGGCGACAGCACCGTCGAGGTGGTAGACTACGGCTACGGCGAGGGAGAGAGCGGCGCTGACGAGTTTGAGGAGGTTGGCGAGCAGCCCTCGGCAGCCGGCGAGAGACCTGTAGAATGACGATGGAAAACGAGGAACCGGACAGCATAGACGACAGCCTGCAGCAGCTCTACGAGCACTTCCGCGTGGAGGCCGACAAGGGGCAGGCGCCTGTGAGGGTTGACAAGTTTCTCTTCGAGAAGCTGCAGCACTCCAGCCGAAACCGCATACAGAAGGCGGCCGACGCGGGCTTCGTACACGTGAACGGGCAGCCGGCGAAGAGCAGCTACAAGGTGAGGCCGGGCGACGTGGTGACGCTGATGCTCGACCGCCCCCACTTTGACACCACCATCGAGCCGCAGGACATCCCGCTCGACGTGGTTTACGAAGACGAGGCACTGATGGTGGTCGACAAGCCGGCCGGGATGGTGGTCCACCCCGGCTGCGGCAACTTCGACGGCACGCTGGTCAACGCCGTGGCCTGGCACCTGCGCAACCTGCCCGCCTACGACCCCAACGACCCGCAGGTGGGACTGGTGCACCGCATCGACAAGGACACCAGCGGGCTGCTGGTGGTGGCCAAGACCCCCGAGGCGAAGAGCCGCCTGGGCGCGCAGTTCTTCAACAAGACGACCCACCGCAGCTACAACGCCCTGGTGTGGGGCAACATCGCCGCGGACACGGGGCGCATCGAGGGCAACATAGGCCGCGACCCCAAGGACCGGCTGCGCATGGCAGTGTTCCCGCCCGGCAGCGAGGCGGGCAAGCCGGCGGTGACCCACTACCGCGTGATAGAGCGCTTCGGCTACGTGACCCTCGTGGAGTGCGTGCTGGAGACGGGCCGCACCCACCAGATACGCGCCCACATGCGCCACATCGGCCACCCCCTGTTCGCCGACGAGCGCTACGGCGGCATGGACATCCTGCGCGGCGAGCGCACGGCGAGCTACCGCCAGTTCGTGCAGAACGCCTTCAGGCTATGCCCCCGGCAGGCCCTCCACGCCCGCACGCTGGGCTTCGTCCACCCCACGACGGGGCGGCAGATGGACTTCACCTCGCCGCTGCCGGCAGACATGGAGGCCCTCATCGGCAAGTGGAGGAAAGCTTTTGGGCAATGACGGATGAGGAATGGCATCGCCGCAGGCGGCAACCCAACACTTTAAATTCGTAACACAACATTAAATATCATGGTACAAGAAAAGAGAAACATTGCCATCGTGTGCGGTGGCGACTCTTCGGAACACGACGTGTCCCTGCGCTCGGCACAGGGGCTGTACTCCTTCTTTGACAAGGAGCGTTACAATGTGTTTATCGTCGACATCAAGGGCACCAGCTGGAAGGTGGAGCTGCCCGGCGGCACCACAGCGCCCATCGACCGCAACGACTTCTCGTTCGAGCACGGCGGCAAGCGGCGCCTCTTTGACTACGCCTATATCACCATCCACGGCACGCCGGGCGAGAACGGCCTGCTGCAGGGCTACTTCGACCTGATTGGCATGCCCTACTCCACAAGCGGCGTGCTGGTGGAGGCCATGACATTCGACAAGTTCGTGCTCAACAACTACCTGCGCGGCTACGGCGTGAGCGTGGCCGACAGCCTGCTGATAAGGCGCGGCTACGAGGAGACCGTGAGCGACGACGAGATCGAGGAGCGCATCGGCATGCCCTGCTTCGTGAAGCCGGCGGCCGACGGCAGCAGCTTCGGCGTGTCGAAGGTGAAGAACAAGGACCAGCTGGCGCCGGCCATCCGCAAGGCCATGCTGGAGAGCAGCGACGTGATGGTGGAGAGCTGCCTGGTGGGCACGGAGATCTCGGTGGGCTGCTACAAGACACGCGACAAGTCGGTGGTGCTCCCGGCAACGGAGGTGGTCACCTCAAACGAGTTCTTCGACTACAACGCGAAGTACAACGGACAGGTGAAGGAAATCACGCCGGCGCGCCTGTCGCCCGACACGGCCAGCCGCGTGGCCCGGGTCACCAGCCACATCTACGACATCCTGCGCTGCAACGGCATCATCCGCATCGACTACATCATCGGCCGCGGAAAGAACAGGGAAGGCCAGGAGGTGGACAAGATTAACATGCTGGAAATCAACACCACGCCGGGCATGACCCCCACCAGCTTCATCCCCCAGCAGGTGCGCGCCGCCGGACTGCAGATGAAAGACGTGCTCACCGACATCGTGGAAAACCAGTTTTAGAATGACATATTTTGAATGTGGAATGACGAATTGTTCTCGCTTCGCTGCGATGGGTTAATGAACAATGACGGGTTGAGAGACTGTTTCCAAAACTCGCAACTCTTCATTAGACATTATCAATTCGTCATTCAACATTCGTCATTCTTCATCCAACATTTTTCATCCAACATTCAACATTATGGACATTCCATCAGAATTTGACCCCATACGGCCCTTCGAGCCAGAAGAGCTGCCCGAGGTGTTTGACCGGCTGGCCGCCGACCCGCAGTTCAGGGCGGTGGCGGGCCACGTCTTCCCCGGCGTGCCGTTCGACACGCTGGCCGCCAGGATGCGGAAGTGCAAGACCAACCTTGAGTTCCAGAAAGCCTTCTGCTACAATTTCCTGAAAGGGCTGCTGGCCAAGGCCTCCAAGGGCTGCGACATGGACTGCTCGGCCATCAGTGCCAAGGGCCGCTACACCTTTGTGAGCAACCACCGCGACATCGTGCTCGACTCGGCCCTGCTTGACGTGCTGCTCATCGACGCGGGCTTCGGCACCACCTGCGAGATTGCCATCGGCGACAATCTGCTGGCCGCACCGTGGATAAAGGACTTGGTGCGGGTGAACAAGTCGTTCATCGTGGAGCGCAGCGCCGGCATCCGCGAGATGCTGGCGGCCAGCAAGCGCATGGCCGCCTACATGCACTTTGTCATCGGCGAGAAGAACGACAACATCTGGATAGCCCAGCGCGAGGGGCGCGCCAAGGACAGCAACGACCGCACGCAGCTGTCCATCCTGAAGATGATGGCCCTGGGCGGCGAGGGCACGGCGGCACAGCGCCTGGCCGAGCTGCACATCGTGCCCCTGGCCATATCCTACGAGTATGACCCCTGCGACTGGCTCAAGGCCCGGGAGTTCCAGCTGAAGCGCGACATGCCGGGCTGGAAGAAGACCAGGCAGGACGACGTGACGAGCATGCAGACGGGCATCATGGGCTACAAGGGGCGCATCCACTACCACTGCGCGCCGTGCATCGACAGCTTTATCGGCAGCCTCGACCCGGCCATGGCCAAGGGCGACCTGTTTGCCGCGGTGGCGGCGCATATCGACCGCGAGATTTTCCGCGGCTACCGCCTGTATGCCGGCAACTACGTGGCGGCCGACCTGCTCAGGGGCAACACCGCCCTGTCGGGCCACTACACGGCTGGGGAGAAGGCCACCTTCGAAGGCTATCTCGCCACACAGCTGGGCCGCATCGACCTGCCGGGCAAGGACGAGCCGTTCCTCCGCGAGCGGATGCTGGAGATGTATGCCAACCCGGTGTTCAACCAGCTGGAGGCGCTGCGATGAGGGCGCGCGGGGCACGGCTGTGCGCGCTGGCACTGGCCATGGCGGCAGTGACGGCCTGCGAGCGCGACAGCTACGACAAGGGCACGGGCGAGCACTCGCTGGCAACGGCCGACTTTGTGGAGGCGCACACGGACAGCGGGCGGCAGGTGACCTGCGCCGTTACCGACGGCGGGCGGCGGCTGACGCTCACGCCGCCGCTGGCACCCATCTGGGCCACGGTGGCCGACACGGCCTACCGCGCCATCCTTTACTACAACCGGGGGGATGGGGACTGCGCGCGCCCGCTGTCCATCACCCGGGTAGCGGTGCTCGCGCCGAAGCCGCGCGCGGAGCTGAAGCAGGTGAAGACCGACCCGCTGACGTTCGAGTCGGCCTGGATGAGCTGCGGCGGCAAGTATCTGAACGTGGGGCTTTACCTGAAGACGGGCGAGGCGACGGGCGGCGACCGCCCACGGCACACCCTCGGCGCGGTGAGCGAGGGCGCGCGGCAGAACGCGGACGGCACGCGGACAGCCCTGCTGACCCTTTATCACGACCAGGGCGGCGTGCCCGAACACTACTCCAGCAAATACTACGCCAGCATCCTGTGCGGCGACATTCCGTGCGACTCCATCGCGCTCACTGTCAGCACCTACAAGGGGAAGACGGTCAAAACGGTGGCCGCAAAGTAGATTTGCACAAGCAACAGAAAACAGGCAAACAGAAACCCAACGACATAGCAAACATTTTGAGATAGCATAAGATGAGAATAGATAGCTGT
>CALBLK010000022.1 GCA_937895845.1 uncultured Prevotella sp. | reverse complement strand
CAGATGCACGCAGAAAGCCAACTACCGCATCAAGATTCTTGATATGATTGTTATGCTGTAACACACCCTCAAACTCTTTCATAAGAGTGTTGCCATTCCTATTCGTAAAGAAATTGGAATTACTTATCGCTTCGTTCATATTGTAGTTCTAATTGGGTCTATTATTGTTTTACCTCAAGCCATCCTCTTTTACGCGAATTCTTCTCCACCCGGAAAATAAACCTTGAAAGCAACACGGAGGAGCCGTGCAACATCTGTCTTTTAATCTTTCAAACAAGCAAGTGGTATGACTTTGACGCCGTCCGGGCGTGTGTAGGCCCAACTGACACCTGTCATGACAATTATCAAGTCGGATTTGCGCAACGGCGCCTGCTTCCCTGTCTTGTTATGCTCCTGAGCGGGCCGTATTGTTTCCAAAAGATGTTTGGCCCCTTCTTCCATTTCACGTTCACGGCTGCCAAGCTTGTGAATGGCTTATGTTATGGCTGTATTTTGATTATATGCACAAAGTTAGTGATGTTCAGTTATACTTGCAAGAAAAAAACTAATATTTGTGTATATTTAGTGCTATTTAGTGTTATGAATTGTGCTGTCTTATTGCTAGTTTTTGCGGTAATTTACTACTGGCGTTTGTGGTAATTCATTTGTAGCTTTCGCTGTATTTTGTATTTTTTGCGGTATGGCGCTACCTTCTATAAAAGGTGTCTTGCACTTGAGAGCACAAAACAAAACTTCGTATCTGTTTTGTTATTCCGCTCGTTGCCCGACTCCTTTTTCGGCAGTTGGGCGCGGCTTATAAAAAAAACGCAGGCATTTCCCTCGCCTGCGTGCCTGATGCAGCCCAATGCTGCAACAGGGGGTCTTTTCACTCATCTTTTCTTCTTTGCCTTTTCTGGCCAATCTTTGTTATCCTTGCCGCAATCTTCTCAAACCTTAATGACTCTACTACTGACTAACATACTTGCTTTCTCTAATGTCTTCCCTCAGTCAATACCTATTTCCAGTCTCTTACCTTTTGCTCAATACCTATTTCCAATCTCTTACCTTTCACACGATACCTATTTCCAATCTCTTACCTATTGTCTGCCGTTATCCTCAATCTCTTACCTTCTTTTACCTTTATGCCTCTCGGCCTGCGTTATCCTCAATCCTTTACCTTTGTCTTTCTTGGCTGTTATCCTTTTGTCACTGCAAAGGTACGATTGTTTGCGCACACACCAAGGGTTTCACCAACTTTTTTGGGCTGCATGGCGTTGTTTTTGACTTAGGTCAAGAAATCTGTGTGCGCACACAAATTATATGGCGCGGCCTTTTGCCAGCTCTTCGGCCACCAGGTTTGTGAGTTCCACGAACTGTTCGACCGACAGCTGTTCAGGCCGCCTGGTCATCACCGGGTGCTGGAAAAACGCGTCGGCCGCCCCCTTGCCGCCGAAAAGCTGGCGCAAGCTGACGCGCAGCATCTTGCGGCGCTGGTTGAACACAGTCTTCACCACCCGCTTGAACAGCGCCTCGTCGCAGCCCAGCCGGGCGGTGCTGTTGCGTGTCATGCGGATAACCGCGCTCTTCACCTTGGGCGGCGGGTTGAACACCCCCTCGTCGACGGTGAAGAGATACTCCACGTCATACCATGCCTGTGTGAGCACACTGAGAATGCCATACGCCTTGGAACCCGGCCCTGAGGCCATGCGCAGGGCCACCTCGCGCTGAATCATGCCCGTGCAGCAGGGGATGAGGTCGCGGTTGTCGAGCATCTTGAAGAATATCTGCGACGAGATGTCGTAGGGGTAGTTGCCCGTGAGCACAAAGGGCCTTCCGCCAAACACGCGTCCGAGGTCCATCCGCAGAAAGTCGTCTGCGATAATCTGGCCGGACAGGGCGGGGTAGCGCTCGTTGAGATAGGCCACCGACTCGCTGTCAATCTCCACCACTTTCAGCTCGCGGCCCTTGGCGGTGAGATACTGTGTGAGCACGCCCATCCCCGGTCCCACCTCAAGGATGGGCGTGCCGGGATGGGCGTCCACGGTGTCGGCTATGCGCCTGGCGATTCCCAGGTCAGTCAGAAAGTGCTGGCCGAGACTTTTCTTTGGTCTTACCTTCTGAATCATACATTGTTCTTGATGGCCCCCATGATCTGAGCCTCAAGCTCGTCGCACAGTTCGGGGTTGTCCTTGAGCAGCTCCTTGGTGGCGTCGCGGCCCTGCGCCAGCTTCGACCCCTGGTAGGAGTACCAGCTGCCGCTCTTCTGGATGATGTTGTAGTCTACGCCGAGGTCGACAATCTCGCCAATCTTCGAGATGCCCTCGCCGAAGGTGATCTCGAACTCGGCCTTGCGGAACGGCGGTGCCACCTTGTTCTTCACCACCTTGACGCGCACCTGGTTGCCTATCACGTTGTCGCCGTCCTTGATGCTGGTCACGCGGCGGATGTCCAGCCTCACGCTGGCGTAGAACTTCAGGGCGTTGCCGCCCGTGGTGGTCTCAGGGTTGCCGAACATAACGCCGATTTTTTCGCGCAGCTGGTTGATGAAGATGCACGTGGTGTTGGTCTTGCTGATGTTGGCCGTGAGCTTGCGCAGCGCCTGGCTCATCAGGCGGGCCTGGAGGCCCACCTTGTTGTCGCCCATGTCGCCCTCGATCTCTGCCTTCGGCGTGAGCGCGGCCACCGAGTCGATCACCAGGATGTCCACGGCTGCCGAGCGTATCAGCTGGTCGGCAATCTCCAGGGCCTGTTCGCCCGTGTCGGGCTGCGCAATCCACAGGTTGTCCACGTCGACCCCCAGCTTGGCCGCGTAGAAGCGGTCGAAGGCGTGCTCGGCGTCAATGAAGGCGGCGATGCCGCCCGCCTTTTGCGCCTCGGCGATGGCGTGGATGGCAAGGGTGGTCTTGCCCGACGATTCCGGGCCGAAAATCTCGATGATGCGCCCCCTCGGGTAGCCGCCGACGCCCAGCGCGGCGTTCAGTGAGATGCTGCCGGTCGAAATCACCTCAACGTTGTCTATCTTCTCGTCGCCCAGTTTCATGATGGCCCCCTTGCCAAAGTCTTTCTCGATCTTTGACATGGCGGCCTGCAGGGCCTTCAGCTTCTCGCTCTGCGGGGAGCCTGCGTTTGTCTCGCTATCTTTTTTTGCCATAAGTTGTATTCTGTTTTCGTTGTGTGTGTCAATGTCGCTTGCCGGCAGCGCGCGGGGTGCCGGCCGCCCCCCCCGGCTTACAGTTCCAGGTCGCCGAAAAACTCCTCGTGCCAGGGCAGCCCCTGCTTGTTGAGCTGTTCCATGAAGGGGTCGGGGTCAAACTCCTCCACGTTCCACACGCCGGGCTTGCGCCACAGTCCCTTGAAGAACATCATGGCGCCAATCATGGCCGGCACGCCCGTGGTGTAGCTCACGCCCTGCATGCCCGTCTCCTTGTAGGCCTCCTTGTGGCTGCAGTTGTTATATATATAATAGGTGAGCTCCTTGCCGTCTTTCTTTCCGCGTATGCGGCAGCCGATGGAGGTCTCGCCCTCGTAGTTCTCGCCGAGGTCCTGCGGGTTTGGCAGCACGGCTTTCAGGAACTGCAGCGGCACAATCTTCACCTTGACTTTCTTGCCCGAGCCGTCGGCCAGCGGAGCCTCGTATTCCACTTCGTCGATGCGGCTCATGCCGATGTCCTCGATGGCGGTGAGGTGGCTGATGTACGACTCTCCGAACGTCATCCAGAAGCGCGCCTGCCTGATGGAGGGGAAGTTTTTCACCAGGCTCTCCAGCTCCTCGTGGTGCATCAGGTAGCTCTCGCGCGGCCCGATGTTGGGGTAGGTGAGCGGCCTGTGTATCTCGAGCGGCCCGGTCTCTATCCACTTCCCGTCCTTGTAGTAGAGCCCTTTCTGCGTTATCTCGCGGATGTTGATTTCCGGGTTGAAGTTTGTGGCGAACGCCTTGTGGTGGTTGCCCGCGTTGCAGTCTACGATGTCCAGGCACTCGATTTCGTCGAAGTGGTGCTTGGCCGCATAGGCTGTGAAGATGCCGCTCACGCCCGGGTCGAACCCGCAGCCGAGGATGGCGCACAGGCCGGCCTTTTCGAACCGGTCCTTGTAGGCCCACTGCCAGGAGTATTCGAAGTGCGCCTCGTCCCTGGGCTCGTAGTTGGCCGTGTCAAGGTAGTTGCAGCCGCAGGCCAGGCAGGCCTCCATGATGGTGAGGTCCTGGTAGGGCAGTGCCAGGTTGATGACCATCTCCGGCTTGTATTCGCCGAGCAGGCGCTTCAGCTGCTCCACGTCGTCGGCGTCCACCCGGGCCGTCTTGATGTCCATGGTGTGCCCGGCCCTGTGGATGGCCTTCACTATCTGGTCGCATTTCTCCTTGCGGCGGCTGGCTATCATAAAATCGGTGAACACGTCGCTGTTCTGTGCAATCTTGAACGCAGCGACAGTGGCGACGCCTCCGGCGCCAATCATGAGTACTTTTCCCATTGCTGTCTTTAAGTTGTTATGATGATTTGTTGATGTTGTGTCCCTGCCTCGCCCGCGGCTGCGCGCCGCAGCCCTCAGCGTGTGGCCCTGTCTATTTCCTCGCCCCTGATGCCCAGCGCGCTCATCAGCGAGTAGCCCAGTATCTCCTGCCGGAAGTTGCCGCCCGGCAGCGGCTGCATGGCAAACACGGTCACGCGCTTGTCCTCGTCGCTCACCCCCCTCAGGGCGTGGCGCACCTGCCCGGCCATCCGTTCCATGTCGGCAACCAGCATCACGCGTTTCACGGCCTTCTGGGCGCATACCGCCTGCAGCGCCTCGGCCACAAAGCCGTCGTGCGTCACGATGCCCTCCACCGGCAGCGCGCTCATGGCGAACTCGCCCAGGTTGTCCTTGAAAGCCATGCCGTCAATCTCCGTGGCGTAGTCGCCCGGCGCGAAGTTGTCAAGCCGCTCGCGCCCCTTGCTGTGGATGAACACTGCCAGGGTCTCGTGGGCGCCCTCGCGCAGCCCTCCGTCCAGGGCCACGCAGTCAATCCACCTGCCAAGGTCGGCCTTGGGGATGCGCCGGCCGAGCATCCGCTCGAAGTTCACTGTCAGGTCGAATGTCACCCGGTCAATGTAGTCGCCGTCGGCAATGATGACATTCTCGCTCCATTTCACGTTTTCGGTCAGTCCGTTCATAGTTGCAAATTTAGGCAATATTTTTGAGAAAGTGCCTTTTCGGGGCCATTTTTTCACTGCGGCGCAGCCCCCTCCGCGCGCCTGTCTTTCCAAACGGCCTGTCCCGGCTTGCCATCCGGGCCGTTTTGCGCGCCCGAACGGCCCGAATCGCGCGCCCAGACGGCCCGTTTCGCGTGGTCAGACGCACCGTTTGGCGGCGCGGTACCGGCCGTTCCGGAAAGCGGGTGCCCGAGGCGGGCTCCCATGGCATGCCCTGTGTCTCCCCATTGCTTGACCTGTGTCAACCAAATATCAAATAGTGCGGGCCAAAAATCAAAATGTCGTGTCTTTATAGCGGAAACTGCCGTACCTTTGCAACTGTAAATTTTAAATCGTATCAACAGCATGAAGAGTGTATTGGAGAGCCGCCCGGCACTGGCTGCCGAGGTGGACAAGATAGCTGAGGTAGCCGGATACCTCTGGCAGAACGGCTGGGCCGAGCGCAACGGTGGCAACATCACAGTCAATGTGACCGACCTCGTTGACGGCGAGATGCGCCGGATGGCCCCCATCAGTGACGTGAAGCCCATCGGTGTGACCCTGCCGGCCCTCAAGGGGTGCTATTTCTATTGCAAGGGCACAGGCAAGCGCATGCGCGACCTGGCCCGCCGCCCGATGGACAACGGCAGCATCATCCGCATCCTTGACGACTGCGCGAGCTATGTCATCATTGCCGACAACGCCGTGGCGCCCACCAGCGAGCTGCCGTCGCACCTCACCGTGCATGCCCACCTCATTGCGACAGGCTCGCCCTACAGGGCGACCGTTCACACCCATCCCATCGAGCTGGTGGCCATGAGCCACAACCCCAAGTTCCTGGGCAAGGATGTGCTCACGCGCATCCTCTGGTCGATGATTCCGGAGACCAAGGCTTTCTGCCCGCTGGGCCTGGGCATTGTGCCCTACACCCTGCCCGGTTCCAACGAGCTGGCCGACGCCACCCTGCGCGAGCTGGAAGACTATGACGTGGTGATGTGGGAGAAGCACGGCGTGTTTGCCAAGGGCCTTGACGTGATGGACGCATTCGACCAGATTGACGTGCTGTCCAAGAGCGCCAAGATTTACATTGACGCCAAGTGCATGGGCTTTGAGCCCGAGGGCATGAGCGACGGGCAGATGGCCGAGATGACCAAGGCTTTCAACCTGCCCAAGTAAAGCGGAATTTTCATCATCAAAGGTTTTAGGTTTATATGACCTGTTAAAAACAACTACTGACTACATATATGATCATTATTACTTACTATTTATGGTAACATGAAGCCGCCACGCTGTGAAGCGCGGCGGCTTTCTTATTTAGGGAATAACACAAACGGCGTGGCCTCCACTGAGGCCACGCCGTTTGCTGTTTGGGGCGGAGCTTGTTTGTCCGGGCCCCGGGTTAGTGGATATGCGCCGCCGCGGCAGCCCCTTGTCAGAGCAGTTGCGGCAGGAAGCTCGACACAATGAGCACGATGATGCCCACGATGAGCACGGCGATGGTCTTGCCGGAGCAGCCTTTCCACTCCTTGAGGATGATGCCCCACACGTTGGAGAACACCACGTTGAGCGCCATCAGAATGCAGAACGCGAGCGTCATCAGCGTGGGCGATCCGGCGAGGAAGCCCTTGCCGAGGCTCAGCCCGAAGAACTGGCTGTACCACAGGGCGCCGGCCAGCGCGCAGAACACCACGTTATTGGCCCACACATGGCCCTTGCGGTAGTCGCCCCAGGTGCCGTTGCGGCTGTTCTGCCAGAAGCAGTAGATGGCGTTGGTCACGAAACCGCCGAGTGTCACCAGCAGGGTGGCCGGAAGTGTCTTGTACATGTCGGGTGTGAGGTCGCCGAAATTGACGCCCTTGCCAAACTCCAGTCCCACGTTGAAGCAGCCGCTCATGAAGCCGGCCAGCAGGGCGATGGCCACTCCCTTGGGGAAGTTGAAGTCCTTGACCGCCGCCTTTTTCTCCTCCTCCGACAGCGATGAGGCCTTCATCGAGCCGGCCACGCCGATGATGGCGATGCCCGCCAGGGTCACCGCCACGCCCGTAATCACGGCAAAGGTGAGCGAGGAGAGCGCGTCAAGCTCGGGGAAGAAGATGTTGAGCAGCACCGGGCCCATGACGGTGCCCAGCCCGGCGCAGGTGCCCAGGGCGATTGACTGGCCCAGGGCCACGCCAAGGTAGCGCATGGACAGGCCGAAGGTGAGGCCTCCGACCCCCCACAGCACGCCGAAGAGAATGGTCATCCCGATGCTGAAGGCGTTGCCGGCTGTGAACAGCTCGCAGAGCGAGTGCCCCGCCGGCACAGCCAGCAGGGCGCCCAGCAGGGGCAGTATGAGCCAGGCGAACACACCCTGAACAATCCAGTAGCTCTCCCACGACCACTCCTTGACCTTGTTGATGGGGACGTAGCAGCTTGACTGGCAGAATGCGCCGATGGCGATAATGAGAAGTCCGATGATGATATCCATGGCGGCGGGGTTATGCACGCTTCGAGATCACCTCGTCTACATACTTGTCGATGTCGCCGATGAACTCCTGTCCCACGGGCACGTTGTTGCGCACGCAGAACTCGTCGTAAACGGCCTGCCACGGCATGGCCTTCTGCTCTTCGATGATGGCCAGCACCTTGTAGCCTTCGCCGGCCAGCTCCAGCTTGGAGAGTGTCTCCCTCGGCTCAAGCAGGGCGCGGAGCATGCACTTCTGGGCTGCGCGCGAACCGATGACGTATGCGCCGATGCGGTTGATGGAGCCGTCGAAGAAGTCGAGGCCGTAGTGGACGCGGTTCAGTGCGCCGGCGCGCACAATCTCGAAGAACAGCTCCTGTGTGGGGTCGTCCATGATGGTCACGTGGTCGGAGTCCCAGCGCACGGGGCGCGACACGTGGAGCATCAGCTCCTTGAGGAACGGCAGCACGGCCGACACCTTGTCGGCCGGGGACTCTGTGGGGTGGTAGTGGCCGGTGTCGATGGTGAGCATCGTGTCGTTCTGTGCCGCATAGGCAGTGTAGAAGTCGTGCGAGCCAACCGTGAACGACTCGAGCCCGATGCCGAACACCTTGCCCTCGATGCTGTCTTTCATCATCGGCTGCTTCTTGGCGAAGATCTCGTCAAGCGACTTCTTCAGCGTGTTGCGGTAGAGCGCGTGGTTCACCGACACGTCCTTGCATCCGTCGTGCACCCAGAGGTTCATGATGCAGGGGTCGTTCTGCGCCTCGCCCATGGCGTTGGCAATGTCGCGGCAGCGCTTGGTGTGCTCCACCCAGAACTGGCGGATGCCCTCGTCGGGGTTGGCCAGCGAGAGGTTGCCCGACTTGGGGTGTGAGAAGCTCGTTGAGTTGAAGTCCAGCTTGGTGTTGTTCTCCTTGGCCCAGTCAATCCATGACTTGAAGTAGTCGACGGTCACCTCGTCGCGGTCGACCACCTTGCCCTTGAAGTCACCGTAGATCTCGTGGAGGTTCAGGCGGTGTGTGCCCGGGATGAGGCTCTTGGCCTTCAGGATGTCCTGGCGCAGCTCGTCAATGTTGCGTGCCGCACCGGGGAAGTTGCCGGTTGACTGGATGCCTCCCGACAGCGCGCCGGCCTGCACCTCGAAACCTTTCACGTCGTCTGCCTGCCAGCAGTGGAGTGACAGGTGGAAGTCTTGCAACTGTTTGAGCACTTTCTCTGTGTCAACGCCAATGACGGCGAAGCGTTCCTTGGCAATCTCGTAAGCTTTTCTAACGATTTCTTCTTTCATGTTATCTGTTTTTATGGTTAGTGTTGTCCTTGTTAAATGGAATGCGTGGCGCGCGGGCGGTGGCCGGCGGCTCCGCGCCGGTCACGGCAGCTTGACGAATCTGTCGTAGGCGCGGTCCCACTCGTCAGTGTGGTTTGGCTCAAACCGCTTCAGCTCAAGGCTGCCGGCAATGATGCGCCGCATCTCCCAGATGTCTTTCACCTCGCCGCTTGCCTTGGCCTGCAGCATGATGTTGCCCAGGGCTGTGCTCTCCTGCGGGCCGGCCAGAACCTGCACGTCAAGGCTGTCGGCCGTGAACTGGTTGAGGTAGTTGTTGCGGCTGCCGCCGCCAATGATGTGGAGCGCCTTGATGGGGAAGCCGGCCATCTCCTTGAGGTAGCCGAACACCTGCCGGTAGCGCAGGGCCAGCGAGTCGAAGATGCAGCGGCAGATCTCCGCGTGCCCCCCGGGCACGTGCTGCCCCGTGGCCTGGCAGTAGTCCCTGATGGCTGCAACCATGGACGCGGGGTTGGCAAAAGCCTCGTTGTCCGGGTTTATCAGACTCCTGAAGGCGGGCTGCTTCATGGCCTCGGCCTGCAGCTCGGCGTGCGATGCCGGCGCGTTGGCCCACTCCTTCCGGCAGCGTTCGTAAATCCACATGCCGCAGATGTTCTTGAGAAAGCGCGAGGTGCCCTCGATGCCGCCCTCGTTGGTGAAGTTGCGTTGGTAGCTGTCTTCGTTGATGATGGCGTCGCGTGTCTCGATGCCCATCAGGCTCCATGTGCCGCTGCTCAGGTAGGCGAAGTGCTCGTCGTGGGCCGGAACGGCGGCCACGGCGCTGGCCGTGTCGTGGCCGGCCACGGCCACGACGGGTATGGCTCCCAGGCCGGTCATCCGCTGCACCTCTTCGGTCAGCGTGCCAATGACGGTGGCGGGGTTGGTCATCTTGCCGAAATGGCGGGCCGACAGTCCGACGCTCTCCAGCAGCCTGCTGTCCAGCTGCTTGGTCCTGGGGTCGAGCAGCTGGCTGGTCGAGGCGATGGTGTATTCGCAAACCGCCTTGCCCGTGAGCATATAGCTCAGCGCGTCGGGCACGAACAGTATCTTCTCGGCATGCTCAAGGGCTGTGTCGCCGTTCTTGCGCATGGCGTAGAGCTGGAACAGCGAGTTGAAGTTCATAAACTGTATGCCTGTGATGCCGTAGACCGTCTTCTTGTCAATGGCGTGCCTGAAGTAGTCGTCCATGATGCCGGCGGTGTGCGGGTCGCGGTAGGCCAGCGGGTTGCGCAGCAGCGCGCCGTCCTTGCCCACGCAAACAAAGTCGACCCCCCATGTGTCTATGCCGATGGAGCTGATGGCAATGCCGCGGTGCACGGCCTTCTTCAGCCCTTTGACAATCTCGTTGTAGAGTGCGTAGATGTCCCAGTAGAAGTGGTTGCCTGTCTCTATCAGGTTGTTGTCGAAGCGCGTGAGCTCCTCCATGTTTATCTTTCCGTTCGCAAGGGACCCGATGATGGTTCTGCCGCTTGTCGCTCCCAAGTCGACAGCAAAGAAATGCTTGTTTTCTTTCATAGATGGTTTGTTAGCAGTATGTTGATAGGTATTAACCCTGCAAAGGTAGTTGATTTATCGGTGAGGCAGACACTACTATTTGATATTCTAGCTGGAACTTTTGAGACGAAACGGCCCGTATGGCGCCGGCGTTCCGCCACTTTTGAAAACGTTTGCGCAGCTTTTTGCCGTGTCGGCTTGCGGCGTTCATGATTTTAATTGCTACTTTTGCAGTCGCGCCAGGCTTGCGGGCGTACCGTGCCCCCGGCGCATCAGCTTGGATGAATGACCGTCTTGGATGAATAACCGTTTAAGGAATAAATAAGAGATGACTACTTTGACAATCTGCATTGTGGCAGTTTTTGTGATGGGCTATTTCTGTATCGCCATCGAGAGTGTGACCAAGGTCAACAAGGCGGCAGTGGCCCTGCTGATGTTTGTGGCCTGCTGGACCCTGTTTATGATTGCCCCGGCCGAGTACCTGGCCGGTGTGGCGCCTGGCCGGATGGCACAGGCCGTGAGCGATGTGATGGAGCGGCACCTTGGCAGCACGTCGACCACGCTGTTCTTCCTGATGGGGGCGATGACCATCGTGGAGCTGGTCGACCAGAACGGCGGCTTTAACTTTGTGCGCGGGCTGCTCAGCTCCACCAGCAAGCGCAAGCTCCTGTGGCGCATAGCCCTGCTCACCTTCTTGATTTCGGCCATCCTTGACAATCTCACCACGAGCATCGTGATGGTGATGATTCTCCGCAAGCTGGTGGCCGACAGGAACGACCGGCTTGTGTATGCCTCGCTGGTGGTGATTGCGGCCAATTCGGGCGGCGCTTTCTCGCCCATCGGCGACGTTACCACCATCATGCTGTGGAACAAGGGCGTGATTACGGCTGCCGGTGTCATCTCGGAGATTCTCGTGCCGTCGGTGGTGTCGGTGGCCGTGCCGGCCTGGCTGCTGTCGCTGTCGCTCAAGGGCAGCATGGCGCCGCTGGCGGCCGGCGCCGAGGCGGCGGCCGCCAGTGACTTCACCGAGTTTCAGCGCAAGGTGGTGTTCTTCCTGGGTGTGGGCGGCCTTATCTTTGTTCCTGTCTTCAAGAGCATCACCCACCTGCCGCCGTTTGTCGGGGTGCTGCTGGTGCTGGGCGTGCTCTGGACGGTGACCGAAATCTTCTACCGCCACCTGAGCCACTGCGCCTGCCAGGGCGGCATGCAGAAGAGAGTGACGGCCATGCTCTCGCGCATAGACATGAGCACCATCCTCTTCTTCCTTGGCATTCTGATGGCTGTGGCCTGCCTGGAGACGGTCGGCGTGCTCACCATGCTTGGCAAGGGGCTCAACGTGGCCTTTGACGGCAACCACTATATGGTGACGGGCATCATCGGCGTTCTGTCGAGCGTTGTCGACAATGTGCCGCTGGTTGCCGGCTGCATGGGTATGTATCCTGTGGCTCCCGCCGGCGACATGGCGGTCGACGGCATCTTCTGGCAGCTGCTGGCCTACTGTGCCGGCGTGGGCGGCTCCATGCTGATCATCGGCTCTGCGGCCGGTGTGGTGGTAATGGGGCTGGAGAAAATATCATTCGGATGGTACATGAGGCACATCACGTGGGTGGCTTTCCTGGGCTACCTGGCCGGAATGCTGGTCTATTGGGCAGAGAAGAGCCTGCTGGGTCTTTAGCCTTGGCGTGACAGCCGGCCCCGGGCGGGCTGAAGACTGGCCCGTAACTTCATGAAAAGCAGCAGCCCCCGGAAGTGCACGGGCACTTCCGGGGGCTGCTGCGCTGTTTGTCCCAGCCGGGCTGCGCCGCTATTTCCTGCGCATCTCGCTGGGCCTCCGCCCGGTCTTTATCTTGAACTTTGCCGAGAAATAGTCGGGCGAGTCGAAGTTCAGGCGGTAGGCAATCTCCTTGACGCTCATCGTGGTGGTGCTCAGCAGCTCCTTGGCGCGCTGCAGCTTGAGATCCTGCTGGTAGACGGCCGGGCTCAGCCCCGTGTACTCCTTGAACAGCTTGCGGAAGTTGGAGTAGCTCACGCTCAGCTCCTCGGCAATCTGCTGGATGGTGAGGTTGCTCTCCAGTGCCTCTCTGATGCGGAGCCTGGCCTTGTTCACCATGTCAATGTGCGTGTAGTTCTTGCTCATCTTGAGGTTGCGCTCCAGTGCATACATCACACCTACCATGTGGTTGACGATGCCGGCCAGCATCTGCTGCGAGTAGGGCGCCTCGTTCACTGCGGTGTCGTAGGCTGTCTTGTACAGGTGGACAATCTCGCTGGAAAAGCCGACATGATAGATGGGCTTGCGCACATTGAGGAAGCCGGCGTGCACGCGGTCGTCGATGTTGCGCCCCTTGAAGCCAATCCAGTAGCTCTTCCAGCCCACGCCCGGCAGGGGGTGGTAGCTGTGCCACTCGTCGGGGAACAGCAGGAACATGTCGCCCTCGTGCAGGCGCGCCTCCTTGAAGTGGGTGCTGTGGAACACCCCCTCGCCCTCGGTGATGTAGAGCAGCTGGTATTCGTTGAGTTCGCGCCCGGTCTCAACATTGAAGTAATAGCCATCGGCGTGGCCGCGCGTGGGGTAGGGGTCGCCTGGCGCAATCTCCTCATAGCCCACCGTGCTGACGGTGAGCCCCCACTTTCTGTCCTGGTCGTTCGGTACGAGATACTTGCTTATTTGCATGGCTAAGTCGTTTTTTGCGGTTATGTTGATGCCTTGGTACGCCTTTCGGGCGTCTCACACGGGTCTGTGCTGTCCAGCGTACATGGAATCCATATCCAGAATGTTGAGCCGCGCCCCACCTCAGAGTCCACGCCAATCCTGCCGTTGCACTGCTCGCAGATGGTCTTGCAGATGTTCAGTCCAAGGCCCGTTCCCTGCACATAGTCGTTGAGCTTGACAAAGCGGTCGAAGATTAGCTGGCATTTCTCCTTGGGTATGCCTGTTCCCGTGTCTTCGCAGTAGATGCGGATGCCGCCGTTTTCCTTGCGGTAGCCCACCTTGATGTGTCCCTCCCGGGTGTATTTGATGGCATTGGTCACAAAGTTGGTGATGACCTGCTGTATGCGCCCGCTGTCGAGCACGGTGCGCAGGGTGGGGTAGGGGTTGTCCTTGACAAATTCCACCATGGGGTTTTCCACGCGCCGGGCCAGTGTGGCGCAGATGTCGTTGAACACGGCAGAGAAGTCGACCTTGCGCGGTGTGATGAGCTTGCCGTTGGAGTCGGCTGCCGAGATGGTCAGGATGTCGTTGATGAGCTGGAGCAGTATGTCGCAGTTGTTGCTGATGATGTGTGTGAACTCCCGCTTGTCGTTCGGGTCGCTGATGCTCTGCAGCAGGTTGCAGAAGCCCACGATGGCGTTGAGCGGTGTGCGTATCTCGTGGGTCATGTTGGCCAGGAACGTGCTCTTCTGCCGGCTTGACTCGTTGGCGCGGCTGGTCTCCTCCCTCAGCCTGGCCTGCTTGTCCATTGTCGGGGTGATGTCTCTGATGATGCCGAAGAAGCTGGACACCTGGCCCTCGCTGTCGTATTCGGGCATGCTGAAGATGCTGTACCAGTGTGTCTTGCCATCCTGCTCAAACAGGTTCTTGATGGGCAGCACAGCCTTGTGGCGCTGCCCCTTGCCGCTGGGCGAGATGACCTCGGCTATCTTCTCGGCCGGGATGTCTTTTTGCACCTTGTCCATGAACTCGTCGAATGTCACGGTGAACCCTTCGCTGTGCAGGTCGCTGAAATAGCGCACCTTGCGTTCCTTGAGCGACGAGCGCCACACTTTCATGTTGATGTTTTCCAGCAGGAAGTGCAGGTTGTTCTCATACTGTGACATCTTCTCGTTGATGTCTCTGATTTCCTCCTCGTTCTTGCGGCTCTTGTTGTAGATGTCGTGGTCGTCGTTGATGTTGCGCGCGATGAGCAGGATAAACTCCAGTTCGCCCGTTCTGTTCCAGATGGGGCGCACCCTGACTTCCAGGTAGTCGTACATCTGCCGCTCCGGGATGTGTATCTGTGTGCAGAAGTGGAAGTCGGACGGGGCGTCACGGTTAATGTCTTCACGCAGGAACGGCAGGTCGAAAATCTTCAGGTTGAAGTAGAACGGGTCGTCGGGGTTCTTGAAGTGGAAGATGCTCCGCATCCTGTCGTTCACGGTGAGCAGCCTGCCATCTGCATCGTACATGGCCATGCCGATGATGCTTTTCTCAAAGATGTTGGTGAAGCGCTCGGTGATGCTGTCCTCTGCCTCTTCCTCCTCGTGCTGTAGGGTGGTGTCGAGCACAGTTGAGATGATGCTCAGCGGTGTGCGCTTCGAACCATATTCGACGATGGAGGTTACCGAGAGCATCTGCCACTTGGGCGTGCCCGGCGTGCCCGCGTTCCACCGGTACACGTTCTCCTTGTCAACGCTCGCGCCCCTGTTCAGTGTCTCTATCAGGGCTGCCGCCTTCCCGCTGTCCTCCGGGTGGATGCGGCTGATGTACTCCTCGTAAGACATTCCCCCGGCGGGCAGCATGCTGCCGTAGACGTTTTCCACATGGCGCCGCCTGATGTCATAGCGAATCACTCGGTGGTCGCTGTTGGTGAGCACCTTTGTTATCAGAGTGTTCTTCTTTTCAATGTCCCTGGTGTGCTGCTTGATTTTTCTGGTGACAAGCCAGTTTAGCACCAGGAAGCCGGCTATGACCAGCACGACGCCAGCAATGAGGTAGAGGGCCACAGGCGAGGCGTCCTTGCTAAACACCTCGGGATGGAACCATTTGTTCTTCAGCTTCCTGACCTGCCCGCTCTGTTCCATGCGCGTGAACTGGTCGTCTATCAGGCTGATGATGTCCTTGTCGAAGCTCGCGCAGCAGAAAGTGCCCACCGGCAGCTGCGCCGGGCTCACCTCAATGTCGTCAAGGTGGAACTCGCCAACCAGCCATAGCAGTGGCGTGCGGCCGTAGATGTAGTACTTGATTTTGCCGGTCTGCACAGCGTGGAGACCGCGTCGTGGCGACAGGATGGTCATGTTCTCCCTGTTCATGCCGGCTCTGATGGCCTCGCTGATGGCAAGGTCGTTTCTCTTGAACCCCACCTTCTCGCCGGCGCCCAGGGCGGCGTAGCTGGGTGGAGGAGCCGTCCCTTTCTTGTAGGCAATGCCTTCCCGGTAGGTGGAAAGGACAGTCTTGCCATAGTAGACGTCCTTGATGCCGATTTTGTGCCGCAGGATAATCAAGTCTGCCTTACGCTCTGTAAATGCCTTCAGCGCGTTTTTCCATTCGAGCATCATAAACGTGTGGGGGATGTCCATGCCGTCCAGGATGGTTTGCAGCACCTCGATGTTGTAGCCTGTCGGGGCGCCATTGTCTTCGTGGTACTCGTAGGGTGGAAATTCCCAGTCGGTCACAATCACCAGGGGGTGGCTCTCCGTGTATTTCTCAAGCGACTGAGCCTTGATGGCTGCCCTGGCCGGTGTGAGCGCCGCCCACAGTGCTGCCAGGACAGCGGCAGTAAAGACTGCCGGCGTGCAGCGGATGATGTGTCGCAATGTCTTTAGGGCTCTCATAGCTGTACGTTTGGTTCGGCTGGCGCGGACGCGGCTGTTGCAATGTCGCAGGGGATGCTCACCCACACCGAGGTTCCCTGGCCCGGCACGGAGTCAAGGTTGATGTGGCCGCCCATCTGCTCCACCATTTCCTTGCAGATGGGCAGCCCGAGGCCAGACCCCGGCATCTGTCTGCCGGTCTCGTGCACAAAGCGGTCGAACACATGTGGCTGCATGCTCCTGCTGATGCCGGTTCCGGTGTCATCGATGTTGAACACCAGGTGGCCGGTGTGGTAGGTGCACTTGGCGTTGATGTGCCCCTGCTTGGTGAAGCGGGCGGCATTTTCGCAGATGTGGCGGATGACAAAGCCCATGTGCTCGTTGTCTATGTCCAGTTTCAGGCTGCTGTCTGGCACTTCGATGTTTATCTTCACCTTGTTGCTGGTGCACACGCTCAGCCCCATCTGGCAGTGCGAGGTGAAAGCGGCAGCAATGTTGGTCGGTGTCTTCTTGAACTCTACCATCCTGGCATCTAACCTTGAGAGGAGCAGGATGTCGTTGACGAGCTTGAGCAGGATGTCGGTGTTCTTCTTGATTTCGTTCACAAACACGGCCTCGTCCTCGGTGGCGTGTTCGGTGTCAAAGAGCTTGGCGAAGCCGATTACAGCATTGAGCGGCGTTCTGATTTCGTGGCTCATGTTCTTCAGAAATGCGCTTTTCACCGTTTCTGCCTCTTGCGCCTTCCGGGTTTCCAGCCGCAGTTTCCTGTCGGTTTCCTTGGTGACGGTCACGTCGCGGCACAGTCCGAAGTAGTGGTCGACGGTGCCCTTGCGCCTGTCGGTGATGGGAATGGCGTTGAAGGCCAGGTACTGGTACAGGCCCTGCCTGTTTCTCAGGTTGGTCTTCACCTCGATGCTCTGGCTCCTGTTGCGCCGCCTGTCCATGCTGTCCAGCACACTCACGGCCCTGCCCCAGTCCTCGTGGGCGGTCAGGCGCAGGCACCTCATCTGTGACAGCACCTGGCTTGGCTGGTCCATGTTGTGCGTGATGGTCAGCAGCTTGTTTCCCGGGTCGTAGCTGGATATGTTGATGTCGCTCTCCTCCAGCATGTAGCTGATGCTCTCTACATACGACCTGATGTCTTTCGTGCCCTCCTCGATGCGCCGGGCCTGCCGCTTCTCTTTCTGGATGGTGTTCACCATGTCGGTGATGTCATGGCCAATGCAGTATAGGCAGTCCAATTCGCCGTGCTTATTATAGATGGGGATGACGGCCGACTGGTAGTAGAGCATTCCGTGGCGCCGGATGTACACAATCTTGCCCTCGGCCCTCAGCTTGTCCAGGTCGTTGATGGACGATGACCACTGCACGTCATCGCGTGTGACATCAATGCCGTTCAGCGGAATGATGTCGTTGATTTGCAGCCGCGCCCGCAGCATTTCGCGCACGTTGCTTATCTTCAGTGTCTGGCAGGCTTTCTCGTTGATGTTCAGCAGGACACCGTTCCTGTCAAAGTAGGCCATGTCTACCATCGAGCTGTTGAACAGCGTGTAGTATTTAAGCTGCTGCCTCTCGCTTTTCTTCCGGCTTGTGTACTCGGTGGTGATGTCGCGCTGGGTGCCCAGCAGCACGGTTGGCTTGCCGTGCTGCCGGCTCAGCACGGAGATGTTGAGCTTGAAATAGCGTTCTTGCTCAGAGCCGCTGTTGACGTGGCCCCTCACCACAATGGTCTCACTTTCTTTCTCTCCGTCCTTTATCTGGCCTATCAGCTGGCTGATGCGCTTGAAGTCGTCTATGTGGTAGATTACCGAGAGTCCCATTGCGTTGACGTTGGCCGCGTCAGGGGTGGGGCAGATGGTGACAAAGTTGGTGCTGGGAATGTCGTAAGTCCAGAGCGACATCTTGCCCGACTGCAGGTAGAGCGTCAGCCGTTCATTCTGGTCGACCAGTGTCTTCCTGGTGCGCTTCTCCCTGTAATGAAAGAAAATGTTGGTGGTGAAGATGGCCAGCAGCAATGCGGCCAGCCCTCCCAGGAGGTGCCACGCATAGAGCGGTATGCCGCTGTCCCTGTATTCGGGGTAGAACCACTTGTTGCGGATGGGCTGTATCTCCTCGTCCACCACCATGGCGGTGAACACGCTGTCCAGCTTGGCCAGCAGCACGGTGTCGTTGGTGATAAAATGGTATTCGCCGTGCGGCATGTTTACCGGTGACAGCTTGATGTTGTCCAAGTGGTACTTGTTGATGAGCCACTTGAGCGACATGGTGTTCCACAGCACGGCGCCGCTGTCGCTGGAGCTTACGTGGAACACGGCCTCTTTCATGTCGTCATACGGAATGGCGTTGCTTCCCATGCCGTTGACTGTCATCTCGTGGTGGCTGAAACTGTTTTCGTGGACCAGCACCTTGTATTTGCGCAGGTCCTTGAAATCTTCGATGTCCAAGGGCCTTCCCTTGGCTGTTGCCACGCTGTGGGTGAAGATGCAAACCACGCTGCTGCTGTATTTTCCGTAGTCGTTGTGGTATGGTGCGTACATACCCATGGTCAGGTCTGCCCGGCCTGTCTTCAAGTCATCGTAGACGTTGGAGGTGTGTTTGAGTCTGATTTCATACGGAATGTCTAATTTCTTCATCATCGTCCGTATAAGGTCAATGTTGAAGCCGGTCGGCTTTCCGTTGCTGTCCATGAAGCTGTAAGGCCACAGGTCCCACGCATCCTCGTAAATCAGCGGCCTGTCCTCGGTGTAGGTTTGGCGCAGACTTTCTGCCGCAGCTGTTCCTCTTATGAACAGGAGAAGTATGACGGTGGCGGCGAGAAGCGCCGTTCTTGTTCCTTTTTTTGTCAAAGGCATTTGTCGTTTGGGTTAGTATTCCAAAATGCTTCTATGCCACAAAGTTAATAAAAAAACGAGGATAGCCCAAACTTTTTTGTTAAACTTGCCTGTTTTGACGGCTCTTGGCTGGGTGACAGGGGAGTGTCCTGCTGTCGTTGCAAGTGGGTGGCAGGGTCATTTGTGGAGGCTGAAATTGAACAGCAGCCCGCCTCCCTTGTTGGCCGATGCCGTAATCTGCCCGCCATGCAGCAGCACGGCGTTTTTCACAATGGCCAGTCCCAGGCCCGTCCCGCCCAGCTTGCGGCTGCGCCCCTTGTCCACCCGGTAGAACCGTTCGAACAGGCGGCTGAGGTGCTCCTGTCCAACGCCCTCTCCGTTGTCGGCAAAGCTGAAGAGCCATCGGTCTCCCTTGTCGCTCTCGGTGGCGCTGAGTGTGATGGTGGTGCCCTCGCCGGCATAGGCGATGGCGTTGTCGGTGAGGTTGCGGAAGATGCTGTAGATCAGCGATGGGTTGCCTTTCACCTTGACAGTCTGTGGCAAGCGGTTGTCAAACGTCATCCGCCGCTGTCTGATGCTAAGGGCTGTCTCTTCGACTATCTGGTTGACAGTGGCTGCGATGTCCACCTCTTCAAAGTGGGTTTGCTCGGGCGCGTCGTCCATGCGGTAGAGGGTGGAGATGTCGGCCAGCAGACTGGTGAGCCGCTGGCTCTGTGCGTGGCACCGCGTGAGGAACAGCTGGCGGGTCTCCTCGCTGATGTTCTTGTTCTCCAGCACCGTTTCCAGATAGCCCTGGATACTGGCCACCGGGGTTTTCAGCTCGTGTGCGATGTTCTGGGTGAGCTGGCGCTTCAGCACGTTCTGCTCCTCCTTGGTGCGCTGAAGTTGCAGGTACAGCTTGATGATGTATTCGGAAATTTCTCCCAGCTCGTCGTTGGGGAAGCGGGCCAAGTCTTCCACTTGCAGCGGCTCGTTGCGGTCGGCGCGCTGGGCGAATCGCCTCAGGTTGTTCACGTTGGTGCTCAGTCGCAGGGTGAAGCGGTAGAGCAAGGCCGAGAGCAGGATGAGCACGGTCAGTGCGAAGTAGATAAAGTGCAGGTCGGTTTGGAAAACCTGTGACAGGTCGTTGTTATAGGGCATGGCACTGCGAATCACCCGGTGCTCCTTGGCAAAGTAGGTCGCCGAGTAGAAGAAGTCCCCGTCCAGCGTATGGCTGCTGCGGCTGATGTCATAGCCCTTTCCCCGCAGCAGAGCCTCGCTCACCTCCTGCCTGTCTCGGTGGCTCGGAATGTTGGCATAGTCTTTCCGCTCGTTGTCGTAGACTACCTTTCCGTTGGGGTCGATGATGGTGAGGCGCATTCCCGGCAGCCGGTGGGCGGCCACGTAGCGGTCAATGTCGCGGTCGCTGCTTGCACCGGTGAGTGTCAGTGCCTCGTTCATCCTCACGTTGAAGTCCTGCAGCTGCTGGTTGAGCATGCCTGTCTTGTACTCTTTCTCGCGTTCCTGCTGGAACACGATGAAGCACACGGCGAAGAAGACAAAGAGCGATAGCACGCTCAGAAACAGCCGCCGTCCTAAAGAATGTTCTGAAATGTTTTCCATTTAGCTGCCGCTTTCCACCTCCCCGTGCCCTTTATTCCTCAAACAGGTAGCCGAACCCCAGCCGGGTGACGATGCACTTGGCAAAGGGGCCTATCTTCTTTCGCAGCCGGGTGATGTTCACGTCCACCGTGCGGTCGAGCACCATCACGTCGCTCGGCCACACCCTGTTGATAAGTTCCTGTCGCGAGAACACCCTGCCGCGCTCGCTGAGCAGGGTGTGCAGCAGCTCGAATTCGGTCTTGGTGAACGGCACCACAGTGCCGTTCACCGTCACCGTCTTGTTGTCAAGGTTCAGCTCCAGCCCCTGGTAGCTGATGGTTCTGGCCGTTTCCTCATGGTCGGCCTCTGCCGTCCGGCGCAGCACGGCGCGCACCCTCACCAGCACCTCGCGGATGGAGAATGGCTTGGAGATGTAGTCGTCGGCCCCCAGGTTGAACCCTGTCACCATGTCGTTCTCCGTGTCTCTCGCGGTGAGGAAGATGATGGGCAGCCGGCTGGTAGCCTTGTTGGCGCGCAGCTGCCGCGCCAGGGCGAACCCCGACATCTCGCCCATCATCACGTCGAGCAGCAGGAGCTGGAACGACGTGAGGTCGCGTGTGAGCGCCTCCTCGGCTGAGTTGGCTGTTTCCACAATGTAGCCTTCGGTCTCAAGATTGAACTTCAGAATCTCGCAAAGGTCTACCTCGTCGTCCACAACGAGGATACGGTAGTGATTGTTTGTCATATCTGTTTCATTGCGATTACGCTACAAAAGTAAATATAATCATTTAAACAGATGTTTCGCGAGTGTTACAAAATTGTGAAAATCAGCATTTTTTCTTCATCAGAGCGGATACTCGTCAAAGGCGTAGAGCACGGTTGACAGATAGCGCTCGCCAGTGTCGGGCAGCAGGGCCACAATGGTCTTCCCCTTGTTCTCGGGCCTCAGGGCCAGCCGTTGCGCGGCATACACGGCCGCTCCTGATGAGATGCCCACCAGCAGTCCCTCGGTGCGGGCCAGCTCGCGGCCGGTGCGGATGGCGTCGTCGTTGTCAACGTCCACCACCTCGTCAATCACCTGGGCGTTGTAAGTCTTGGGGACAAAGCCTGCGCCGATGCCCTGTATCTTGTGCGGGCCTGCCGGCTTTCCGTTGAGCACAGCCGATGAGGCCGGCTCCACAGCCACAATCTTCACGTTGGGGTTCTGTTCTTTGAGGCGTTTGCCAACGCCCGACACCGTGCCGCCTGTGCCCACTCCGGCCACGAAGATGTCTACCTTTCCGCCTGTCTGCTCCCATATCTCCCTGCCGGTAGTCTCGTAGTGCCGCCGCGGGTTGGCTGGGTTCTCAAACTGTTGCAGGATGACAGCCCCCGGTGTGGCGTCGCGCAGGGCCTCGGCCTCCTTGATGGCGCCGGCCATTCCTGCCGCTCCCGGTGTCAGTCTCACCTCGGCGCCGTAGGCCTTGACCAGGTTTCGCCGTTCCACGCTCATCGTCTCGGGCATGGTCAGTATCAGCTTGTAGCCTTTCACCGCAGCCACCAGTGCCAGTCCCACGCCGGTGTTGCCGCTGGTTGGCTCAATGATGGTGGCTCCTGGCTTGAGCCTGCCGCTCTGCTCGGCATCCTCTATCATGGCCAGGGCGATGCGGTCTTTCACGCTTCCGCCCGGGTTAAACGACTCCACTTTGACAATGATGGGAGTGCCAATGCCTTTATCCCTTGAATATTTGCCCAGTTCCAGCATGGGGGTGTTGCCAATCAGGTCGGTCAGCTGTTTTGCTATTTTTGCCATAATGCTTTGATTTTTGTGGATTTGGCCGGCTTGGTGGGCTGCCTGTCCGCAAGGGAAGGTGGCCGGCCCTGCCAGCCGTATCCTGTTGATGTATTTGGTTTTACTTGTTATGTTTGCGAATTGCCTTGCACGCTTGCTTATCCAAGTGCCTGCTTGAGGTCATCAATAATGTCGTCGATATGCTCAGTGCCGATGCTCAGGCGGATGGTTGAGGGGTAGATGTGCTGCTCTTCCAGCTCCTGCGGGGTCATTTGCGAGTGGGTGGTTGTAGCCGGGTGAATCACCAGGCTCTTCACATCGGCCACGTTGGCCAGCAGTGAGAATATTTTCAGCTTGTCGATGAAGGCCCATGCCTCCTTCTCGCCTCCCTTTATTTCAAAGGTGAAGATGCTCCCGCCACCGTTCGGGAACAGCTTGTTATACAGCTGGTGATCTGGGTGCGATGGCAGTGAGGGATGGTTCACGCGCGCCACCTTGGGATGGCTGGCCAGGAAGTCGACCACTTTCAGCGTGTTGTACACATGGCGCTCCACGCGCAGGCTCAGTGTCTCCAGCCCCTGGAGCAGAATCCAGGCGTTGAAGGGGCTGATGGTGGCGCCGGTGTCGCGCAGAATCACCGCCCTGATGCGGGTCACGAAGGCAGCCGGTCCGGCCACATCGGCAAACACTGCTCCGTGGTAGCTGGGGTCGGGCTTGGCCAGCGAGGGATACTTGTCGGCGTTCGCCTTGTAGTCGAACTTGCCTGCGTCAACGATGACACCGCCGAGTGACGAGCCATGGCCGCCGATGAACTTGGTGGCCGAGTGGACCACCACATCGGCTCCGTGCTCGATGGGCCGGATGAGAAAGGGGGTGCCAAACGTGTTGTCCACGATGACGATGGTGTTGTGACGGTGGGCAATCTCGGCGATACGGTCAATGTCGGTCACGCTGGCGTTGGGATTGCCAAAGGTCTCTATGATGATAGCTTTTGTGTTCGGGCGGAATGCGGCGTCAACGGCATCGAAGTCGGCGGGGTCTACAATGGTGGTCTCCACCCCCTGCGTGCTCAGCGTGTGCTCCAGCAGGTTGAAGGTGCCGCCATAAAGGTTGTTGGCCGCCACAACATGGTCGCCGTTGCGGGCCACGTTCTGCAGGGCGTAGGTGATGGCGGCTGCGCCAGACGCCACTGCCAGGCCGGCCACGCCGCCCTCAAGGGCGGCCACGCGGTCTTCGAGCACAGCCTGTGTCGAGTTGGTCAGACGGCCGTAGATGTTGCCGGCGTCGCGCAGACCGAAGCGGTCGGCGGCGTGCTGCGAGTTGTGAAACACGTACGACGTTGTCTGGTAGATGGGAACGGCGCGGCTGTCGGTCGCGGGGTCGGCGTGCTCCTGTCCTACATGGAGCTGTAAGGTCTCGAAATGCAGTTTCTTTTTGCTCATAGGTTCGTCCTTTCTATGTGTTTATTGTTATGTCAGGCGTGTTCTCTCTCTTACGGCCCTGCCTGTTTGCCGGGTGTTTTGTTCACTGTGCAAAGTTACGGCGAAAAAACGTGTTTCGAAATCGCATGATGGTGGTATTTGGACTACCACAATCGTGGTATATCTGCCCTTTTCTCCCGGGTTTGAGGAAAGTGGGTGGGGAAAAGTACGATAATCTGGGCCGCGGAGGTCTTTATTCAGAAAAAAAATGTACTTTCGCAAACAAGAAAACAATCAAGGATGAACACACTTTACTTGCTTCAGTTTGCCAGCTGTATCGTTACGGCAATGCTGGCAATGGCCTTGGCCGCCTCGAGTGTCCAGATGCGCTGGTCAAGCCGGCGCTACGAGCAGTCGCGGTGGATGCTGTGCGTTGCGATGGCCACACTTGCCGGCCACTATGTGCTACAGATGGAGAAGGGCGTGCGTGCCTCGGGCGACGAGGTTGGCGCTGTGGTCAACATTCTGTTCTATACGCCGGTGGCATTCCTTGTTTCCTTTGGCATCTTCAACCTTGAGTGTGCGCGCCCGGGCCGCCGGCGCTACCTTGCTGTCAGCGCTGTCTGCTATGTGCTCATCCTCGCTGCCTTTGCCGCAGGGTGGCTCTCCGCCCACAGTCTCCGCATCGGTGGCTGGCGTTATGCGATGTTCGCGCTGTTTGTCGCAAGCATAGTCTTTTTCATCACAGCCAACATTCGGGAAATCCGGCACTGCCGCAAGAAGATAGAGGTGCAGACCGGTGCCGACACAGTGCCATTTGAGCGTTACACCTGGACTTGCTACATCCTGCTGTGCGTGTCTGCGCTCATGCTCGCTGTGGCCATGCCCTCGCACACCTTATTATATATCTTCGGCCCGCTGATGCTCATGTCGCTGTTTGCCTTTACCCTTGCCTTCATCGGACTGGGCTATAACTTTATGCCTATTGACGGCATCTTGGACGATGACAATGCCGATGGCGAAAGCCCCTGTGCCCTTTCTGCAGGCGGAGACACCCCCGATGTCCGGGGGTCCGGGGCTGTCGCGATGCGCTTGCCAGCCCATCGCGCAGACCAAATCGCGAAGGCGCTTGACGGCTGGTGCGCCAAGGGGGGCTTCAGAGACAGTACGGCCAATATGCCCTCGCTCTCCAGGCATCTCAAGATTCCGCGTGACGAGCTGAGCCTTTATTTTGACTGCTGTCTTAACTGCACGTTCCGTGTCTGGCTCAGTGACATCCGTTTCCGGGAGGCGCAACGCATCCTGATGGCCAACCCCACTTACAGCAACGCCTTTATCTCGGCAGAGTGCGGCTTCTCCTCGCACGCCCATCTCTACAAGATATTCAAGGCGAAGACTGGCATGTCGCCCGGACAGTGGAGGGAGACTTTCCAATTTTCTGGTGGCGGAAATGCCGCAGACTGACACCTGGGATTTTTCGTAAGCCCAAACCGGCCTTTGGCTTTTGTCACAGGTCGCAGTCTGAAACAAACAGTGACAAGGGGCGGAAAAGTTGAAGATATGCCCAAGTAGCCGCCTCCTTGTTATAATGGCCTATTTGGGGAAAATGCTGCAGCCCTTGTGCCCGTTGAGGCCAAAAGGGTGTTTCATTCCTACAAATGAAACACCCTTTTGGTAGGAAAGAGACACCTAAGCCATGAAAGAGACACCCCGTTTCAACGGAAAACGTTTAATTTTGCAGCGCTAAGAGAAACGGCGTATGACAGGATACCTAACGGCACTTTTAAACGAAATGGGCAGTCTGGCTGCTATGCTGGTCATCATCATTCCTCCCATTGGCGTGGTCTGCGTGATGCTGAATGACTACAAGCATTACCGGGAGAACCACTGGCAGCGCAGCCGCGGACTGGCCGGCTTCATCAGACAGGAGCAACCGTACATCTACCTGCTCGCCCTTGTGACTTTCCTGGCTGTCGGGGAGCTGCTGCTCTACTCAGTGATACTGTAAATATTTAAAGTTCCAGTTGTCTGCTAAAACCTGGCCACTGTTGTGTGTGGCTCGGGTTTTAGCATTTTTCTTCTGCCATCAGGCTCTCCAGCCCCTTGCGTATCCGGTTCATACCGTCTTCCAGCCGCTTGCGTGGGCAGGCAATGTTTACGCGGATGAAGTGGCGCCCCTCAGTGCCATACATCTCTCCAGCGTTCACCCATACCTTTGCGTTGTCCAGCAGGTGCTGCTCGATGGCCGCCGACGGTCTGCCGAGCACGGCGCAGTCCACCCACACCAGGTAGGTGCCCTCAAGCCGGGTGACGGGGAACATGGGCAGGTGCCGGTCAAAGTATTGCTTCAGGAACAGATAGTTGCCGTAGATATAGGCGTTGAGCTGGCGGAGCCAGTCGGCTCCCTCGTCGGTGTAGGCCGCTTGCAGGGCAATGACGCCAAAGGGGTTGACATCGCACACCTCGTTGATGTTGATGGCGCGGTCAATCCTCTGCCGTGTGCTGTCGTTGGCGCAGATGATGTTGGCTATCTGCAGCCCGGCTATGTTGAACGCCTTGCTGGGCGAGTTGCACACAATGGCGCTGGCCGACAGTTCCGGCGGCAGTGTGCCGTAGGGCACATACGCATGGCCAGGGGCCACAAACTCGCAGTGTATCTCATCGGCCACCACGGTGACGCTGTTGCGCCGGCAAATATCGCCGAGGCGTTCAAGCTCCTCGCGCGTCCACACCCGGCCGGCCGGGTTGTGGGGGTTGCAGAGCAGCAGCAGGCGCGCTCTCGGGCTTGATGCCTTGCGCTCCAGGTCGTCAAAGTCCATCACATAGGTGTCGCCATGGCGGACGAGACTGTTCGACACCACCTCGCAGCCATTGTTGCGGATGGACGAGAAGAAGCAGTTGTACACAGGCCCTTGCACAATCACTTGGTCGCCTGTCATGGTCATGGCCTTGATGATGGCCGAGATGGCCGGCACCACCCCCGAGGTGTACACAATCCACTCCTTGGGGAAGCGCCACCCGTGGCGACGGGCAAACCATCCGGTCACAGCCTCGAAATAGCTGCCGGGCACCTTGGTGTAGCCAAAGATGCCGTGGGCCACCCGCCGCTGAAGGGCCTCGACGATGTTAGGTGCGGTCTCAAAGTCCATGTCGGCCACCCACATCGGCAGCGTGTCACTGCCGGCGGCATCCCACTTGTAGGAGTTGGTGCCCCGGCGCTCTGTAAGCTTGTCAAAGTTGTAGTTCATGAGCTGTCGCCTTTCCTTCCTTATTGTTTTCTTGCCACAATCTCGCAGTCGGCCGGCGCCTTGATGTTCTTGTCAAGTATAATCTCGCCGTAGCTGTCGGCCACGATGCGGCCCGACGAGGGGTTCTTCACGCTCTTGATGCTCCCCTTGATGTCGGCCTGCACGGTGGAATACTCGAAGGCGCGGTCGCACTCCGGGTCGAAGGTGCAGTTCTCCAGCACCAGGTTCTTGGCGTAGCACAGCGGCTGCTCGCCCGCGATGTGGCAGTTTACCAGCCTCAGGTTCCTGGAGTGCCAGCCCAGATACTCGCCGCTAAGCTCCGAGTCGTACACGGTGACGTCATCCACCTCCCAGAACGAGTCCTTGGTGTCAATGCGGGCGTTTCTGATTTCCACGTCCTTGCAGTACTGGAACACGTACTTGCTGTCACTCTCCAGACCGTCAACGCGGATATGCCTGCAGTGCATGAAGGGGTAGGTGCCGTCGTGGAGCACCACGTTGCGGAGCGTCAGGCCGTCAATGCCCCAGAAAGTCTCGTCGGCGTCGTTGATGGTGACGTTGGTCAGCTCCAGGTTCTTCATCTCGCGGAAAAACTTGGGTCCGTTGATCACGCAGTCCTTCATCTTCATGTTGTTGGAATACCAGATGGCCGAGCGCGAGCCCGGGGCGAAGTAGCAGTCGGCAATTTCTGAACCCTCGACGTGCCACAGGGGGTACTTGCCCTCGAAGTAGCAGTTGCGGCAGACGATGTTGCTGCACTCCTTGATGCCCGACTCGCCAAAGGTCACGCGCACGTGGTCAAGCTCAACGTTGTGAATCTCAAACAGAGGGCGCTCGCCCCCGAAAACCTTGTTACTAATTAGTTCCATAACACAATCTATCTATTTTTCTTTCTTTCTTTCTTCTTTCTTGTCCTTCCCCTTCTGTGTGTCACCCTCAGTCCGTCCACCGGCCCCAGCGCAGTCTGCCGAGGAAGATGAGGCCGCGGAAGCACAGCTCGATGCACATGGCCAGCCACACCCCTCTGAGCCCCATCGTGGGTGCCAGCAGGGCGGCCAGCGTGATGCGCACGCCCCACATACTGACCAGGTTCATCACGCTTGGCGCCAGCGTCTTGCCCGCTCCGACGAACACGCCGTAGCAGACAATGGCTGCGGCGAACATCGGCTCGGCGAAGGCCTCGATGCGGAGCACCTCCACGCCCAGCTGGCGCACCTCGGCGACCGGTGTCATCAGTGCCATGGCAAGGGGGGCTCCGGCATACATGCACACGCCCATGGCCGCCATGACCGCCACGCCCAGCGCCACCGACAGCCAGGCAAAGCGCTTCGTCAGGTCGTGCCTCCGCGCCCCGATGCTCTGGCCCACAAGGGTGGTGGCCGCGTCGGCTATGCCGTAGCCCGGCATATAGCAGAGGCTCTCCACGATGATGCCAAACGAGTGGGCCGCTATGGCAATGGTGCCCAGCGGGGCGATGATGACGGTGGTCACCACATAGGCCGAGCACATGATGGCTTGTTGCAGTCCCATGGGCAGCCCGATGCGGAGCGCCTGCCGCACCACCTGCCGCGTGGGGCGGAAGCGGCCGCTGTCAATGCGCAGCGAAAGCTCCCTGGAGCGGAAGCAGAGCAGGTACATCGTGATGGCGGCTGCAACAAGCTCCGCCGACACCGTGCCGATGGCAGCCCCCCTCACCTCCAGGCCCGCGCCGGGTATGGTGACCGCCGCGCCCAGCAGACTGGCTGTGCGCGTGGGGAAGATGAGGAAGAAGTTGAACACCACGTTGAGTGCCATCATCACCACGCTCATGGCGCTTGGCACCACCATGTTGCCGCTGCTGCGGAGCATGCCGGCACCAAACATGGAGAACTGGAACGCGGGCAGGGCCATGGCGATGACGGCAAAGTAGGCCGATGCCGTGGCGTTGATGTCCTCGCTGCCTCCGAGCCATGCCGGCAGGAACGGGCTGGCGCACAGTGCCGCCATGCCCAGCACGATGCTCACCGCCAGCACCGACACGATGCCCTGGCGCAGGGTGCTGCGCGCCCTGGCGCTGTCGTTAGAGCCCAGCTGGTGGGCCACCTGCACGTAGAATCCCGCGGCGGTGGCCGAGCACACGCTGCCCAGCAGCCATGTGGTGGTCTCCACAAGGCCGATGGCGGCCGAGGCCTCGGCGCCCATGCTGCCCACCATCGAGGCGTCAATGTACTGCATCATCGTGGTGGTGAGCTGGGCCAGTATGGCCGGGGTGCTCAGCTGCAGGGTGAGCCGCAGCTGCTGTCCCATGGTCATGGGGCGGTTCTGGCGTATCAGCCGCAGCAGCTCCTCTTTGTTCTCCTTGTCACTCATCGGGTTGTGTGTCTTGTCTCTCTCTCTTCGGCTTGCAAAATTACTGCAAATATTCAAGCCACGGAAGCCTTGAGAATCGGCTTACGCTAACCGGTTTAATGTTTTCTCTGTTATGCACCCAAACGAGGTGGTCTTCTTTCAAATAGCCTTAACTGGGCGGACTCTGGTTTGTTGTAAGGTGTGGGTGTATGTTCGCCGGCGGCAACTTCGGACTGCCTGTAATTGGCAACCACGATATGGCTTGCGGCGGCCTTGAACCTGTTGCGTATGTTGACGGCGTAGTTCTTCTCATATTCGTCCACGATATACTCCCTGTACAGTTCTTCTGTCATTGGTGTGCGCCCGATGACCATCAGTGCCTTGCACGGTAGGTTGGCAAAGTCTCTGGCCAGCTGCCTGTGACAGTCCTCGTTGACCCCGTCTCTGTACTCTTCGTTGCCATAGTCCGAGAACACACAGTCGTAGGGAGGGGCAAGAAAGACGAAGTCGTCCTTGCTGCACATATTGAAAATGGCACTGTAGTCAGTGTTGAAAAGCTCTGCCGATTGCAGGAGCTTGCTGTGCGAGGGCGTTACGGACTTGGTGTTAAGGTGCTTGTAGCGTCCGAAAGGAACATTAAACTCGCCGCGCGCGTTGTAGCGAATCATCCCTGAATATGCGGTCTTGTTAATGTAGTAATATAGCAGGGCATCAGAGTATTCCTTGTCTGCTGTCCCATTGAACATGCTGCGGAGCCGGTAGTACAGCTCCTCGTTCCTGTCCTCCACCCGCTCGTCTGGGTGCAAGGCCTTTAACGCCTCGAAACTTTTCCTGTTGCTGGCATACAGGGCCTCTATCTCGTCAAGCTCTTTTCGCAAACCGGTGTAGTCATTGCGCACACCTCGGTAAAACCCGATGAGCTTTGAGTTGATGTCATTGATTATTGCTTGTCGGGGTTCAAGGAAGAAAAACAGTGCCCCGCCTCCAAAGAAAGGCTCGACATAGCGTCCGGTGAACCGGGGGATATGCCACATGATATGGGGTATCTCCTTTGACTTTCCGCCCCTGTATTTAATCATTGGTTTCATGCAATGCCTTTCAGTTGTTTTGGATGCAAAAGTACAGCAAATCCGTGATGTTCCACCTTTTTCTTCATTCTTTAGTCTTGCTCCACCGCTCCAGCCGCTTGTACTCCTTGCGGGTGAGGCGCATGAACGAGCCGTGCTGCGGACCGTTGACCCCGCGGATGTCCTGCGGGTCGGTGAAGTTGCGCATATACTTGTCGGCCTTGCAGATGCGGTAGTGCTTGGGGCGCGAAGAGTATTCGATGTAGCCGATGCGCCAGCCCTCCTCGCCGGCAATCTGAAAGGCTGACACGCCCTCGCACTTCTTCCGCCCCTCGAAACTGATGTAGTCCTTGTCGTCGGGCCGGCTCCACGGGCCGGTGAGGCTCGGGGCGGTCGAGGTGAACAGGCCCGGTGTGCCGCCCTCTTTTTTGATCATCATGTGGTACAGACTGTCGGCCGGCACAAAGTTGATGTCGGCGTCGATGGTGGCGTAGCCCCAGTCGAAGAGCAGGCGCGGCTTGGTGAGCCGGGTGAAGGTGCGGTCGGCATACGAGTAGTACATGCGGTCGTAAGGCTCCTCGGCCCTGTTCCACATGGAGTAGTAGACAAAGTAGCCTCCCTTGCTGCCGTCGGGCCATCGGTAGGCCGGGTCCCAGAATACCTGCGGCGCCCACACGCGGTTCACGGCCGACCAGTCCTTGTAGACGTCGGGCGAGGCCGGGTCGCAGAAGATGAAGGGACCCTTGCGGAAGTCAAAGGTGACAGACTGCCAGTGGATGAGGTCGCCGCTGCGCAGCAGGCCGATGCCGTAGTTGTCCCACACGTGGCTGCGGCGCACGCACATGTCGGTGACCGCCATCAGGTAGCCCTTGCCATCGTGCGAGCGGCAGATGTAGGCGTCGCGTGTGCCGCCCTCGATGCGGGCGTGCGCTGAGGGCGGGAAGATGCTGTCGCCGTTGATAACGTCGTGGTAGTTGAGGCCGTCGCGGCTCAGCGCGAAAGCCGTCCACTCGCCGCGGTCGCTCATGTGGCAGTACAGATAGCCGTAGTCGCCCCGCTGCGGGTTCTGTGCAGAGGCTGGCATGGCGGCGGTGGCGCAGCAAACCGCCAGCGCGAGGCGGATTGTCCTTGTGTTCATTGCAGATTGTTTTTAATGCTGTTGGCTGGCAGGCGCGGAGCCTGCGTGTGGATGTTGATTTCCACCTGCAAAGGTATGAATTATATTTGAGAAAGGCCCCTAAAAGTGGCGGAAACGAAAAATGTCACCAAAATGCTTGTCAGAATGGAGAATTGTTGATACATTTGTGCAAGAAAACATTTAAACCGTAGAGACAGAACATGATTGACGTAAAAGAAACCCTGGCCGCCGCCGAGGAGAAAATGGAGATGGCCGCAATGTATCTGGAGGAGCAGCTCGCGCGAGTTCGCGCCGGCCGCGCCAACGTGGCCATCATTGATGGCATCAAGGTGGAGTCGTATGGCTCGATGGTGCCGCTCAACCAGGTGGCCAACGTGTCGGTGCCCGACCCGCGCACCATCGCCATCCGTCCCTGGGACAAGAAGCAGATAAAGGCCATCGAGAAAGCCATCATGGACAGCGACGTGGGCATCACGCCCGAGAACAACGGCGAGATTATCCGCCTGGGCATCCCGCAGCCCACCGAGGAGCGCCGCCGCGAGCTGGCCAAGCAGTGCAACAAGATGGGCGAGGGCACGAAAGTGCAGGTGCGCAACGTGAGGGCCGACGTGAAGGACAAGCTGAAAAAGGCCATCAAGGACGGGCTGTCAGAAGACTTGGAGAAGGATGCCGAGAACGACCTGCAGAAGATTCATGACAAGATAATCAAGCGCATTGACAGCCTGCTGGCCGCCAAGGACAAGGAGATCATGACCGTCTAAAGGCAAGGCCGATGGAGGAGGGACTTGTCATCAGGAACACCGGGAGCTGGTACACCGTGAGGACGGACGACGGCCGGCAGGTGGACTGCAAGGTGAAAGGCAGCTTCAGGCTGCGCGGAATCCGCAGCACCAACCCGGTGGCCGTGGGCGACAGGGTGACCATTGTGCCCAGCCTGGCGGGGACGGCCTTTATCACCGCTATCGGAGACCGGCGGAACTACATCGTCAGAAAGTCGCCCAACCTCTCGAAACAGAGCCATATCATTGCGGCCAACGTGGACATGGCGGTGCTGGTGGTCACCGTTGACCGGCCGCAGACCAGCACCACGTTCATCGACCGCTTCCTGGCCTCGGCCGAGGCCTACCGGGTGCCGGTGGTGCTGGCTTTCAACAAGACCGACCTGCTGGCCGGCGAGATGCGACACTACCAGCGGATGATGGTAACCCTCTATGAGACCGTGGGCTACGACTGCCTGGAAATTTCCGCTGCAACGGGCGAGGGCACAGACCGGCTCATGGAAATGCTGGCGGGCAAGGTGAGCGTGCTCAGCGGCAACAGCGGCGTGGGCAAGTCGACACTGGTCAACAGGCTGCTGCCCGGGGCCAACCTCCGCACGGGCGAGATCAGCGGCGCGCACAACACGGGAACGCACACCACGACATTCAGCGAGATGCTGCCACTGCCCGCCGGCGGCTGGATTGTCGACACGCCGGGCATCAAGGGCTTCGGCACATTCGACATAGAGCCGGGCGAACTGTCGGGCTACTTCAGGGACATTTTCCGCTTCTCAAGCCGGTGCCGCTTCAGCAACTGCACGCATACGCACGAGCCGGGGTGCGCGGTCATCGCTGCTGTCAGGGAGCACCTCATCGCCGAAAGCCGCTACCAGTCGTACCTGAGTATGCTGGAGGACAAAGAGGAAGGGAAGTACAGGTAACTTCAACGGACGTGAAACGGCCCATGTTGCAGCGCGAAACGCACCGTTCCGCGCTGCAACATGGGCCGTTTGGCATGACAGAACGGTTCGTTTCGCGCTGCAATATGGGCCGGATGGCACGGCAGGACAGGCCGTCTTGCAGAGTTCCCCCATTTTTTTATCCAAACAGGCCGTTGTGGCTTGCTTCCCGTTGGCCTTTGTTCCGGCCGTCCGGCGGCTTCGGATGAATGGTGAATGGGCAATGGCCGGACGTTGCGCAGGTGGCTGTTACGAATTAAAAAAGACGGACTGCAAGATAAAGTCTTGCTGTCCGTCTTTTTTTAGCTTACCCGCATCGGCCCTCATGCCGATGCGGGATAAAGCCGTATGCTTATCGGATGGTGCCCGGTGTGTCGCGGTTTCAGTTGATCACTTTCTTTCCCTTGACGATGTAGACACCCTTGGGCAGACGGGCTTTCATCTCGCCGGGACTCATCGTGCCGACGAGCCGGCCGCCGGGCGTGAACACCTTGGCTGGGCTTCCTGTGGCGCCGGTGCCAGCAGTGATGTCCATGATGCCGGTGGCAAAGGTGAAGTAGAAGATGCTCATCGGAAGCTTCTCGCCGTTGGAATAGTAGTAGCAGTAGCCGATGTAGCTGCCCTCCTCGTTGATGTCTTCCGGGATGTTGAAAGTCAGCTCCGCACTGCCGCCGGCAGGAATGTTCACCCCGCGCTTCTCGCCGGACACCTCGCGGCCATAGCCGTTGCCTAAGTCCTTGACGAGCGAGAAGACCACAGCATTGTCATAGTCGGTGTCGCCCTGGTTGGTCACCGTAGTTGTGAGCGTCCGGGGCATCTCGTCCACCGTTTCCATGATATGGCGTCCGCCTCTGAGACTGGCGTACGACTGGTTGATGCCCATCTCGTAGTCGCGGGCGAGCATCTGTGCAGTCCCTATGTGGTTGTAGTAGTGCAGCACCAGGTGATAGTGGTCAAAGCCCGGGTCGAGGCCGCTGAAGGTGAAGCCCACCGTTTCGGTGCCGCTTCCCGCGACGGTCACCGGCTTGTAGAGCGTCTGCTGGCTGACATAGGTGCCGTTGTTGACACCATAGAGCACGGCGATGACATAGTCGTCGTACGCCTTGCTCATGCGGTTCTTCAGCTCAACAGTGAAGTCAAGGGTTGTGCCTGACACGCTTGAACCGTTGGAGTTGCTCACTGTGATGTTGCCGGCCGAGAGTGAGGAGGTGACGGGGTCGGTCAGCGTGACCGTGTCATAATACAGGTCGGTGCCATCGTTGCTGTTGACTATCATCAGTTCCTGCTCGTAGTAGTCATTGATGGGCATCGACGGCGTAATCCATACGGTGACCTCCTCCGACTGCCCTGGGTCAACATAGACGGTTGTCTCTGTCGTTTCGAAGCCCAGCTCTACTGAGAGCGGAAGCTCGCTGCCGCCCGTGCCGTTGTTGGTCACGGTGAAGCGGACGGGAACCTTGCGCCCTGCAACGAGCTTGCCGTCAATGGTCACGCCGCTCACTGCAAAGTCGCCGCCGGCCGTCTTGGGGTGGCGGGTGAGGGTCAGCGTGTTGTCCTTGAGGGTGGCCTCCACGTAGTTGGCGTCGCTGTTCTCGCAGGGCACGGTTACGGCGTAGCCCTCGGCCTTGCTTGCCGGCACGATGCGGTAGGTGCCGTCGGGAACGCCCGTGAAGTCAAGGTTGTTGAATGTGCATTTCCAGTACTCGTGGCTGTTTGTGGGATATTCTCTGTCTGAGAAGTCCAGCTGCTTGACAAAGGTTTCACCCTGGTAGAGTTGCAGGGCGAACTTGTAGGTGTGCGGCCGGTGCCCGTAGTTGAGGAAGTTGACCTCCACGTAGGTCAGGAACGTTTGTGAGGCGTCGTTCCTGTACGTAATGCGGTCGCCGATGGAGATAGCCCCATAGACCGTTGCCGCCGGCGAGGCTGTCTCGCTGTCGCCGGCAGCCTTGAGGTTGTAGACAATCCGCTGGTCTGACACGTAGCCGCCGGTACCGCCGCCGATGCCCTGGACGGGAGGGCTGAGGATGGACAGCTGGAAGTAGCCGTCGCTCATGCCGCCCCATCCCCAGTTGATGTGGAAGTAGCCTTTCCCGTCGTATCCGTCGCACACAAACTGGTGGGCTGACGGGGCATTGGCGTTGCTTCTGTCCCTACCCGCATAGAGGACGGGCCGTCCGGCTTTCAGCTCGCTGAACAGCAGACTGTCCCACTGATGCTTGTTGTAGTCGCCGTGGTCGGCAAACTTGGCCGTGGGGGACACGCCGAGGTAGAGGGCAAGCTCATGCGGACGTACATAGCTGCCCGAGGCAGTGGTGTTGTAGTTCATGTTTACCGCCTGTCCGCAGTAGGCCATCAGCTTGGCCACCTCCATGGCACTCTCGTCTGTCTCCGTCGTTTCGTAGGTTGTCTTCATCATGTCCCAGTCGAAGGTGGTGGCCGGCAGCTCCGGCATGTCTATGCGCTGTGTGCTGGTGGTGTAGGCCGGAATGGCCTTGGCTCCCTTGGTCTTCAGATGGTGGAGCACCTGGGCTATGGCCGTGGCCACGCACCCCGTGTAGGTGGGCGTGCCGTCAACCTTTGGCGTGAGCAGGTTGTAGGGCGCGTTTTGGTTCCACTTGGCCTTCACCAGCGGCGCAACGGCCTCGGTGCTCACCACAGTCCCGGTGACTGTCTCGCCCTCTTGCAGCGCGGCGAGCCTGCCGGTGTAGGCATTGAGCAGCCAGCGCAGGCCGTCGGGGATGTCGGCCGAGTCAAAGCTGCCGGTGGGACAGTAGCCCAGCACAGGCTCCATGCGGTCGTCGCCGCTGACAATGACAAAGCCACTGTTGGCCTTGTCCATGTTGAACACGTAGTAGGAGGGCACAGCCTTGGCCGTGCCCTGGGCCGGCAGCATCCGCTTGGCCGCCATCCGCGGCGCTTCTGCGGCCATTGCCATGCCGTGCCGCAGGGCAAAAGCCTTGGCAATGGCCAGGGCCTGCCGCTCGCTGACGGTGCCCGCAATGGCCAAATGCACCAGCATTGACATGAGCAGAAGTGTGAGGGTTCTTTTCATTGTGGTAGGGTTTAGTAGGGTTAATGGTTACGTTTAGTAGGGTTAATGATTACTTGGACGTGCGGAAAGCAGCGCCCTCTCTTGCTTTTTGTACCTATTTATAGTATTCCAGCAATTGCAAAAATAATATAAACGTGGTGTGGTGCAAAGTAAAAACAATTATAATTATAATTTATTAACACGCAAGAAGGGTGAGAAATGGCCCTTTTGGGGAGAAAAGCAGTAGCTTTGCAGAACGAATGAAGAGTGTCATGCACGCATTGTCCACTTTTTTCCATACCTTGGGTTGCTGTACGCGCGCTGCCATGTCGCCGACATGGAAAAGTACCGTGTGGCTGCTCAAACTCATGGTTCCCATCTCGCTGGGGGTCACCCTGCTGCAATTCTTCGGCGTGTTAGACTGGATGGCGCGCGCGCTCAATCCCGTTTTTGTTCACCTCGGGCTGCCCGGCTCCTCGGCGGTCATCTTCATCTCCGGGGCGGCAGCCGGAACCTATGCGGGCATTGCGGCGATGACGGCCATACCGCTCACGATGAAGCAGGCCACCATTGTGGCACTCATGATAGCCCTGTGCCATGCCCTGCCGATGGAGTGTGCCGTCAACCGCAAGACCGGCTCGTCGTTCGGGCAGATGGCCCTGCTGCGCATTGTGATGGCCTTTGTGTGTGCCGTTGTGCTCAACCTGCTGGTGCCCGACACCGGCGCGCGCTACATCTATCTGGGCTCGGCGCCAAACAGCGGGTTCAGCGAGGTGCTGGCCACATGGGCGGTGTCGCAGGTGTGGCTGTCGCTGCTGGTCTTCCTGATTATCGGCGTGCTCATGGTGCTGCAGCGGCTGATTGAGGCCTATGGCCTGCTGGAGCCGCTGTCGCGGTGGCTGTCACCCCTGATGCGGCTGTTCGGGCTGCCCCGCCAGGCCGCCTATATGTGGCTGGTGGGCAACGTGCTGGGCATCAGCTATGGCTCGGCGGTGATGGTAGAGCTGGAGGAGAGGGGCGTCATCACGCGCAAGGAGGCCAACGATGTGAACTTTCATCTCATCATGAACCACTCCATGATTGAAGACACGGTGGTGTTTGGCGCCACGGGCATCTCGCCCCTGTGGCTGCTGGGCACGCGCATCGCGTTTGCCATTGCGCTGGTGTGGGCCAGGAGGCTGTGCGCAAGGGCGCGCCGGTGGATGAGGGGGCACGCGCTGAGAGGCGGGTGCCTGTAAATAATTCTAATCACCTATTCATATTTTACATTGTGCGATGACAGAGACTGTTCAAGGCAAGCGGATAGCTGTGCTGCTCTCGGGCGGCGTTGACAGCTCGGTGGTGGTGTACGAACTGGCGCGACTGGGACTGCACCCCGACTGTTTCTATATCAAGATTGGACCCGAGGAGAAGGAGGAATGGGACTGCTCCAGCGAGGAAGACCTGGAGATGGCCTCCGCTGTGGCGCGCAAGTATGGCTGCCGGCTGGAGGTGGTTGACTGCCACCGGGAATACTGGGAGCAAGTGGCGCGCTACACCATGGACAAGGTGAGGGCCGGGTTCACGCCCAACCCCGACGTGATGTGCAACAGGCTCATCAAGTTTGGAGCCTTTCACGAGAAGCGGGGGCGCGACTATGACCTGATAGCCACAGGGCACTATGCCCAGACCGAGGTCGTTGACGGACGGAAATGGCTGACAACCAGTCCGGACCCGGTGAAGGACCAGACCGACTTCCTGGCGCAAATCTATGGATGGCAGCTGCAAAAGGCACTCTTCCCCATAGGCCATTTCCATAAGGACGAGGTGCGAAGCATCGCGGAGCGCGAGCACTTGGCGAGCGCCAGGCGCAAGGACTCGCAGGGCATCTGCTTTCTGGGAAAGGTGAACTATAACGACTATATCCGCCGCTACCTGGGCGAGCGGCGCGGTGACATTGTAGAGCTGGACACGGGGAGGAAGATTGGCGAGCACGCAGGACTGTGGTTTCACACCATCGGGCAGCGAAAGGGGCTTGGCCTCGGGGGCGGCCCTTGGTTTGTGGTCAAGAAAGATGTGGAGCGCAACATCCTTTATGTGGCCCATGGCTACGACCCGATGACGGCCTACAAGAGGGAGTTCCGTGTGCACGACTTCCATTTTCTCACCATGCCGGAACTGCCCGCGCGCATCACCTTCAAAATCAGGCATACGCCCGAATGGCATCCTGCCGCAGCCGAAAGGGTGGGCGAGGGAGTGTATGTCATCCACTCTGACGATGCCATCCACGGGGTGGCGCCGGGCCAGTTTTGCGTGGTCTACGACCATGAGCGCCACCGTTGCTACGGCTCTGGCGAGATAACGGTGTGACGCAGAGCCTCAGTCTTTGCCCGGTGCCGTGGAGGCTGTGCAGGCCCTTGCGGCCTGGATGTTGCGCACAAGCCCTTCATATTTTGCCCGTTTCACGGCACTTCCCTTGAACAGCCGGCGGTAGTCGTCGGCCGATAGCCGGTGCCAGTCTTCGCGGGTCATGGCCAGCAGGGCCTCGCTGGGCTGCAGCAGCGGTTCTGCGGTGGGCCTGGCAAAACGGTTCCATGGGCACACGCTCTGGCAGCGGTCGCAGCCATAGATGCAGCTGCCTATCCTTGACCGGGCACTCGCCGTGAGTTCGCCGCGGCGCTCAATGGTTTGGTAGGAGAGACAGTCGGCCGAATTGAAGAAGGTGGCTGGCGTGCGTGCCTCTTGCTGCAATGCCTCACAGGCATCGGTGCAGGCGTGGCAGTTGCCGCAGCGGTTGGCGACAGGCTTGTCATAGTGGTCGGCCTGGGCGGCGGTGAGCAGCTCGCCGAGAAAGAACTGCGAGCCGGCGCCGGGGACTATCAGCTGGTGGTTGCGCCCTGTCCAGCCCAGCCCGGCCTGCACGGCCCAGTAGCGTTCCAGCACGGGTGCTGTGTCGCAGAATGTGCGGACGGTCACCCCGCTGCCCAGGCAGAGCCTTCCGGCCAGCTGGTGCAGCTTGTCTTTCATCACCTCATGATAGTCGTGCCCGTAGGCATAGGCCGCCAGCTGGTACTCACCTTTCGCTATGCGGCGTGCCGGACTGTAGCCCAGTGCCACGCACACCATTGTGCGGGCGCCCGGCATGAGCAGCGTGGGGTCGAGCCGCTTGTCCACGTTGCGGGCCAGGTAGTCCATTTCCGCATGGCCACCCCGGGCTATCCACTGGCGGTAAGCGGTGGCCACGGCAGCTGCCACGGGGGCGGCCTGGGCCAGTCCGCAGGCCTGGAAGCCCAGCGACCGGGCGAGGCTCTTGACTGTTTGCGATGTGAGAGTGGTGGCCAAGGGCTTGGTGGTGGTTGCTTTCAGTCGAATGTCTTGAAGGCGTAGCCTTGCTTTTTCAGCCACTTGATGGCCTCGGGCAAGGCGAAATGCAACTTGTCGATGCTCTTGACCGAATCGTGAAAGGTGATGATGGAGCCGTTGCGGGCGTAGCGGCGCACGTTGTTGAGCACCCCCTGCGGCGTCATCCACTTGGAGTAGTCGCGCGTCACGAGGTCCCACATCACGATGCGGTAGCGCCGCCCCAGCCAGAAATACTGGTCAAGGCGCATCCAGCCGTGTGGCGGTCGGAACAGGTTGGTGTGCAGGAGTGCGTTGGCCTTGTCGGCGTTCTCGCAGTAATGTTTGACGGAGTGCTTGAATCCTCCGATATGGTTGAATGTGTGGTTGCCGATGCGGTGGCCCGCCTCTACCACCTGCCGGTACAGCTCGGGGTGTTTCCGCACATTGTCGCCCACCATGAAGAATGTGGCCTTGACACCATATTCGGCCAGGGTTTTCAGAATGAAAGGCGTGGCTTCGGGTATTGGACCGTCGTCAAAGGTGAGGTAGACAGCCCTTTCGTGCTTGTTCATTCTCCACGTTGCCCTGGGGTAAAGCCATCGGAGCCAGATTGCGGGTTGTTCGATAATCATGTTGGGTAGATGTCGTAGCTGTCATAAAAACTGCCCTCCATTCCTCATGTGCCGGAGAAATGGAGGGCAGGGTGTCTCGGGTTACTGGTTGGGAAATCTCCCGCCCTTGTTCGAGTAGGTGTCCATCAGGGTTCCCATCTTGTTCATGTTTGTCTCGGCCCACTTGGCATCAATATGGGCGGCGAGCATGTTCACCTGCTGCATGATGTAGAAGTGGCGCAGACAGTCCGACTGGGCGCTCGCAAAGCGGATGCCGTCCAGGCTGCAGTACCAGTTGAGGTACTGTTCTGACTTGGTCCACAGCTGCTTCAGCAGGTTCATGGCCTTGCCCTTGTTGCCAATGGCGGCATAGGCCCGGGCCTCGTCCAGTGAGCCGTAGAAGTCAACGGGTACGTTGTAGTAGGGGATGTGCTTGTCAGCGTAGGCCAGCACTTCGGCTGCGCGCTTCGGCTGGTTCTCCTTGATGAGGTTGTTGGCCAGCTGCATGAATATCCTGCGGTGCGTGTAGCACATGCGCATCACTGTCTCGTCGATGTAGAGCCCCTTCTGCTCCAGGCCGCCAAACTTGAACTTCTTCATCAGGCAGTTGTAGGTGCGCTCGGTGTCGAAGTTCTTCGCGCCGTCGACCGGCACGCCGTCAACGGTTGTGGTGAACGGGGTGATGCGGTTCACCAGTCCCTCTTGCACGAAGTTGTCGCCAAGGTTCATGTAGTTGTCCTCTCCCACGGTCATGGCCACATAGATGGGCCGTGTCCAGTTGCACTGGGCTATCATCTCAAGCATCATCAGGTCTCCCTTGTACAGGGCGCTCTTGCCTTTGAGTGAGATGGTCATCCGGTCGGGGATGGAGTCTGCGGCCATCATCATGCCGCTCTTCCTTACCGCCTCCTTGTCAATGGTCATGTAAACCGTGTCGGTGGGAATCACGTGGATGCCGTCGCCCGTGTCGCCCACAAGCAGTTTGAGCACCTCGCGCTGCTGGGCGTTCAGCTTGTTGCGCACCCAGTACTTCAGCACGTTCTTCAGTTCGAAGGGGTTGTCGCCAAAGAGTTTCTTCGCCTCCTCGGGATAAGTCTGGTACAGCTGCTTGATGCTTTCCTTGAGCTGTGGCACAACGCGGATGTAGTCATTGGTGCCGGCGCAGTATTCCAGGCGGCTCCACGTGATGGGAACCGACGGCGAGTTGTAGGCCGGGCGCCTCATCTGGTCGATGTACCAGTCGGTTTGCAGGTAGCTGAGGTTGCACACGCGGGCGTCGGTACGCACACCCTCGGTGTCCTGGTTGTACCACAGGGGGAAGGTGTCATTGTCGCCGTTGGTGAAGATGATGGGCGCTCCCTCCTGCTGGAGTGACATGAGGTAGTTCTGGCCGAAGTCGCGGCAGGTGTAGCGGCCGCTGCGGTCATGGTCGTCCCATGTCTGCGAAGCCATCTGGACGGGCACAGCCAGGCCAGCCAGTCCTACCAGTGCGGCGACAGCCGCCTCGTGACCCCTGAGCTTGCGCCACAGCATTTCGGTGATGGCTGCCACACCCATGCCGCACCAGATGGCAAAGGCGTAGAACGAGCCGGCATAGGCATAGTCGCGCTCGCGTGGCTGCATGGGGGTCTGGTTCAGGTAAATCACGATGGCCAGGCCGGTCATGAAGAACAGGAAGAACACCACCCAGAACTGGCGGATGCCTTTCTGCCCCTTGCGGAACGCCTGCCAGAAGAGGCCGATGAGGCCGAGCAGCAATGGCAGGCAGTAGAACACGTTGTGTCCCTTGTTGCTCTTCAGGTCGTCGGGCAGCTTGCTCTGGTCGCCCAGGCGCCAGTTGTCAAGCCACTTGAAACCGCTAATCCAGTTGCCGTGCTCCAGCTCTCCGTTGCCCTGCAGGTCGTTCTGACGGCCCGCGAAGTTCCACATGAAGTAGCGCCAGTACATGAAGTTGCACTGGTAGGACAGGAAGAAGCGCAGGTTCTCCAGCTGTGTGGGGACCTTGACGGTAATGTTTTCGCCGCAGCGGTCATAGGGCACGTTGTTACCGTCGACTCCGCCCATCCAGCTCTCGTATGCGTCAGTGTGGGCACTGCTGTACATCCGGGGGAACAGCATGTTCTGGGCGTACTTGTACTCGTCCTTGGTGCGCACAACGAAGTAGGAGTCTTTCTCGCTGGCGCTGCTCTTCTCCTTGCGCTGGTAGACCGGTGCGCCTTTGCTCATCTCGGGGCGGCACATGCCGCCCTCGCGCTCCAGGGCCACCTGCGAGGTGTAGGCCTGGCCGTAGAACAGCGGGCGCTGGCCATACTGCTCGCGGCCCAGGTATTCGCCCAGCGTGAAGATGTCCTCGGGAGAGTTCTGGTCCATGGGCGGGTTGGCGGCCGAGCGGATGACAATGACGGCATAGGTCGAGTAGCCAATCATCAGCATCAGCATGCAGAGCAGCGAGGTGTTTTTCACCCGGGCGCTCACAAGCGGCTTGCCGGCGGCCTTGCGCTGCAGGATGAACCAGAGGATGGCCAGCACCACAATGCCGATGGCCACCGAGCTCCATCCGTAGCCATAGAAAGGTATGCCCAGCATGGCGACGGAGGCAAGGAAGGCGATGTTGCCGCGCTTGCCGTTCTTCCGGTAGGTCTCCCAGATGGCCCAGATGATGCAGGCGATGAGCAGGAAGATGTAGATAATCTCGCCGGTGTTGAACGGACAGCCAAGGACGTTGACGAAGAACAGCTCGAACCAGCCGCCCACGCGCACGATGCCGGGAACCACGCCATAGAGCACTGCGGCCAGGATAACCACAGAAATGGCCAGTGCCACGAGCGAGCCCTTGAGGTCGGCGCGGCCGTCTTGGTGGGGGAAGCGGCGGTAGTAGTACACCAGCACGATGGCCGGCACGCAGAGCAGGTTAAGCAGATGGACGCCGATGGAGAGGCCTGTCATGTACATGATGAGCACCAGCCAGCGGTCGCTGTGGGGCTCGTCTGCATGCTCCTCCCACTTTAATATCAGCCAGAACACCACAGCCGTGAACGCCGAGGAGTAGGCGTAAACCTCTCCCTCGACCGCACTGAACCAGAAGGTGTCGCTGAATGTGTAAATCAGTGCGCCGGTCATGGCTGCCATCTCGATGGCGATGGTCTTGCCGACGGTCAGCTCGTTCCAGTTGTCAGTGAGCAGCTTGCGGGTGAGGTGTGATATCGACCAGAACAGGAACAGGATGGTGGTGGCCGAGAGCAGGGCGCTCATGGCGTTCACCATGCGTGCAACTTGCGAGGGGTCACTGACAAACTGGGAGAACAGGTTGGCTGTGAGCATAAAGAATGGTGCGCCGGGCGGGTGTCCAATCTCCAGTTTGTAACCTGTTGTGATGAATTCGGGACAGTCCCAGAAGCTGGCTGTCGGCTCAATCGTAGAGCAATAGACAAAGGCCGCTATCAAAAAGGATAGCCAGCCCAGAATATTGTCTACCAGTTTAAATCGCTTCATTCTTTGGCTAAATATTAGGTAGGTGTTAAAACTATTCGAATCTGCCAGTGTGCGGCAGACGCTTGCATTGAGCGTCTGTCTGCTGATTCATATACGCGTGCAAAGTTAATATAAATCGGCTAAGTTACAGGTCTTTTCGCCTTTTTTAACGCGAAATAGTGGCCGTTTCGTCCATTCGCACAAGTGTGGTGGCACGCTTGCCGAGGCTGGCCGTGTCGTGGCTTACCATGATGATGGTGCGCTGGCCGCTCAGTTTGTCAAGCAGCCGTTCCAGCCGCTCCCTGGTGTGGCTGTCAATGTAGGTGTTGGGTTCGTCGAGCACCAGCACCTGCGGGTCGGCGGCTATGGCGCGCGCCATGAGTGTGCGTTGCAGTTCGCCGCCGCTCAACGCCTTGATGGGCCTGTCTTTCAGCGCGTCAAGCTCCATTTTGTGGATGGCCCTGCCGGCCATTTCCCTCAGTTCGCGGCTGAAAGGTGCCAGCAGCGACTTGCGACATTGAAGGCCCGAGAGCACGGTCTCTTCCACCGTGATGGGAAAGTCGCGGTCGATGGCACTGTGCTGGGGCAGGTAGCCCATCTGCGGACGGACGCAGGTGTGTCCGTTCTCATCAAAGTAGTTCACTGTTCCTGACAGGGGCTTGAGCAGCCCGAGGATGACGCGCAGCAGTGTGGTCTTGCCTCCGCCGTTGCGCCCCACAATGCCCACAAAGTCATTTCTGTTGATGCGGAGGCACACATCCCTGATGTGGGCATGGCCTTCATAGCCGGCTGTCACATGGCTGAGCTCTATCTGTAATGGCTGCATGGCTTTTGTGCTTTAAGCGGTTGTTCGGGTTATTGGCACGAATCTCCGCACAGAATTTTCGAGATGGCGTCCATCTCATCGAACCAGTTGTAGCTCAGCGGGTTGATTTCCTTGGTCTCAATGCCTGTCCCTTGGCACACGGTGGCGATGTTACGGTTGCTGAATTCCTTCTGCACCAGCATCACACGCGCGCCCTTGGCCGCAGCCTTGTCAAGCAGCTGTCTCAGCGACTGCGCCGATGGCTCGTGCCCGTTCTCCTCGACGGCCAGTTGCTCCAGTCCGTAACGCCTGGCGAAATAGGTGAGTGTGGGGTGGTAGATGACAAAGGCGCGCGCGTGGCCCTTGTCTCTGTCACGCGCTGCCGCCATGCGAGTGCTGATGGTGCGGTCAAGCTGCGTGATGCGGCTGCACAGCCGCCTGAGGTTCTCCTTGAACACCAAGGAGTCCCGGCTGTCGGCCATGGCCAGTGCCCTGTAGATGTTCCGGGCTATCACGATGGCGTTGTCCGGCGATGTCCATGTGTGAGGGTCGGCAGTGTTGTCCGGGCCTGCCAGTGGGCGGATGCCCTCCGATGTGTCCACCCACGTCAGCTGGGGGGCGTTGGCCCTCAGCTGGCGTGCCTGTGTGCGCTCAAAGCCCAGCTGTCCCACCATGAAATAGATCTGGCTTTCGCCCAGCTCCACCATCTGCCGGGCCGTGGGTTCGTAGGTTTCGGGGCTGCTTCCGCCCGGAACCATTGTGTTCACCTTAAAGTGGTCGCCGCCAATCTGTTCGACAAAGAACCGCAAAGGCTCGATGGTGACCGTCACCACTGGCTTCTGCCGCTCGTGCGCTCCCGTGCACGAGGTGAGCGCAAAGGCGCTCATGCCCAGTGCAAGGAGAATGTAGCGCAGGGCTTTGCCGATGGTGATGCTCGCCATTGAGATGACGATGTTGGCCCGCATCAGTCCCAGCAGGATGGTGATGGCGCTGCCCAGCAGGGGCAGGAAGCCGAAGAAGCCCATCCAGGCTCCCCGCCCGGCCATAAAGCGTTCGGCCTTGTCAAGGTCTTTCTTTTTCACATGGAGGTATTTCTCTATCCATTCGCCCTTGCCCATCCGTCCAACGCCATAGTTGAACATGCCGCCGGCAGCATTGCCGATGGTGGCGTAGACGCACAGTTCTTTTGGGGGCAGTCCGGCGGCTATCAGCCCCACCATTACAGCCTCGCTGCTGAACGGAAAGAAGCTGCCGGCCAGAAAGGCGGCAAACAGCATGCCCCAGTAGCCATACTGTATCAGAAAGCCAGTGATGAAATCCATAGGTTATAAGCCGTTAGTGCCAGAGTGGCGGTAAGGATTGCGATAAAGGAGACATTGGTCACCCGCGTGTGTGTGAGCGCAATGAAATGGGCGATGAGCGGGCTGGTGTTGATGATGAGCAGGTGCATGGCCAGCTCATAGTGCTGCGGCTGGAGCGCAAAGAGCAGGAAGGCAAAGAAGTCCACGGTGATGAAGCACTCGTAGAGCTGCCTGATGCGGATTTTGTCATTGTAGCTGGTGCGCAGGTAGTGGACGGTGCCAGTCAGGGCGAGGGCGCAAACAAAGGCCAGTGTGACCCACTGCTGCCGGTTGATGGCGCTGAAGTCGCCGATGGGCGCGAATGCGAGCAGTTGTCCGAGGTTGCCGGCCACCATGTCAAAGCTGCCGGTATAGACCAGGTAGGGCATCAGCATCCAGTAGGGGGTGAGCCCTCCCAGCACGGAGGCTCCCCACGTGCGCAGGCTCAGCGACTGGAGAAACGCGGCCATGATGCCCCACATTACCGGGAAGAAGTACAGCACGTGGACGGATGTGAACGACACCAAGCTCAGACTGAGCGATGCCATGAAAGCCATGCCGGTGGCCTTTTGGTCCTGGTAGGTCTTGAACAGGCACAGGCAGGCCACCACGAAGCACAGCTGGGTGAAGGCGCCGCTCTGCGAGCCGAACATGAAACAGGCCGCTGTGGTGATTGCGATGTATGAGCACGACACCATCCGGCTGTATATGCGGATGAGCGCATTGCTGTTGTTCAGCTCCACCATGAGGTAGGTGGACAGGGCGAAGAGCGCGAACTGAATCCACCAGTGCCCGGTCACCAAGCCTCCGGCCATCCACACCATGCTGCCATACACTGCCATCACGGGCAGGGCCATCCGGCTTTCCGATATTCTGTTTTGCAGTCGCTTGGTCATGCTTGCAGGTCAGCGCCGATGTCCTTTCTGAAATATTTGTCTTTAAACTGTATCTTCTGGGCAGCCTCGAACGACTTTTTCAGTGCCTCTGCCCTGTCTTTCCCGTATGAGCTCACGGCAATGACACGTCCGCCGTCGGTCACCACCTGGCCGTCTTTCAGGGCTGTTCCTGCATGGAAAACGATGCTGTCTTCCACCTGGTCGATGCCAGTGATGGGATAGCCTTTCTTGTAGGCCTGCGGATAGCCGCCGCTGACCAGCATCACGCACACCGCTGCGCGCTCGTCGAACGCGATGGGGCGCTGGTCAAGGTCGCCCGCGGCCACACCCTCGAGCAGGTCAACGAGGTCGCTCTTCAGCCTGAGCATCACGCTCTCGGTTTCGGGGTCGCCCATGCGGCAGTTGTATTCGATGACCATCGGCTCGCCCTTTACGTTGATAAGTCCGAAGAAGATAAAGCCCTTGTAGGCGATACCCTCTGCCGACAGTCCCTCAACCGTGGGACGGATGATGCGGTCTTCCACTTTCTTCATCCACGCCTTGTCAGCGAAGGGCACCGGCGACACGCTGCCCATCCCGCCTGTGTTCAGTCCCGTGTCGTGCTCTCCGATGCGCTTGTAGTCCTTGGCCTCGGGCAGAATCTTGTAGTGCTGTCCGTCGGTGAGCGCAAACACTGAGCACTCGATGCCGCTGAGGAATTCCTCGATGACTACGCGTGCCGATGCGTTGCCGAACATTCCGCCCAGCATTTCCTTCAGCTCGTGCCGGGCCTCCTCCAGCGTGGGCAGGATGAGCACACCCTTTCCGGCGCACAGCCCGTCAGCCTTGAGCACATAGGGTGGCTTGAGCGTCTCCAGGAAAGCCAGTCCCTCGCTGAGCGTGGCTCCGTCGAACGTGCCATACCTGGCCGTAGGGATGTTGTGGCGCGCCATGAAGCCCTTGGCAAAGTCCTTTGAGCCCTCTAGCACCGCGCCCTCCTTTGAAGGGCCGATCACCGGGATGTCCGCCGTGCGTGCGTCCATGCGCAGCTCGTCGTAGATGCCTTTCACCAGTGGGTCCTCTGGGCCTACCACCACCATGTCGATGGCTTTCTCCGCGCAGAACCGCTTGATGGCCTCAAAGTCATCGGCCCTCATGTCAACGTTTTCGCCGCAGCAGGCCGTTCCGGCGTTGCCCGGTGCGACAAACAGTTTCTCCACCCGCGGACTCTGTGCAATCTTCCAGGCCAGTGCGTGCTCACGGCCGCCGCTGCCTAACAGTAGTATGTTCATATCCTAATTGTTCTTGTATGTGTTTGCTTGATAGTCTTTAAATGGCCGGCTGCCGCTGCTTTACGGCCTGTTTGCAGCACTCCCGGCGCCGATGGGCTTCAGGTAGTCCTCGAAATACTGAGTGATTCTCTCGTGCAGGTGCACACTCTTGTGCCCCATCATGTTGTGCCCCTCGCCCGGATAGGCGAAGAAGTCGGGCTGTGTGCCCGCCTCTGCGCAGGCGTTGAGGAACTGAAGTGCGTTCTGTGGCACCACCACAGGGTCGTTCATGCCGATGATAATCTGGAGTTTTCCCTTCAGGTTCCTGGCCTGGCCAAGCAGCGAGGAGGCCTCGTAACCCTTGGGGTTGTCCTGCGGCGTGCCCATGTAGCGCTCGCCGTACATCACCTCGTACCACTTCCAGTCAATCACAGGGCCTCCGGCCACGCCCACCTTGAAGATGTCGGGGTGGTGGGTCATCAGCGAGATGGTCATAAAGCCGCCGAAGCTCCATCCGTGAACGCCCAGCCGGCTGGCGTCAACATAGGGCAGCGACTTGAGGAAGTCAACCCCCTTCATCTGGTCTTCCATCTCCACCTTGCCCAGCTGGTGAAACGTGACTTGCTCGAAATCGCGGCCGCGGCGTTCGCTGCCCCGGTTGTCCAGGGAGAACACGATGTAGCCTTTCTGGGCCATGTAGGTGTCCCACGAGCGGCTGCCATAGTGCCAGGAGGCGTTGACCTGGTGGGCATGCGGGCCGCCGTAGACGTAAACTATGGTGGGATATTTCTTGGTAGCGTCAAAGTTGGCCGGCTTCACCATGCGGTAGTAAAGGTCTGTTGTGCCGTCGGCCGCCTTGATGGTGCCACACTCGTAAGTAGGCACGGTGTAGCCCTGCCAGGGGTCACTGGCGGTGAGCAGCCTCTGGCGTTTGCCTGTGACCGTGCTTGTCAGGTCAATGTTGCGCGGAACGCCGGGCTCCGTATAGCGGTCGGCCAGCCACTGCCCGCTCTCTGACAGCTGTGCGCGGTGCATGCCCCTGCCGTTGTCAAGCAGTGTGCGCCTGCCGCTCTTGTAGTCAACGGCATACAGGTTGCGTTGCAGCGGTCCCAGCTCGTTCGACTCGATAATGATGCGCTTGTCCTTGGCGTTGAACCCCACGAGCCGCTCAACCACAAAGTTGCCCTTGGTTAGCTGCGTCACTTCTTCACCCTTTTCATTATATATATACAGGTGGTTGTAGCCGTCGCGCTGGCTCTGGAGCACCATCAGGTTCTTGCTCCAGGGAACAAACGTCACCGGGCTCAGCGGCTCCACATACTTGTCGCTCGTCTCGCGGTAAATCTCGCCCTTGCGCTTGCCGGTGGTGGCATCATAGTCCGCCAGGCGGCAGTCATTCTGTCTGCGGTTCAGTTCGAACATGTAAATTGACTTGCCGTCCGGGCTCCACTGTATGCCTGTGAAATAGCGGTCGGTAGGGTCGCCTGTTTTCAGATAAACGGTGGTATCCCTGGCCATGTCGTACACACCGACGGTCACCTTGTGGCTGGTCTGCCCGGCCATCGGGTACTTGTCTGGCTCGTAGGTGGCTATTGGCGTGAATGTGTTGACCTGCGGGTAGTCGGCCACCATGCTCTGGTCCATGCGGTAGAAGGCCAGCCGCTGTCCGTCCGGGCTCCAGTATGTGCCTTTCTTGATGCCGAACTCATTGCGGTGTACCGCCTGTCCGTAAACTATCTCGCGGCTGCCGTCGGTGGTCAGCTGCTTTGTGTGGCCCTTGCTGTCGGTCACGCAGAGCTGGTTGTCCCTGACGAAGGCCACGGCCCTTGACTGCGCGTTCCAGTCGCTCGCGGTCTCATTCTCGCAGGGCTGCCGCCATTCCACAGCCCGCCTCTTCCAGTTGTAGAGCACACGTTCCTTGCCGTTGCTGAGCAGAACGAGCGTCTGCTTGGCGTAGGGGTAGGTGGCGTTCATGGCACTGTGCCAGTCCTTGCCCAGGTCTTCCACCCGGACCACCGGTGTCTTCCGCCCGGTCTTGGTGTCAATTGTTCCGCTCTCCTCCGCGTCCTGGTACATCAGCCTGTCGCCCCACCAGGTGAGAAACAGGTTCTTCGGTGTCATGTTGTGGTAATTGGTGCCGCCGAAGTTGAGGTCTTCAAGTGTGAACAGCTTCTGTGCGTTGGAGGTCTGCATGGTCATCAGTGCCGCTGCAATCAGCGCTAACTCAGTGTTTCTCATTGCCGTATCCGTTTTTTCTTGCCTTGTTCCCATATCCGCCTTTGCCGAAACTCTTTCCGCGGCTGCGGTCAAACCGCTCGTGCCCGCCGCGGTTGCCCTGCCAGTCGTCGCGCCCGCCGCGCCGGTAGCCCCTTCCGTTCTGGCGGTCGTCGCGCCCGCCGCGCCTGTCATCATAGCCGCCGCGCCTTCTGTCATCGAACCCGCCGCGCCTGCTGTCGCGCTCTCCGCGCCAGCCGTCGCGCCCGTCAAACCGGCTGTTGCGGTCTCTGCTGCGGTCGTTCCAGTCACCGTCTCGGTCGTTTCTGCGGTTGTTGGCAAAGGGCTTCCGCTCCAGCGAGTGGAACTTGAACGAGCGGATGTCGCCCTCCTCGTTCTCCTCCTGTTCGTCAAGGCGTTTCTTGAAGTCGCCGCGCTCCTGCTTGAAACGCCGCTTTTCCGCCATCTGGCGCTTCTCCTCGTCGGTCTTCACCACGCCGCCTTCACCCCGGAAGTCCTTTAGCTTCCCGTCGAAAATCTGATACTTCCTGAACTCACATTCCAGCGAGCCGTTGTAGAGCGGAATCTTGATTGAGGGCTTCAGGCCAATCTGCTCGAAGCACTCTTCGCGGTAGCTCAGCACCCAGGCCTCGTTGCCGTGGAACTGGTGCTTCAGCCGTTCGCCAATCATCTTGTAGGTGCCCAGCAGGTCGGGCGTGGATATGCGCTCGCCATAAGGCGGGTTCATCACGATGATGCTCTTTTCCGATGGTTGCGTGAAGTCCTTGAAGTCGGCCTCGCTCACGGTAATGTCAGCCGTCAGTCCGGCTGCCTTGACGTTGATTTTGGCCGTGTTGACAGCCTTGATGTCAATGTCGTAGCCATAGATATGGTGGCTGAACTCCCGCTCCTGCGAGGCGTCGTTGTAGATGGAGTCAAACAGGTCAGCGTCAAAGTCGGGCCATTTCTCAAACGCGTACTCCTTCCTGAACAGCCCCGGCGCCATGTTGCGCGCGATGAGCGCCGCCTCTATCAGCAGCGTCCCGCTGCCGCACATCGGGTCAATGAAGTCCGTCTCGCCGTGCCATCCGGTTAGCTGAATCATGCCGGCGGCCAGAACCTCGTTGAGCGGGGCCTCCACACTCTCCTGCCGGTAGCCGCGGCGGTGCAGGCTCTCGCCGCTTGAGTCGAGGCTCAGTGTGCAGTCGTCCTCGGCGATGTGCATGTTCAGTCTGATGTCGGGGTTCGAAACGCTGATGTTGGGGCGCTTGCCCGTGCCCTCCCTGAACTGGTCTACAATGGCGTCCTTCACCTTGTAGGAGACGAACTTGGAGTGTTTGAACTCTTCCGAGAACACCACCGAGTCAACGGCAAAGGTCTTTTCGGCCGACAGGTACTTTGTCCAGTCAATCTCTTTCACCTTATTATATACGTCATCAGCGGAGCTGGCTTTGAAATGGCTGATAGGCTTGAGCACCCGGATGGCCGTGCGCAGTTGGAAGTTGGCCCTGTACATCAGTTCCTTGTCACCGGTGAACGACACCATGCGCCTCCCAATCTGCACATTGTTAGCGCCTAATTCCATTAACTCTTTTGCCAGGACGGGCTCCAGTCCCATAAAGGTCTTGGCAATCAATTCAAATTCCTGTTCCATTGCTGAATTCAATATCAATATTGTCGGTCTTTACTTTCTTGTACTTCTTGGTCATAGGCCGCATGTCGGCTGTCACCCACACGTTGGCCCCCACCACGCATCCGCGCCCGATGGTGATGCGCCCCAGCAGCGTGGCATTGGCATACACAACCACGTCGTCTTCGAGAATGGGGTGGCGGGGAATGCCCTTGATGGGGTTGCCCTTGCTGTCGAGCGGGAAGCTCTTGGCGCCCAGGGTCACACCCTGGTAGAGCTTCACGTTGTTGCCGATGACACAGGTGGCGCCGATTACGACGCCTGTGCCGTGGTCAATGGTGAAGTGGTGCCCTATTTTTGCCCCCGGGTGAATGTCGATGCCCGTCTCGGAGTGGGCCATCTCGGTGAGAATGCGCGGAATCAATGGCACCCCGAGCTGTAGCAGCTCGTGGGCTATGCGGTAGTTGGTAAGGGCCTTGATGGCCGGATAGCACGATATGATCTCCCCGTAGTTGTCGGCTGCGGGGTCGCCGTTGTAGGCCGCCTCCACGTCGGTGGCCAGGATGCGCCTGATTTCAGGTAGCTTGGCGATGAGCCGGGCGGCGATGTCCTCGGCTTGGCTTCTCGTGGCCTCCATGTCGGTTGGCTCCCCCTCCTGCTCGGTAAAGCAGAGGCCGGCCATCACCTGGTCGGCGAGCAGCTTGTACAGCCGTTCGATGTCGACACCGATGTGGTAGCGGATGACGCGCAGGTTGACCGATGACTTGCCAAAGAAGCCGGGGAAGATGATGGCACGTGACAGCTCTACAATCTCTTCAAGCGCCTTGCTTGATGGCAGAGGGTTTCCGTCGCGATGCTGGTGAAACAGTCCTTTGAGTGACGCGGGCTCCGAGAGCTGCTCGACTGTGTCTGTCAGCAGGTGCGTAAAGCTGAGGTTGCTCATGTGCTAAGTTGTAACAATAATATGCCTACAAAGTTACGTCAATTCGCCAAATTATCCAAGGGAAAAGGCCAATTTGTCCTGCGCGTGAAGTGAAATAAATGCCGTTTGGCTTGTTTTATTCGGAAATAAGGTGTAAATTTGCCTTTCGAACCATTAAACCTATCAACCATGACAGCCTGTGCGGATAACATCTTCTTGTCAGGGGCCCTTTCTGCGCTGCCACACCCGTCGGCGACCGTGATTCTCGTGGCCGGCGACCTGCTCTTGCTGCTCATGGCCGGGCTGTGGCTCTGCCGCCGTCGCGGCGCGCGCAAAGGTGCGGCGCGCGATGAGGGAGTGGTGTCCGGGCGCAGTGTCGAGTACGGCCTGGTGGTCAAGGCCATGCGGCTGCAGGTTTGGCGCGTTGATGTGAAAGCGCGGACTGTTACCGTCGAAAGCGACTACCGAAAGATGTCCTCACCCCGGGCGTTGCCGGTGTCGGCACCGTTTGACAGGCAGCTTGCGCTGGTCGCGCCAGAGGATGCTGCGCGCGTTCGCGAAGCCTTTGACGACATCTTTTCGGGCCGCCGGGAGAAGATTCACCTGCAACTCAGAAAAAAGTCGTCGAAGACAGGCCGGGTGTACTGGATTGAAGTGCATGCCGTGGTAGCCGTGCGCGATGCCGCGGGCGCACCCCTTGGCATCGTGGGCGCCTCGCAGCGTATCGACCGCTGCAAGCAGATGGAGGAAGAACTGGTGCGCACCCGCAGCAAGGCCGGGGAGAGCGACCGCCTTAAGCGTGCCTTCCTGGCCAATGTCAGCCATGAAATCAACACACCCCTCAATGCCATTGTCGGTTTCTCCGACATCCTGCCGATGGCTGCCACAGAGGAGGAGCGCAACAGGATGATTGCCATCATCCACGAGAACAACGACAAGCTGCTCCGCATCTTTGACAACATCATCAGCCTCTCGTGCGAGGAAGCCGGCTGCACCGCCGGGAGGGAGGAGGCGGAACCTTTCGAGGTGAGCGCGCTGGTTGACGAGATGCGTGTCCGCTTCTCGAGGGCCAACACCAATGGCAGCGTGCGGGTCGAGGCCCGGCAGGGCGCCGGGAATGTCGCGGTGCCCGGCAACCGCAGCAAGGTGAGTGCCATACTGAGCCATTTCATGGACAATGCCTTGAAGTTCACGCGGCGCGGAACGGTGACCGTCGGCACCGAATGGCAGCCCGGGCGCGTGCTGCGTGTCTATGTGAGCGACACGGGAAAGGGCATCGCCGCGGCCGACCATGAGCGCATCTTCGAACGCTTTGTCAAACTTGACGATTTCGCCCAGGGCATGGGCCTCGGCCTCTCCGTGAGCCGCTCCCTGGCCAACAGCATTGGCGCCACGGTGGGGGTGGCCTCGCAGCCCGGCGCCGGGTCGACTTTCTGGCTTGACATCCCCGTGCCAGAAAGTCATCGGGGGGGGTAAATTCATCGTTACTTCAACTGATTGTAACGGATTTGTAACACTTGTGTCCTACCTTTGTCGGCGAAACAAATGTAGAACAGAATGGAACTCTTTTATCTGATGATTGTGGTCTTCCTGCTCATTCTGGCAGTGTTCGACCTCTTTGTGGGTGTCAGCAATGACGCTGTGAATTTCTTGAACTCGGCCATAGGGGCCAAGGTGGCCCGCTTCCGCACGGTGATGATCGTGGCCTCTGTTGGCGTGGTCATCGGCGCAGCCATGAGTGCAGGCATGATGGACGTGGCCCGGCATGGCATCATGCACCCGGCCAACTACACCTTCCAGGAGGTGATGACCGTCTTCCTGGCGGTGATGGTCACCGATGTCATCGTGCTCGATATGTTCAACACGCTGGGTCTGCCCACATCGACCACGGTCTCGCTGGTGTTCGAGCTGCTGGGCGGAACGTTTGTCCTGGCCCTTGTCAAGATGGCCGGCGACCCCTCGCTCTCGCTCAGCATGCTGCTCAACAGCGACAAGGCCCTCAGCGTCATCATCGCCATCTTTGTCAGTGTGGCCATCGCCTTTGTCGTGGGCGTGGTGGTGATGTGGCTCGCCCGCCTCGTCTTCACCTTTTCCTACAACAGCCACCTGCGCTATTCCATCGGTCTGTTCGGTGGCTTTGCAGTCACTATGCTCTGCTACTTTATCTTTATCAAGGGCGTGGGCAAGTCTCCCTTTGTCAGCGCCGACTTCCGTGAGTGGGTTGACTCCCACACCCCGTTGCTGCTTGTCCTCACCTTTGTGGGCTCGACGTTCGTGACGCAGGTGCTCCACTGGCTGCACGTCAATGTGTTCCGGGTGGTGGTGCTGCTTGGCACGTTCGCCCTTGCCATGGCCTTTGCCGGCAACGACCTGGTGAACTTCATCGGTGTGCCGATGGCCGGACTTGCCTCCTACCAGGACTATATGGCCAACAATGCCGGAGCGTCGCCCGCCGAGTTCATGATGTCGTCGCTGATGTCCTCGGCCAAGACCCCGTTGCTCTATCTGATGCTGGCCGGCGTGGTGATGGTTGTGGCCATGTTCACCTCTAAGAAGGCGCAGAACGTGGTGAAGACCAGTGTCGACCTGTCGCGGCAGGACGAGGGCGACGAGATGTTCGGCTCGTCCAAGGCTGCGCGGAGCATCGTCCGCGCCACACAGGATGCCGGCAGCGTGGTGGCCCGCTATATTCCTCGCCGCGCACAGGCATGGATTGACTCGCGCTTCCGCAAGGAGGATGCCATCCTGGCCGACGGAGCCGCCTTTGACGTGGTGCGCGCCGCGGTCAACCTGGTGGTGGCCTCGCTGCTCATCATTGTGGGAACCAACTACAAGCTCCCCCTCTCAACCACCTATGTCACCTTTATGGTGGCCATGGGCGCCAGCCTGGCCGACCGTGCGTGGAGCCGCGAGAGCGCGGTGTTCCGTGTAACGGGCGTGCTCTCGGTCATCGGCGGGTGGTTCATCACAGCCGGTGTGGCCTTCGCAGCCTGCGGCATCGTGTGCCTGGTGATGTATTACGGTGGCTTCATAGCCATGCTGGCCTTTATGGTGCTGGCTGTCTACCTGCTGGTGTCCAGCCAGATATCGTTCTCCAAGAAAGTGCGCAACGAGAAGAGCGACGATGTGTTCCGCCTGATGATGCGCACACGCGACCCCGAGATTGTGTGGGACCTCCTGGCCAAGCACGTGTCGCGCACCCAGAGCTTTGTCAGCCGTTTCGTGCTCGGCCAGTTTGACACCATTCTCAGCGGTCTGGTTGAAGAGGACCTTCACACGCTCTCGCGCAGCCAGAAGGCCCTGTCGGGCGAGCTGGAGCAGCTCAAGCGCTTCCGCCGCAAGGAGCTGCTGGCCCTGCGCAGGGTGCCCAAGCAGATAGCGTTCGAGCGCAACACCTGGTACCACCTGGGAATCAACAGCGACATGCAGATGATTTACTGTCTGAAGCGTATGCTTGAACCCATCAAGGAGCACGTAGACAACAACTTCAACCCCATGCCCGAACAGTATATCAACGAGTTCCGGCCCATTCATGAAGGCGTGACCGACCTGATGACGCGCACCGAGGCTATGCTCTCCACCATGCGCTTTACCGACTATGACGCTGTGCTCGCCGAGGCCAACACCTTGAAGGAAAGGCTCTCTGTGGTGCGCAAGCAGCACTACGACCGCATGCAGCGCGACCTTCAGCCGGGCACACTCAAGATTTCACTCATCTATCTGAACATCCTTCAGGAGACCCAGGAACTGATTAGCATCATGCGCCACCAGCTCCGCGCGGCCAGCCGCTTCTTCGGCAACTGATTTCCGCTCGTTCAGCAACGCGTTTCCCGTAAGGCCGGTTCCGGCCTGCGAAACGGCCCGTTTTGGCTTGCCATCCGGGCCGTTTTGCGTGTCCATCCGGGCCGTTTCGCAAGGCGGAACGGACCGTTCGGCAGCCCGGAACCGGCCGTTTCGTAAAGCGCACTGCCAAAGAGGCCTTTTCCATACGCCTTTTCCGCAGTGGCAATAAGGGCCAGCATGCAGCCGGACAAGCTAAAATTTTGATGTTTGTAACATCCGTAGAGCATGATGGCACAATAAGACATTTAATATTTTCTCATTAAAACTAATTTTCTTAAAATAGTTTTTTGCATATATGAAAAAAGGATTAACTTTGCATAACAATACCCTTTTGGAGGGGGCAATGAAGACTATTGCTTGTAGAACAAAGAAATAATTGTGTGAAAACCATTGTTGCCATCGGCAGGTCTGAGCGCTATTCACCCAACTCGGTGGCCAAGGACAGAGCTATTATGGACAGTGTCTGCTGTCTGCTCGTCAGGGCGGGGCTCCAGACCGTGCGGCTTCCGGAGGATGACCTCCAGGCGGAGGCGCTGCCCGAGGCTGACCTCTACCTGTCCATGGGGCGCCATCCGCACACACTGCAGCTGCTGAAGGAATGTGAGGCGCGGGGCGCGCGCGTGGTGAACGGCACTGCCGGCGTGGCCCTGTGCTGCAGGCGAGCCAAACTGTTTGGCCTGTTGGAGCGCGGCGGCGTGCCAGTGCCGCCGGCAGAGGGTGAACATGGCTTTTGGCTCAAGCGCGCCGATGGCGTGGCCGAAGGCCCTGGCGATGTGGTGTTTGCAGCCAGCAGGGACGAAATGGCGGCCAGGCGGAGCGAGATGGCAGCGCATGGCGTGACCGACATCTACCAGTGTGCCCACATGGAGGGTGACCTCTTGAAATTCTACGGTGTGCGCGGCACCGGCTTTTTCTATGTCTGCTATCCCGGCGACGACGGCATGTGGAAGTTTGATGACGAGCGCCGCAACGGTCGCCCTCGCCACTATGCGTTTGATGCCGGTGCGCTCCGCGCCATGGCCGGACGGGCTGCCGCACTGGCCGGCGTGCAAGTCTACGGAGGCGACTGCATCGTGGGGGCCGACGGCAGCGTCACGCTGATTGACCTTAACGACTGGCCCAGTTTCTCGCGCTGCCGCGAGGAGGCGGCCCGGGCGATAGCCGGTGCGGTGGATATGCGCTGATACCTATTTATATATAAGACACACATGACAAAAGGCTACATATTTGACTATGGTGGGACGCTTGACACCGGAGGCTGCCACTGGGGGCGGCTCATCGGCCATGCCTATGAGGCGTGCGGCGTCCCCGTGGAGGATGCCCTGTTTCGCGAGGCGTATGTCTATGCCGAGCGCGAGCTGGGGCGCAACCCCATCATCCAGCCTGACTACACGTTTGAGAAGACCCTCTCGGTCAAGTTGCGCATCGAGATGGAGTATATCGACCGCCTGCGCCCGCAGCTTGGCGTGATGAGGTGGCACGACCGCGTGCTTGAGCGGCTCTACCGGCACACGAAGGAGGAGACGGCGCGCAGCTGCCGCGTGCTTGAGCGGCTGGCTGCACAGTATCCCTTGGTGCTGGTGAGCAACTTCTACGGCAACATCTCCACCGTGCTGGCCGAGTACGGGCTTGACGGCCTGTTCGGCCATGTCGTTGAATCGGCCGTGGTCGGGGTGCGCAAGCCCGACCCCCGCATCTTCACCCTGGGTGTCGAGGCCCTCGGGCTCAAGCCCGGTGAGGTGACTGTGGTTGGCGACAGCTATGACAAGGACATTGTGCCCGCGCGCAAGGCCGGCTGCCACACCGTGTGGCTCCGGGGCGAGGGATGGACTGACGCGCAGCCCGACGGCAGTGCGGCAGACCGGGTGATAAGCAGCATTGAGCAGTTGATTGACTAAACGACAAATCATAAAATAAACTGAAAAGAAGTTATGAAACAGACAAATGTTAAACCGGCTGACGGTAAGTTAGGTATTCTGGTTGTGGGCTGCGGTGCAGTGGCTACGACCTTTATGACGGGTGTCTTCATGACACGGCGCGGCCTGGCAAAGCCTATTGGCTCGATGACCCAGTACGACAAGATGCGCGTGGGCCGTGGCGCAGACAAGAAATATCTGCACTATGGTGACATTGTGCCCCTGGCCAAGCTCGATGACATCGTGTTTGGCACGTGGGACGTGTACCCCCAGAACGCCTACCAGGCTGCCATGTATGCCGAGGTGCTCAAGGAAAAGGACATCAACCCCGTGAAGGACGAGCTGGAGAAGATAGTGCCCATGAAGGCTGCCTTCGACAGAAACTATGCCAAGCGGCTTGACGGTGACAATGTGAAGGACTGCAAGACGCGCTGGGACATGGTCGAGGCGCTCCGCAAGGACATCCGCGACTTCAAGGAGAAGAACGGCTGCGCCCGCATCGTGGTGATTTGGGCCGCCTCTACCGAGATCTATGTGCCCGAGAACGAGCCTGTGCACGGCTCGCTTGCCGCCCTTGAGGCCGCCATGAAGGCCGACGACCGCGAGCATGTGGCTCCCTCCATGTGCTATGCCTACGCCGCACTGACCGAGGGCGCACCCTTCATCATGGGCGCTCCGAACACCACGGTGGACATCCCCGCCATGTGGGAGCTGGCCGAAAAGACCAGGATGCCTATCGCCGGCAAGGACTTCAAGACTGGGCAGACGCTGGTGAAGAGCGGCTTCGCACCCATCATCGGCACCCGGTGCCTGGGACTGAGCGGCTGGTTCTCGACCAATATCCTGGGCAACCGCGACGGACTGGTGCTCGACGAGCCCGCCAACTTCCGTACCAAGGAGGTGAGCAAGCTCTCCACACTGGAGACCATCCTCAAGCCCGACGTCCAGCCCGACCTCTACGGCCATGGCAACGACGAGGACACCCAGTACTATCACAAGGTTCGCATCAACTACTATCCGCCACGCAACGACAACAAGGAGGGATGGGACAACATTGACATCTTTGGCTGGATGGGCTATCCCATGCAGGTGAAAATCAACTTCCTCTGCCGCGACTCAATCCTGGCCGCGCCGCTTCTGCTCGACCTCTGTCTGCTGAGCGACCTGGCCGCGCGCGCGGGACGCTATGGCATACAGCGTTTCCTGAGCTTCTACCTGAAGAGCCCCATGCACGACTACACCAAGGGCGAGGAGGCTGTGAACAACCTCTACCAGCAGTACACCATGCTGAAGAACGCCATCCGCGAGATGGGTGGCTACGAGGCTGACGAGGAAATGGACTGACCTGTCGGTGAAACTGCCGGTGGCGCTCCGCCTGGCGGAACGCCACCATGACTATAAGTATCACCCGGAGCGGATGGCTCCGGGTGATATTCTCCATTTTTATCATTCCTGTTGTTTTAAGAAAAAGATTGTTTATGACCAAGTTCCACCCTCACCGTCTTCCAACACCGTCTGACCATGCCGCACCCTCGTCTGGCCGCGGCGGCAGGTGGGCGCTGCTCCTGATGGGGATGAAGCTTTTGCTGCTCTTTCTGCTGTGCTCGCCACTCACCCTCCATGCCCAGCTCACCGGACATGTGATTGACGCGGAGACGGGCGACAGCATACCCTTTGCCAGTGTGGTTTACAAGGGACACGAGATTGCTGTGGCCTCCAATGCCGGCGGCAGGTATGCCATCGCCCGTCACAACGGGTGGGCGCTGACGTTCAGCGCCGTGGGCTATGTGTCGCAGACGGTCACCGTGACCGCCGGCACCGGCAGCGTGCTCAACGTAAGACTGAAACCCGCCACCCGCGCACTCAAGGGGGTGACCGTAAAGGCCAGGAGGCACAGGTACAGCCGGAAGAACAACCCGGCGGTTGAGCTGATGCGCAAGGTGGTGGCGCACAAGAAGCAGACACGGCTGGAGAACCGTGACTACTACCAGTATAACAAGTATCAGAAGATAACGCTGGCCTTTAACGACATCACGCCCGAAAAGCTGGAAACGCCAAGGCTCAAGAAGATGCCGTGGGTGAAAGACCAGGTGGAGATGTGCAGCTACAACAAGAAACTCATCCTGCCGCTCTCGGTCGACGAGACGGTGACCCAGAAGGTTTACCGCAAGAAGCCCCACAGTGAGAAGAGCATCGTCAAGGGACAGAACTCGACCGGCATCAACGACCTGCTCCAGACGGGCGACATCCTCACCACAACGCTCAAGGACGTGTTCACGGATGTCAACATCTATGATGACCAGGTGCGCCTGCTGCAGTATCCGTTCACCTCGCCGATTGGCAAGGACGCCATCGCCTTTTACCGCTTTTACATTGAGGACACGGTCTATGTGGAGCGCGACCGCTGCATCCATCTCCATTTCCTTCCAAACAACCAGCAGGACTTCGGGTTCCGGGGGGACATCTATATTCTGGCCGACTCAAGCTACCAGGTGAAGCGCTGCGAGCTGACCATCCCAAGGCGCAGCGACGTGAACTTTGTGGAGAACCTGAAGGTCATCCAGGAGTTTACACAGCTGCCCGACAGCTCCTGGGTGCTCACGGTCGATGACATGGTGGCCGAGCTCAAGGTGGCCAGCTTCCTGCAAAAGGCCATCGTCATCCGCACCACGCGACTGTCCGACTACGCCTTTGACCCTCTGCCCAGACAGCTGTTCAAGGGCAAGGCGCGCGAGGTGAAGGAGGCGGACGCCATGATGCGCGACGAGGCGTTCTGGGACAAGTACCGCCAGGTGCATCTCACCAACAGCGAGAGCCGCATGGATGCCTTTATCCACAACATGGAGCAAATCAAGGGATTCAAGTATGTCATCTTCGGCGCGCGCGCCTTTATCGAGAACTTTGTGGAGACGGGGCACCCCAGCAAGGTGGACTTCGGGCCTATCAACACAATGTTCACCAGCAACTTTGTCGACGGGTTCCGCACGCGCATCAGCGCCCAGACGACGGCCAACCTTAACAAGCACTTGTTCTTCAGCGGCTATTACGCCCACGGCTGGGGCAGCAAGCGGGAGTACTACCGCGGTGACGTGATATGGTCGTTCAACAAGAAGGAGTATCTGCCGCGCGAGTTCCCCAAACGCACGCTCACCCTGTCGTCTACGTATGATGTGTGCTCGCCCTCTGACAAGTTCATGCACACGGACAAGGACAATGTGTTCACCTCGCTGAAATGGGCCAAGGTGGACAAGATGATGTTCTACAACCGGCAGACGCTAACCTTTGAGCGCGAGGAGGACTGGGGATTCAAGACCACACTCGCGCTGAAGGCCGAGGAGAACGAGGCTTGCGGAAACCTGCGGTTCACGCCGCTCTCGGCGGAGGCCGGCGCCGGCGAGGCCGCCCCGTCGCTGAAGTTCCGCACAACTGAGCTTCGCGCCGAACTGCGTTTCGCGCCCGGTGAGACGTTCATCAACACCAAGCAGCGCCGGCTGAAGATTAACCTTGACGCGCCGGTGTTCACCGTGAGCCACACCCTGGGACTGAAGAACGTGCTGGGCGGCGATTACAGCTACAACTACACGGAGGCCAGCGTTTACAAACGCTTCTGGATGAACAGCTGGGGCAAGATAGACTGCTACCTGCGTGGCGGAATACAATGGGAGAAAGTGCCATATCCGCTGCTCTGCATGCCAGCCACCAACCTGTCGTATATCATTCAGGACCAGACCTTCCAGCTCGTCAACAACATGGAGTTCCTCAACGACCGCTTTGTGAGCGCTGACGTGAGCTGGGACTTCAACGGCAAGCTCTTCAACCGCATTCCGCTCATCAAGAAGCTCAAGTGGAGAGAGTACATTGCCGTGAAGTGCCTGTGGGGCGACCTCTCTGACAAGAACAACCCCTATCTTGCGCAGAACGCGGGTTCGCCCTTGCTGATGGCATTCCCCGAAGGCTCGTTTGTGATGGACAGCAAGCAGCCGTATGTCGAGCTGGCCGTGGGCGTCCACAACATCTTCAAGCTGTTGCATGTCGAGTATGCACGGCGGCTCAACTACCTTGACCTGCCCACGGCCCACCGTGACGGACTGCGCTTCATGATACGCATGACGTTCTGAAACATGGAGGTTTTTTGGTAATCAATGGAGGTTTTTAGATAATCAATATAAATAGTTTATGAAAAAGTTTTTGTTGTTTGCCGTGCTGGCATTTGCTCTCGTATCGTGTATGTCAGCTCAGAAAGGGGGCAGGTCTGCGTCGGTCACCCGGGCAGACCGCCCGGTTGGCAAATTCAAGGCCGTGCGTGTGGAGGGCGCGGTTGACGTCGTGTATGCGCAGGGCAAAGACTGTTCGGTCTCTGTTGTGGCCCCGCAGTCATACTTGTCAAGGGTGATGACAGAGGTCAAGGACGGCGTGCTCGTCGTGCGTTTCAAGTCTGGCATGATGGACTTGCTGCGCGACATGGACGACCAGGCCATCAGGGTCAGGGTGACATCGCCCGACTTGGTGGCTGTGAGTGTGGTTGGCAGCGGTGACTTTGAGTGCGAGAGGCCACTGGACACCGACAGGCTCAGCCTGTTGGTCAGGGGCTCCGGAGACATTGACTTCAGGTCGGTGATATGTGACGATCTCACGCTGCGTGTCGACGGGTCGGGCGACATAGAGGTGGACAAGGCTGATGCCTTGCGTGCCGATGCGTCTGTCCGGGGAAGCGGTGACGTGAAGCTGAGGCTGAAGAACACCAGGAAGACCAGTGTCGAACTGGCGGGCAGCGGAGACGTGGAAGTGGACTTTGAACAGTGCGGGGTGGCCGACTGCTTGCTCACCGGAAGTGGCGACATCACGCTCAGCGGCACACTGGAGCAGCTTAACCAGAATGTGCGCGGAAGCGGAGACCTGCACACGGCGCTGCTGAGGCTGCATCCTGTGAAGTGAAACTGTTGAGCGTGCAAAGAGAATCGGCCGCCAGACCTGCAGTCTGGCGGCCGATTCTGGCCGGTAGGGGTACGGGCGCGGCAGTCCAGCCGCGCGTGAACCGGCTGCCTGTCAGTCTCGTCTGAAGATGTCGCGCGTGTAGACCTTGCCGCGCACATCGTCAAGACAGCTGTCGTAGCGGTTGGCGATGATGGCCTGCGACTGTGCCTTGAACTCGTCAAGGTTGTTCACCACGCGGCTCCCGAAAAACGTGGTGCCGTTGGCCAGGGTAGGCTCATAGATGATGATTTCGGCCCCCTTGGCCTTGATGCGTTTCATCACGCCCTGTATGGAGGACTGCCTGAAGTTGTCGGAGTTGGACTTCATGGTCAGCCGGTAGACCCCAATCACGCAGTGTTTCTCCTCGGCGGGGTTGAAGTCGCCCCGGTTGTAGTAGTCGTAGTAGCCGGCCTTGTTGAGCACGCGGTCGGCGATAAAGTCCTTGCGCGTGCGGTTGCTCTCCACGATGGCCTCAATCAGGTTTTCAGGCACGTCACTGTAGTTGGCCAGCAACTGCTTGGTGTCCTTGGGCAGACAGTAGCCGCCGTAGCCGAAGGAGGGATTGTTGTACTGGTCGCCCACACGGGGGTCAAGGCTCACACCGCGGATGATGTCTGCCGTGTTGAGCCCCTTCATCTCTGCATAGGTGTCAAGTTCGTTGAAATAGCTCACGCGCAGGGCCAGGTAGGTGTTGGCAAACAGCTTCACGGCCTCGGCCTCTGTCAGCCCCATAAACAGAGTCTCTATGTCCTTTTTGATGGCCCCCTCTTGCAGCAGGCTGGCAAACGTGTGCGCCGCTGCCTCCAGCTCGCCGGCCCGGTCGGCAATGTCGCTTCCGGGATGGCCCACGATGATGCGGCTGGGGTAGAGGTTGTCATAGAGTGCCTTGCTCTCGCGAAGGAACTCGGGCGAGAAGAGCAGCCGCAGGTCGCGGCCGTATCTGGCGTAGAGACTGTGGCAGTAGCCCACGGGGATGGTGCTCTTGATGACCATCACCGCCTTGGGGTTCACCTCCCTCACCAGCTCGATGACCTCTTCCACGTGGCTGGTGTCGAAGTAGTTTTTCACCGGGTCGTAGTTGGTTGGCGCCGCAATCACTACAAAGTCGGCATTTCGGTAAGCCTCGCGGCCATCGAGTGTGGCGCGTAGTTTCAGCGGCTTCTCGGTGAGATAGCGCTCGATATAGTCGTCCTGGATTGGCGATACCTTATTGTTCAGCTTCTCCACCTTCTCGGGAATCACATCGACTGCGGTTACCTCGTGATGCTGGCTGAGCAGCGTGGCGATGCTCAGACCCACATAGCCTGTGCCCGCGATGGCAATTCTCATGTTCTTGTCGGTTGTCATATCTCTATGTTTTATATGGTCAAAGTCTTTATCGGAACAGCGCAGGAAAAATGCACTGAGAGCTTGCCCTGGCATTGCCGGGCGCAGTCTGTCTTATGCAAAGTTAGTGAATACGAGAGGAAAAAACAAGATTATTCATCAGAAAGTGGTACTTTTGCAAAATGAATATCCAGCCGATAGCCTTTTTTCACGCTCCGCTTGGCTCCAAGTTTGGTGTGCCAAGGCAGAGTGGGCTGGTGCCCAGTCTGCCCGGTGAGATTGTGTTTGTGCCCGAGTGGGCCCGCGAGGAGGCCGTCAGGGGGCTGGCCGGCTTTGACTGGCTGTGGCTGGTGTGGGGCTTCTCGCTCAATGAGCGTGCCCCCAAGCGGCCGACGGTGCGTCCGCCGAGACTTGGAGGCAACGCCAGGATGGGAGTGTTTGCCACGCGCTCACCGTTCCGTCCCAACAACCTCGGGCTCTCCTCGGTGAGGCTTGACCGTGTGGAACAGGCCCCCGGCGGCTGTCCCATAGTGCATGTGCTGGGGGCCGACCTTGCTGATGGCACTCCCATCTACGACATCAAGCCCTATCTGCCCTTTACCGACAGTCACCCCGGGGCGCGCTGCGGCTTTGTTGACGCTGTGGCCTGGCATCCGTTGTCCGTGGAGTGGGCGTGCGGGACAGACCTGCCGCTGGCCCCGCATGAGCGGGAACTGTTAGAGGAGGTGCTGCGCCACGACCCCAGACCGTCATACCAAGATGAGCCGGCGCGTGTCTATGGCATGACGTATGGCACGTTCAATGTGCGGTTCAGCGTGAGCGGAGGGGTGCTGGTGGTGCGCAGTGTCAGTGCTGCCAGCAACCGGTGAGATCTCCGGAGTGTCCTGTTCAAATCATGAAAGAAAGCGTATCAGCCGGAAAAACCGGCAAAAGTTAGGCTGTTATTCAAGATTTTAGTAATTTTACAACCCTCAACCAGGGATATGGCAGACTGCATCGCCGCAAAGAGGGACGGGTGTGCGTTGTGCTTGCAGTGCTGTCTCTGTTACCGTTAAAATTGTAGTGTGATGATTGTTTTGGATGTAGTGTTGGCAGCAATCTGCCTTTTGTGCCTGTTGCGCTTGCGCTCGATGGCCATCGAAATGGTGCGCTTGCGCCGCAGTGACCGGATGAAAAGCACCTTCTTAAAGCACCTTAGCCGTGAAATCCGCACGCCGCTCCACTCTGTCTGTGGCCTTGCCGAGGTGATAGCCAAGGAAGACCTCTATCTGTCAAAGGACGAGAAGCAGACCATTTCCAACCAGATTGTGCACAATGCCGGGCTCATCAGCACGCTGCTTGACGAGACTCTGGTCCTCGCTTTCGGCTCAAATGGCCGCCACCTGGACGAAGAGAGCGTCAGCCCAAACGCCATCTGCCGCCGTTGCGTGGATACCTTCGTGGGCATAATGGCTGCCAATCCCAGTGTGCGTGTCATGTTTAGGCGCGAGCTGAGCGACGGGTTCTTTGTCCAGACAGACCCCAGGGCGCTTGAACTTGTGGTCAACAGGCTGCTGGCCCTCTCCTGTAAGTTTACCAAGGAGGGCGAGATTGTTGTGGGATGTTCCACCACTGAGCGGGCTGGCAAGCTGGTAATCTATGTTCAGGACACGGGCCAGGGCATACCTGACAGCCGCCGCAGACATCTCTATGACTGGTTTGAGCGGCCTGACGAGCACCGTGACGAGTGCGAGCTCGAACTGAGCATCGCCCAGAAGATGGTGATGAAACTCGGCGGGTTTGTCCATGCCGACAGCCAGTATCACGGCGGCACACGCATGGAGATAGTGCTGCCAGTGAGGTGACGTTTGCAGTATCGTCACACAGCTGTAACGTTTTTGTAATGTCACATTCTTACTTTTGTAAGCAAAAATGAGATGACGTTCGCTAAGACTGTGACCATTGGCCTGTTTGTGTCCGCCTTTGTCCGTAGTGTGGCACAAGACTTCACACCGCATATTCACGGAACCCTGCGCAGCAAGTTTGAGGTTCAGACCGAGGAGAATGAAAGCCGTTTTATGGTGCGCAACGCCCGCGTCAGCATTGACGGCCTCGTGTTGGAAAAGGTGGGCTACAAGGCTGAGATTGACCTTTCTGACGAGGGGCGCATCAAGATGCTGGATGCCTACACCCGGTTAGTGCCTGTGCGCGGCCTGCAATTCACCGTTGGACAGATGCGTGTGCCTTTTACGGTTGACGCCCACCGCTCGCCCCACCGCCAGTATTTTGCCAACCGCTCGTTCATTGCCAAGCAAGTGGGCAATGTGCGCGACGTTGGTGCCACCCTGGCCTATTCGTTTAATCCCGGCTTCCCCGTCGTGCTTGAAGGCGGACTGTTCAACGGGTCCGGACTGACCGACCAGAAAGACTATTGGACCAAGGGCGTCAACTATTCGGCCAAGCTGCAGCTGATGCTGCCGCGCGGTTTCAATGTGACGCTCAGCGGGCAGAAAATCAGCCCCAACGGGCACACTGTCATGATGACCGATGGGGCTGTGGCCTACCACGGACATGGCTGGCATGTCGAGGCAGAGTACCTTTACAAGCATTATAGCCATGGCGCTTTCGCTGCGGTGCAGGCTTTTGACGGTTTCGTGAACTATGACATCCCGCTTCGCCGCCAGGGGTCTATGGTCAAGAAAATTTCCCCCTTGGCGCGCTTTGACTGGATGACCGACCACAGCGACGGTACCGTTGACGACAAGGGACTGTTGAAGCTCACTGACTGCAAGCGTGCCCGGGTTACCGGCGGTGTGACGTTCAGTCTCGGCCTTCCGTTTATCTCAGACATCCGTCTGAACTATGAGAAATATTTTTATCGTGACGGAGCCACTCCGAAAGAGTCAGAGCGTGACAAGCTGGTGGTTGAACTGATGACAAGGTTCTGACCGCCCCGTCATGTCCATGTCCGCCAGCTTACTGCTTGAAGCGGATGACGATGTGGCTGAACCCCATGGCGCGGAGCAACTGGCGAAACTGTGCGTCAGCGTGGTCGCGGGCGTTGCCAAGGTTGTCTGCGGTGAGGGCCGTGGCCAGCATCCGCTGCTTGGCGCGCTGGTAGAGTGCCTCGCGGTCTGCAGGTGTCCAGTGCCCGCTCTCATAGAATGACTGGGTCCGCGCCTCGTCAACAAAGTCACTGTCAAGCAGTCCGACAGGCGGCAGCAGCACGAACACACTGTCTCCCCGCGCCTTAATCCAGTTTTCGTCCACGTGCTTGAGGTTGATGCCCAGGCGCAGCGTGCCATAGTAGATGCGCACCAGGTGGTCGTCGGTGAAGATGCCGCGGCGCACGGTGTCTGCCATTTCCTCGGATGTGACCGACAGAAATTCCCATTCGCCGATGGCCTTGATCGACGCTATCTGCTCGGGAGTGATGCCTATCCTGTCGTTCACCTCAATCTTGGCCTCGCTCTTTCTGGCGGTGCGGATGGCAAGGTGTATGGCCGTGGCCAGCGCTATGGCTGCAACGGCGATGAGTGCCAGTCGCCAGTGGCGGTAGATGGTAAGTATGCTCTTGTTCATTCCAGTATCGTTCTGAGGTCACTGTTGGTGTATTGCTTGCGGAAGGCCACCGTGATGTTCTCTTCCTTGAAGCCCATCCGCACAAAGGCTGGTATGAGCACTGCTGCCGCATTGACTCTTGCTGTCTCAATGATGCCCAGCCTTGGAATGCTGTTGATGATGGACTGCCGTCCCTGCCGCTCGTAGTTGGTGAGTTCTGCGTCTGAGAAACTGCTTCGTGTCAGCGGCACAAAGGCTTTGATGTGCCGCTGGTCAACCTTTGTTGAGGTGAGCGCCACTTTGGGGTCTGGCAGGATGACGGTCACCTTTTCGCCCCTGCGCTCGATGTTTTTCTCTGAGAACTGCGAGAAGTCAATGTAAGCTTTGAGGCGCGCGTCAACAGGGATGGCCACCTTGCGCTGGCCTACCGGCATCTTGATGTCATACTCCTTGTCCAGCAGCTTGCCCTTGAGCCGCACGTCATCCTCGTGAGTCACTATCTTGTGAATGTTGTACTCCGCGGTGTAAAGGCGCGAGCACTGCCGCACCTGCATCACTAACATGGGCAGAGTGTCGATGCTTTGAGGCGGTGGGGCGGCGCTTTTCGCACTGCGCCTGTGGCAACCGGACAGAGCCAGAGAAATGGTTGCGCACAGAATAATGGCCGTTCTTGATGTCGCTGTTCTCAATGTCTTGTGTGCTAATCGGTTCTTGTTTCTGTATCTACTGCAATGGTAGTGCCGCGAGTGCAATGGGAGCTTGCTCACAGATTGCCGAGTGCAGCCTGCCTTCTGCAAAGATAGTGCAAACCAAAGACACCGCAAAATGTATGCGGAAAGAAATGACCATTTGCCGCCGTACGCTATATTTTTTTGAACTTCGGTTAAACTTCCGATGTCAATAGCCGTCATAATGATAGTTGGGACCCCAAAAACACAGTGTAGAATAACAAAAAAAACAAACGACAATGAAAAAGTTAGCGATTGCATTGGCTGCCCTTTTGCTTACAGCGACAACGGTGACAGCTCAAAACAGCAAGACAGGGAAGAAACCGGCTGACCGTACGGAAATGCTCAAGAAGCGCACCGAGTTCACCGTTAAGCGCTATGGACTTGATGACAAACAGGCAGCGCGGCTGCTTGAACTCAACACCAAGTTTGCCGACCAGCTGGGACCGATGGCCTTCAGAATGGGGCGCGGTGGCCGCCGCGGGCCGGGAATGGGGCCTCGCCGGAATGGAAATGCCACATTGGGCAACGGCCAGCGCCCTGAGCTTACCGAGGAGCAGAAAGCCAAGATTGCCGACCGCCGTCAGAAGATGGAGGAATCCATGAAAGCGTATAACGACGGTTTGAAGGGCATCCTGACCGAGGAGCAGTTCAAGAAATACTCAGAGGACATGAAACGCAGGATGAATGGGAAGATGCCACGGCGCCCAGAAAGAGGCAATGCTTCCGACCAGAAGGCGGAATAAATCCGCAAGCAGTGAGAACCATAAGCGAATAGAAAGGCCAGCTTGCTGCTGGTGACAGACAATAGGAAAAGGAAAAAAGACAGACTTTCGGGATGATGAAAGGCGGAGGAATGGGTTCCTCCGCCTTTGCTTTTTGGTATGGGGCAAGTCCGATGGCCAGTCTTGGCCAAGTTTGTCCCTCTTTCTCGCCAAGTTTACTCTTCTTCCTCATTTGCGTTGGTGTCCAGTTGTGTGTCACGCTTGACGGTTACGGCGCCAAATCTTGACACGCTCACCACAAGCGGAATGTACTCGTCGGTTTGCGGATGGCTCACACTGGCGGCAAAGCGCAGCTGGTCTCCGTCAGTCTTGTCGAACACCAGCCCTTCCAGAACACCCGATGAGCGGAAGTCGTCGTCAAGGCACTCGTTGAAGCTGCTCTTCGTAAAGTGGCGTGTGAGGAACACCGTGCCGTCGGCCCTGCGTATGGTCAGGGTGATGCGGTTGTCCACAAAGGTTTGCCCCGCGTCGTCCTTCACCTTGGCCAGACTGTCGTCAGGCACTCTCTTTACCTCGCATACATAGTCCTTGCCAAGCCAGCTCACCGTCTTTGACTGTGTGTACTCCTGCATGCGGATGGGGCCGGACGGAGCCTTGGCCACCACTTTTCTGGTGATGATGTCGCCGCTGTCTTTCTTTTTCCCGCATCCCGTGGTGACGAGCGCGAAAACCGTTGCAGCTATAATCAGATAGATTTTTTTCATAAGATTTCTTCAGTTACTTGTGTGAATGTCCGTTCCCGGAGCACCTGCCCCTTGGCAGTCCTATTCCTGCCTGCGGCTGTCAGCGCACCGTTGCAGCAGAAACTTCTCGGCAGCTTCCATGTCCTTTACCACCACGTTGGCCCCCTCGCGTGCCAGCGTCTCATCGGGCAGCGGGCCGGTGTTCACGGCGATGGTGAAGATTCTGGCCGCCACGGCAGCCCTCACGCCCAGCGGGGCGTTCTCGACAACCACGGCTTCCCATGGCTTTACCCCCGCTATCTCCAGTCCTTTCAGGTAGGGTTCTGGATGAGGCTTTCCCCTTTTCACATTGAAAGCCGACACAATCAGGTTCGGATCCACCAGTCCGGCGAAGTCAACGGCCAGCTTTTCCAGCAGCGAGTGCTGTCCGCTGCCTGTCACCACGACGATTTTCATTCCCAGCCGTTTGATTTCCTGCTGGAAATGCACTACGCCCGGCATGATGGCCGCCGTGGGGCAGGTGGAGAAGATGCGCGACTTCTCGGCATACATCCTTTCCGACTCCTCGTCGGAAATGTCGCGCCCCCACTGTTCCCTGGCCAGCAGCTTGATGGTTTCCACCCCTCTCATGCCCTCGTAGCGGTAGGCGTCAGCCTCGCTGATGTTGAGGCCGAACTGCTGCATGGCGACATGCCAGCTGTAAGCGTGGTTGGGCATGGAGTCGTAGAGCACGCCGTCCATGTCAAAAAGTACGGCCTTGGGGGTGAAAGCCCCAAAGCCGTTGCGTTCCAAATAGTGTTTGATAGTCTGGTCTAACATATCCTGCCGTTTCAAGTCTTATTGCTCTTTGGCCAAGCGTTCCTTGATAGCCTTGCTGTCAGCCTCATAGCCGGGCTTGTCGAGCAGGGCGAACATATTTTTCTTGTAAGCCTCCACGCCCGGCTGGTTGAACGGGTTTACACCCAGCACATTGCCGCTGATGCCGCACGCTATCTCGAAGAAATAGATGAGCTGCCCAAGGTAGTGCTCGTTGAGCAGGGGCATGCTGATGCGGATGTTTGGCACTCCGCCGTCGACATGGGCCAGCTGTGTGCCCAGCTCGGCCATCTTGTTCACCTCGTCGACACGTTTGCCGGCCAGGAAGTTCAGGCCGTCAAGGTTCTCCTCGTCATAGGGGAAGTGCAGTGTCTTGTTGGGCTGCTCGATGCTGATCACGGTTTCGAAGATGGTGCGCTCGCCGTCCTGTATCCACTGGCCCATGGAGTGCAGGTCGGTGGTGAAATCGCACGATGCGGGGAAGATGCCCTTCTTGTCCTTGCCCTCGCTCTCGCCGTAGAGCTGCTTCCACCACTCGCTCATGAAGTGGAGCTTGGGCTGGTAGTTCACCATAATCTCAATCTTCTTGCCGGCCTTCTGGTAGAGCGCGTTGCGCACGGCCGCGTACTGGGCGGCGATGTTCTCGTCGAACGGCACGCTCGCCCCGCAGGCCTTCTCCATCTCCTGCGCGCCAGCCACCAGTCCGGCGATGTCGAATCCGGCACAGGCGATGGGCAGCAGTCCCACCGGGGTGAGCACGGAGAAGCGTCCGCCCACGTTGTCGGGGATGACAAACGACGCGTAGCCCTCCTTGTCGGCGCAGGTGCGTGCCGCGCCTTTCCTGGCGTCGGTCACGGCCACAATCACTTTCCTGGCCTCTTCCTTGCCGCGCTGCTGCTCGCACTGGCGCTTCAGCAGCCGGAAGGTGAGCGCCGTCTCGGTTGTGGTGCCCGACTTGGAAATGTTGATAACGCCGAATCTCTTGTCTTTCAGATAGTCTGTCAGTTCGGCAAGATAGTCTTCGCCTATGTTGTTTCCTGCAAAGAGAATGGTCGGGTTCCTCTTGTCGCCTACCAGCCAGGCGAACGAGTTGCTCAGCGCCTCGATGATGGCGCGTGCGCCAAGGTAGCTTCCGCCGATACCGGCCACCACCACCACCTCGCAGTTGTCGCGGAGTGTCTTGGCGCAAGCCTGCAGCTGCGCGATAAAGTCGGGCGTGATGGAGGAGGGCAGGTGCAGCCACCCTAAGAAGCCGTTGCCCGGACAGGTGCCATCCTCAAGCGCTTTCTGGGCCGCTTTCACTTGAGGTTCAAACGCTTTCACTGCGCCCGGTTCCAGGAACTGGGCCGCCTTCCTGATGTCTAAGCTGATATTCTTCATCGTAGTTATAATGTGTTTGTTAATGTTCCGCTTGCCTGTGCCTATCTGAACGAGTCCGTGAGCAGCTTGATTTCAACCTGCGGGGATATGCGTTCGTACAGGATGTTGTACATGGCGTCGAGGATGGGCATGTTCACGTGATAGTGGCGGTTGATTTCCTTCATGCACTTGGTGCCGAAATAGCCCTCGGCAATCATCTCCATCTCTATCTGCGCGCTTTTCACGCTGTACCCCTTGCCAATCATGGTTCCGAACACGCGGTTGCGCGAGAAGTTTGAGTAGCCGGTGACCAGCAGGTCGCCGAGGTAGGCCGAGTCGTTGACATCGCGCTCCACGGGCATCACGGCCTTGAGAAAGCGGGCCATTTCCTGGATGGCGTTCGACATGAGCACAGCCTGGAAGTTGTCGCCGAACTTCAGTCCGCTGCATATTCCCGCCGCGATGGCATACACATTCTTGAGCACCGACGAGTATTCGATGCCCACCACGTCAAAGCTTGTCTTCGTCTTGATGTAGTCGCTTCTCAGCACGTCGCAAAAGGCTTGTGCCTTCGTCTTGTCCGCGCAGCCGACGGTGAGGTAGCTCAGCCGTTCGAGGGCCACCTCCTCTGCGTGCGACGGGCCTGCCAGGCAGGCCAGGTTGTCGTAGTGAACGTCGTACACCTGGTGGAAATATTCCGAGCACACCACGTTCTCGTCGGGAACGATACCCTTGATGGCTGTCACGACAAACTTGTCGTTAATCCGAGTCTTGAGCTTCTTCAGGTGGTTCTTCAGGTAAGGCGACGGCGTGACAAACACCAGCGTGTCAAAGCGCTGCGCTATCTCGTTGATGTCGCTGGAAAAGTCAATCTCGTCGGTGTTGAAGCGCACGCTCACCAGATAGGCCGGGTTGTGCCCCAGCCGCTTGAAGTCCTCTATGCGGTCATCGCGTCGCATATACCAGCCGATGTGGTGCGTGTGCCCCACGATAATCTTGGCAATGGCTGTGGCCCAGCTTCCGCCTCCGATGATGGCTATCTTTCCACAATCGAACACCTTGTACTGCTGTTTAGTCTTTAATGTTCCTTGCTCTTCTCTATCCACGCCTCAAACGTGTCCGGCTTGGGGTTTTCAAGGCCAAGCTTGTATTTCTTGTTCACGCCGCACACGTCCTGCTGCAGCTTCTGCGCCTTGACCTCCCTGAGGTCGGAGGTGAGGTAGTAGCCGGCCTTGTTGAGCAGGGGCACCCATTGCTCGCCCACGCCCAGTGCCGCCCATTCGGCCGCCGAGCTGCGCGGAGCCTTCTTCTCGGGCTTCATCTGGGGGAAGAACAGCACCTCCTGGATGTAAGTCTTGCCGGTCATGAGCATCACAAGCCGGTCGATGCCGATGCCGATGCCGCTTGTCGGCGGCATGCCATATTGCAGCGCCCGCAGGAAGTCCTGGTCGATAATCATCGCCTCGTCGTCGCCCTTGTCGGCCAGCCGCATCTGCTCCTTGAAGCGTTCCTCCTGGTCAATCGGGTCGTTCAGCTCGCTGTAGGCGTTGGCCAGCTCCTTGCCGTTCACCATCAGCTCGAAGCGCTCGGTCAGCCCCGGCTTCGACCGGTGCATCTTGGTCAGGGGCGACATCTCAACGGGATAGTCGGTGATAAAGGTGGGCTGGATGAACGTGCCCTCGCAGAACTCGCCGAACAGCTCGTCAATCAGCTTGCCCTTGCCCATGGTCTCGTCAACGTCCATGCCCTTTTCCTTGCAGAACGCGCGTATCTCCTCCTCGGTCTTCCCGTTGCAGTCAAACCCGGTCTTCTCCTTGATGGCGTCAAGGATGGGCAGTCTCCGGTAGGGAGCCTTGAAGCTCACCGTCTTGCCGTCAATCTCGCGCTCGGTGGTTCCGTTGACCGCCACGCACACCGTTTCCAGCAGCTTCTCGGTGAAGCTCATCATCCAGTTGTAGTCCTTGTACTGCACATAAAGCTCCATGCAGGTGAACTCCGGGTTGTGGTTGCGGTCCATGCCCTCGTTGCGGAAGTTCTTCCCGATTTCGTAGACGCCCTCGAAGCCGCCCACGATGAGCCGCTTCAGATAAAGCTCTGTGGCGATGCGCATGTACATGTCCACATTGAGCGCGTTGAAGTGCGTGATAAACGGGCGTGCGCTCGCCCCGCCGGCGATAGCCTGGAGCGTGGGGGTCTCCACCTCGGTGTAGCCGGCCTCGTCGAGCACGCGGCGGATGGTGCGTATCACGGTGGCGCGCTGCAGGAACGTGTCCTTCACGCCGTCGTTCACCACCAGGTCGACATAGCGCTGGCGGTAGCGCAGCTCGGGGTCGTCAAACTTGTCATAGGCCACTCCGTCCTTGTACTTCACGATAGGCAGGGGCTTCAGGCTCTTCGCCAGCAGCGTCAGTTCCTGCGCGTGAACGGAAATCTCGCCTGTCTGGGTGCGGAACACGTAGCCTTTCACGCCCACAAAGTCGCCGATGTCAAGCAGCCGCTTGAACACCTTGTTATATAAGTCCTTGTTCTCCCCGGGGCAGAGCTCGTCGCGCGAGACGTACACCTGTATGCGGCCCTTGGAATCCTGCAGCTCTGCGAAACTGGCTTTTCCCATCACACGGCGCCCCATCAGGCGGCCGGCTATGCACACCTGCCTGGGCTCGTCCTCATCCCTGAAGCTGTCCTTGATGTCGGTGCTGAATGCGTTGGTGGGATACTCGGCGGCGGGGTAGGGGTCGATGCCCATCGCCCGCAGCTCCTGCAGGCTTTCGCGCCTGCCAATTTCCTGTTCGCTCAGTTCTAAAACGTTCATTGCTTTTATCTTGTTTCTTTTCGTTTCAAATGTCTCTAAAGTCTCCGTTTTTCCACCGCCTTTCTCTTCCTTGCCGTGCTCGTTGCCAGCGTGGATGGCCCTTGCCGCCCTTGGAAACGAAGCCATGCCAAGCGTGTAAAGCGGGCGTTATTGGGTGCAAATTTAATAAATAATTCCGAACCAAACCAAATTTTACTGATATAATCACGATGGAGCAACAGGCCCGCCCGCCCAGGCAGCGCGTGTCTTTCGCACAGAGCGCTTGCCGTGAACGCTCGTCCTTAGCCAGTGCTTGTGTTAACAATCCTTGTTTATTCTTAAATGTAATAGGTGAAAATCTGTCCTTTTGTGCTCGAAATACGGCGTTTTTCAAAAACAAAAGACATTTGGCTGCAAATAGCTCGCGCTCGCGTGTGCAAGTGCAAGCCACAGGGTTTAAGTGGGATAGGTGGAATGTTGTAGACCGTGTGCAGACTGTGACTGCGCCAGACGGTGCGTTTCGCAGTCCCGAATGTACCGTCTGGTCATGCCATGCGCACCGTCTTGCTTGGCGATTTGCACAGAACGGCCCGCCAAAATGGTGCGCCCGGCGCGGCCATGCGGCCAAGACTGTGGTGCGTGCCGTACTTCAAGGCCGGTTTTTGATGCGCTGAATGCTGTATCCGGCGAGCAGATCATGCTAAAGTAAGGTGCGAATTGAGCGTTGGAACTGTTAAATGGCGGGTATTCCAAAAAGTTAAAAAACGTTTATTACTAATGTTTTCTTGCCTGTGATTTGTATGACAATGCAAAAATAAATACCTTTGTTGTATAAGTAACCTAAACGATACCTCACTTATGGCTGAAGCGATAATCAAATCAAGAGTGATTGGTGTGGACGTTAGCTTTGAAACCACCACCATCGCGATAGTGGACATCCGTGGTTCCGTGATAGCAAAGACCGATTTCCCCACGGTTGACTATCCCAATATCAACAGCTTTGTCAACAAGCTCTGCGACACCATCGTCAATCTGTCCGATGCCAATGGCGGCTATCATACCATCCGCTCGGTGGGCATCAGCGTGCCCAGCGGCAACTACCGCACCGGTTGCATCGAGAACTCCCCCAACATGCCTTGGAAGGGCGTTATTCCGCTGGCCGCCATGCTGCGCGACCGGCTCGGGCTGGCCGTGGCGCTGGCCAATGACAGCCATGCCGTCGCGCTGGGTGAGCATTCCTATGGCAGCGCCCGCGGCATGCGCAACTTCTGCGTGGTGGCCATCGGTCACGGCCTGGGCAACAGCATCTGCTCCAACAAGGAGTTTGTGCTCGGCGCCCATGGCTTTGCCGGCGAGCTGGGCCACACCTGTGCCGTGGAAAACGGGCGCCAGTGTGAGTGCGGGCTCCGAGGGTGCCTGGAAACCTATGTGGCCGAGAAGGGAATCGTCCGTACGGCGCGCGAGATGATGGAAGCCAGCGACAGGCCCACGCTCATGCGCGACTGCACGCATCTCACGCCGCTTGTTATCAAGGAGTTCTGTGACCGGGGCGATGCGATGTCCATCGAGGTCTACCGCTACACAGGCCAAATCCTTGGCAAGGCGCTGGCCTCCTATGCGGCTGTGATCGACCCCGAGGCCATTATCATTGCCGGAGGCATCTCCAAGGCCGGCCACTGGCTTTTCGACCCGATAGAGGAGACTTATAACCAGAATGTGTTCCACAACATCAAGGGCAAGGTGAAACTGCTGCTTTCGTCGTTAGAGACCCGCGAACGTGACGCCCTTGGCGCAAGCGCGCTCGCCTGGGAGGTGGAAGAGTACTCGCTGTTCAAGTAGGCAGCATGGACTTGGAGCCTGTCATTCGGAAACTGGGCCCTGTGCCCGACATCTCAACCCGGCTCGGCATGGCGTTCCACTCCACTCCCGAGCCGGACGTGTGTGTGGCCACCATGCGGGTGGACGAGCGCACCCGCCAGCCCTTTGGTGTGCTCAGCGGCGGCGCCACGGTGGCCCTGGCCGAGACGCTGGCCGGGGTTGGCTCGCTGGCGCTCTGCCCCGGTTTCATTGGCATGGGCATCAGCGTGAGTGCCAGTCATGTGAAACCGGCCCTTGAGGGCGACACGGTGACTGCCCGGGCGCGCATTGTGAGCCGGCGTCGCCACCTGCATGTGTGGCATGTCGACGTGACCGACGGGGGAGGAGAGCTTGTCTCCACTGTTCAGGTGACCAACTTCATGCGCGAGCTTCGCGAACGCTGACAAAATTATGCGGCAGCAGGGTGCCGCTGTATGCCTGTTTCCAAGCAGGTGGCAGGAAAACCGCTTCTGTTAACTGTGGACTGAGAGACGGCATTCTGAGTGATGCTGAATGCCCTTTTTCTTGCATTTGCCCTTGTCACTTATGCAATTCTAAGAATTTGTACCCATTGAAATGGACAAGATGCTCTGGCGAATCTGCTATCCACACTTCCGTTTCCCATGCTATATCTTTCGCTTTTTGTCTGAATGTATTTTTGTTCTCAAATGCCGTGAAGAAAACGGCATTTGCAGTGCAGCCTGATTCCTGCAATTTACGTTTTACCTTTCTGACTCTTATTTCATTCCATTCACCGGTTGAATGGTAGGCTTCAATGAGATAAAGCAAGTTTTTCTCTTGGCTATATGCTATGACATCAGGCAATTCTTCATGTGCTAAAGTAAAGAATTTTATTCTCTTCAGTTCAGCTTCTTCCAGGTGCAGAAATTTATCTTTCGTATCTCCTACATACAACACCTCCGCACCAAAGCCAAACAAAGGAAGGAAAACTTCTATAATAGCTTTCTGTAAGTCATTGTGTTCTCCATAGGACAGGTCTATTTCCTTTCCATTTGGAAGTGTGACGAGAACTTTCTGCAAATCACGGCGTTTCTCCAATTCTTCTTTTAGAGACTTTGTTTCTTTTATAAATCCGTTTAGAAAGATGTTCCATTGTGGCGAGCTGAAAGAATGTAGCAGATTCGCAAATGATTTGCTTAAACCATAGCCACGCGATGGATTGTTTGTCGCTTGTTCTTCAGTTGAAGAAGAATTCACGACAATGCCAGCCTCAACTAGCAATTTTAAGTCTTGTCGTCGTATATCATCATACGAGCCAGACGAGATATTTTCGCCAAGATGTTCATTCTCAAAGACAATAATGTCACGTGTTCTTGTAAAACCATCTTCAAAGGAACATGCTTCAGAGAAATCTTTTTTCATTTTTCCAACTGCAAGGCATGCCTTGGCCATGCGTTCTAATTTACGGTCTGTATTCTCAACTGGTATTCCTATGGATTGAAATACATCTAAAATATCGAACACCATATTCCTTACTTTTATTGGTGTGCCAGCCTGTATCTTTATTTTCATATCGCAAATAAACCGTTTGGAACAGTCCTACTCTTTATATAATCTTTTGTTTGTTGTTCCATGTGATATGTAGCCTTTACTTGCAAAGCTATTTTATATGCAAGAAGTGGAGGCACGGCATTCCCAATTTGATAGAACTTCTTAGTTTCTGTGCCAGAAAATTCAAACCAGTCGGGAAATGTTTGAAGACGAGCTGCTTCACGGTCTGTAACCCTTCTACGCCTGCCGTCTGCAAGTCTCACTCGCTGCATGTCACTTGTAGCTCCAGCCAGATTTCTGCATGTGATGGTGCGTGCAGGCCTGTCAGGATACAAATCTCGCGGATTGACACAATGTGATTTCTTTTCGTACACGGCAATGTATTCGTCTTGTCTCGGTGTAAGGATTTTGCTTTCAGGTTCGGGATTCAACATGGTGTCGCCGATAGCTTCTTCCACCGTCCTTTTATGAGTTTCTATTGTTGGAAAGCGAAACGATGCCCTATGCCCTACACATATAAGCCTTTCTCTTCTTTGTGGCACCCCGTAATCGACAGCGTTTAGCACTTTGTAGTCAATGTAATATCCCAAATCACCCAATTCTTTAACAACCAAGTCAAAGTACCATCTGTGCCGTCCTAAGATGTTCGCAACATTCTCAAACACAAATACATTTGGTTGTATGCGACGAACTGCATCTATAAATACAGGGAAACCGTCTCTGGCATCTTCCATACCCTTTTGGTTGCCGAACCTACTGAAAGGTTGGCATGGTGGTCCTCCTATTATTATACCGATATTGTCACTCTCTGGATAGTTAAAGCCTACTTCCAAAAATTGATTGTGGCATTCTCCATTAAGATTTGTGTTATATGTATCAACAGCCTCCTGTACCATTTCAAATCCTATGGTTTTAAAGCCTACAGCTTCAAAACCCAAGGATAGCCCTCCGCATCCCGCAAACAAGTCTAAAACAACTGTTTTTTCCTGAATTTTAGGTTTGAGAAGTTCATCAATGAATTTACTATATTCCGTCATATCGTTGTTCTTTAGTGACTTGGTGAAGTCTAAATCATTAAGTCCACATCATCGTAGGTACAACCTTTATACAAAACTCGTCAAAAAACTTGAGATATGCAAACAATTCCTGGAAAAACTCGTCAAAGTAAGAAGAATAGATGCCCTAATCTTGCCTTGCCATTTGTTCGCTGAAAAGCCACCAGGCGCATGAGGCAAACGGAGAACCGCAGTTTTCCGTTTGTCTCGTGCGCTTTTGTATTTGTCTGCGCTTTCCCTGTCTTTTTTGTATCCTTACGCCCCTGCTTGAAAATTGCGCAAGGTTTTGCGCAATCGTTTTCTTGGCCTTTCTTCCGCACCGGCCTATTTTTGCAACAGCCAAAGGGCATCATGTTCTGTCCCTAAAAGCCAAAGGCAGACAATGTGACTTTTTATTATTAACCAAAAACAATTAAAGATGAGAAAGAGAATGTTTGTTCTCGCGGCTGGGGCCGTCATGGCCTCCGGCTGCATGGCAGGGATTCTGAATACGACCCTGCTGTGGCCTGAGAGGCCGTTATGTATGCTTGCAGACTTGGAAAGATTGGCGCCGGCGAGCACCGCACGGCCATTGACACGCATCTGGGTGCCGGCGTGTATGCCGTCACACTGAGTGCTGACAACCTGCAAGGACGGACTTTGATTATGTTAAAACAATGAAAAGGGCTTTGTTCTTCATGCTGCTATTTGTAAATTTGCAGATAGCAGTCACCCGAAGCGGAATTACCGTTGGCGTGGCCACGGCTTCGGCCCAGACGATGATGTACGAGGAGCTGCCCGGCGTTGAGGTTGTCGGGAACCTGTATGACTGCAAGTGGGGGGGGCGGCCAGCACATGGCCAAGAACATGCTGGAAGCACACGAGAGCACGTGTTCTCTGAGAAAGGAGACCTGCACAATATGCGGACAGGAATACCCTGTTGTGACCGCCGGTGGCGAAAGTCACAACTGCCAGAAGAAGGACACCGGGGAGGGCACTGGGGACACAGGAAGCGGCAACGGGGACACTTCCAACAAAGGGAATGGAGGAGGCAGCTCGGGGAGCGTAATCCCCGGAAGCGGAAAGCCCGACGCGACCAAAAGCGCAAGGAACGCTGCTGACTACGCTACGGCGCATGCCTACCCCCAATATGTGAAGGGCAAATGTGGGTATTGCGCGAGAGCGGTGCGCCTGGCGCTCCAAAACAGCGGGTTCAGCATCTCACCGCCATATCCGCAGTCCGCTAGGCAGTATGGCCCAGTATTGACAGGGCTCGGGTTCAGCGAGATTCCAAAAGACGGCTATGTCCCACAAGCCGGAGGCGTTAGGGTCTTCCAGCCGGCACCGGGAGGAAGCGTACATGGGCATATTGATATTTACAATGGCTCGAAGTGGGTTTCTGACTTTGTGGAGCAAAAAGAATTTCCTGGACAAAAATATGAAAACTCGTCCTATAAAATATACAGACAACAACAATGAATATGAAAACAACAATGAATATGAAAACAAAAATACCATTATTTATAGCCTTTCTTTTGGCAATGACAACGGAAATGTCTTCAGCAGAGCCTTATAAGAAATTGCAAGCAGACACGATAATGTCTCAACAAGGCAATAGGGCATTGTTAGATCCTAACTTGTCCATTCTTCGTATCTTCTACACAAAATATTGTGATGCAGTAAATATTGATCCAAAAGATTACTATTCACCACAGTCTGACACGCTTGTCGCAAAATATTGCACCAAGAAATTCTATGCGGAAATAAAGGATGAGATAGCAAATGGTGTGGCATACGACTTGCTGACAGATGACTACGGAATGTCAAAAGATGCAGCCAAAACTTTGGAAATAACAAGAATCGAACCTTTTGTTTATCAAGTAAAGTATGTGACAAAAAGTGTCACATGGGGCCGTAAAGAACCGACAGAAACCGTAACACTGAAAGTCAAGATGCAAGACGGAAGAATAGATGATGTCACTAATGCTGAGCATCCACAGTTCTGACAAGGAAAACAAGACTGGGTGTGGAGAGGAGAGACACTCTCTTCACCTCAGTTTATAATCTTCCCTTACTATTTACACGCTGAAAAGCCACCCTGCGAATGAGACAAACGGAGAACTGCTGTTTCCCGTTTGTCTCATTCGCTTTTGTATTTGTCTACACCCTCAATCTGATTCAGAGAGGCAAATCTTGTAATCGCACTTTTTTGAGCTTTCAATCTCGTTTTTTCGAGAAAGAGACAAGAAAATGGTTGCTGATTTATAACATCCTTATTATGAGGTATATACACGGCATCTGCTGTCTGTGCTTTTCCAGTCTTTTGACACCCATCACACCCTTGTTTGAAAATTGCGCAAGGTTTTGCGCAATCGTTTTCTTGGTTTTTCTTTAGTCCTGGACTACTTTTGTAATCACCAAAAGGCACAGACACCTGTAACTAAAAACCAAAAAACTAAAATGAAACAAATAATCAGAATTGTCATTTGGGGAGCATTGATGATGTGTACAGCAAACGGTATGGCTCAGGAATGTATAGATGGGGAAGTGGACTATGATGGAAAGGATAGGCCCATCATGATTACCTCTGACCACGATGTTATCAACATCACCACAGACTCTGTTCTTGACAACATGCGCATCGTTGTGAAAAATGAAAAAGAAAGGGTGATATATGACAACCAGGTGACCATTGTGCCTGGAACCAACACCTTCTATGTGCCTACGGAGTCCAGCTTGACAAGGAGTACAATCGAGCTTTACTATGGCAGGATGCATCTGATAAAAAGACCGGACGAGCAGGAAGGACAATAATCACCCAAAGTAAGACGAACCATGAGAAAAGCTATAAAAAAGGGTATCTTGTTTCTGCTGGCGTTGGCACTCCTGTCACAGCCGTTGGTGGCACAGGGACAGGATAAGGATGGCGTGGAGGTGCAGAAGGCCTTGGATTTTCTGAAAAAGAATATGGAGGGCTGGTTCTCGCTGCGAAGTGACAACCTGACCAAGTATTACACCTATATAAATAATGTATTTGAGCGCAATAGCACATTCACCAACGACCAGTTTCGCGCAGCATACAGGCAGGCACAGCAAGTCTTCCCTTTTGAACCCGAAGAATGTGACACGCTGTATGACAGCCAGAGTGTGAGCGCAGACTTTCTGCGAGAGAACACTGAACTGGCATATCGGATGTGGAAGAAGAACAGCAGACACGTGTCCTTCGAGACATTCTGCAACTACATTCTGCCCTACCGGGTGGGGCACGAGCCTGTGGCGGAATGGCGAAAAGCCTATATGGAAAAGTATGGCCAGGACGTGGCTGTCTATCCCACGCGCCAACACAACCAATACCACACCATCAGTATGCACAACCGGCTGAACAAGGGATTCAACGGCGCGGTGTACTATCCCAACAGGCCCATGCCTGAGTTTGCACTGAAAGACCTTATACCAATGAAGATGGGCAATTGCGAAGCCTACTCATACAGAACTGTGGCCCAGCTGAGAGCTTTTGGCATACCGGCAACAATGGATTTCGTTCCACAGTGGGGCAACCGCTCCATGGGTCACTCGTGGGCGGTGATGTTTGTCAATGACAGTTATACACTGCCAGTGGGAATGAACGAGACACCTGGTTCACACTTTGACGACCGCCCGGAGCTGACCATGCCAAAGGTGTACAGAATGACATTTACTAAGCAAGAGTGGCTAAAGGAGATAGGCGAGGACAAAGGTGCGCATCTACCCATGTATTTCCAAAGCCAGCGCATCTTGGATGTGACCGATAACTATGTGGAGACAGCGGATGTGACCGTCAAGGTGACTGACAACAAGCAAGCACGTTTAGCAAAGTGGCTTTTGCTTGGTGTGTTCAACAACAGGGACTGGGTACCGGTGGCGTTCGCAAAAATAGGGAATGACGGAAAGGCGAGGTTCGACAGGATGGGCAAGGGCGTGGCTTATATTCCTTTCTTTTATGACCAATATGGCAGTCGTCATTATACAGCAGCCCCTTTCATTCTCAACCAGGATGGAACGATGACGACACTGAAGCCGAAAGAAGGCAGTTCCAGAGAGGTTGTGGTGACAAGAAAATACTGGGAGTCGGAGACACTAAAGAAATATAACCGCCAGTTGGAAAGAGGAGTGATAGTGGTGGCAAACGATGCCAACTTCAAGGACTCATTAGTGGTAGCAACGGTCAGTGGCATCACAGAGAATCGTTTTCACACTCTGCCTCTGGAATACACCGGGGAGTACAAGTTTATCAAGTACATATCTCCCAATGGCTCGCATGGGAACATCGCAGAGATTGAACTGTATGACGACCTTGACAGCATTGTGAAACCCATCCGATGCTTCGGTGGCTCATGCGCGTGGATTGAGCACTGGCCGGAAAAAGTGTTTGATGGCAATGTGCTCACATCGTACAGCAGAATGAGTGCGATATCTGGCAGCCTGTCATGAGAAAAATGCAAATTGGCATACTGCTGTGGTCTGTTATGGGGAGGCACTGAGATACACTTCGGCACCGGGAACACTCATCCGGTCGGCCCAATGCAAGGCCTGTGTCGGTGACACAGCAGGGGCCGTCAGACAGTTGAACACAGTCTGCTATATGTTGCCAGGAAAACTGTCGCCAAAAATACTACTCATGAGACTGTACCGGCAAATGGGGGAACGTGAGAAAGTTGTTGGAATGGCCAAGTGGATTGCTGAGATTTCTGTGAAACACCCCACCGACAAGGTGGCGCGAATCAAGCAAGAGGCTGAGCGAGTGCTACAAGAAGAATATGCTTCAAAATAAAAGAGTGTATGTTGGATTTGCATAAATAGTGTTCGATTCAACCATAATATAGATATGATATGTGTATATTGTCAGTTTTTCTGTTTATGTTTGTAACAATTTCATAGTTAACCTGTTCTATCCATGACAACACCAAGCATGAAACCACCCCGCCATTTCTCCTTAACCAAGCGCGTCCGTGCCCTGCCAAACCTTATTTTCATCATCTTCTTGGCTGTCATGGCCGTGGGGTGCGACCGCCACAGGTTCAAGTACAGACTTGACATGGCCGACAGCATGGCTGCGGTCAACAGCCAGAAGTCCGACAGCATACTGGCCAGCCTGGCCGACTCCATCGCCATGGGCAGTGAGGAGGAGCGGATGCGCTGGCGGCTCATCAAGGCCAAGGCTTTGGTCTTCGGTTATCACGGTTTCACCACAGACACCCTTATCCGCCCTGTCATTGACTTCTGCGAGCGCAGGGGGACTGACGGTAAGATGCTCAGTGAGACCTTTTATTATGCCGGAAAGACTTATAAGTCAATGAATGACTATCCCCGGGCCATGGACTATTTTCAGAAAGCCCTTGACGCCATTCCCAAAGAGGACACCGAGTTGCGTGGAAGGACATACAACCAATTAGGGTATATCTTCAAGGCACTCTGGCTTGAGGACAAGGCCATTGAGATGTTCAAGAGGGCCGACTCGTGCTGTGTGGCCACTAAAGACAGTCTGTCACGTGTTTTCACCCTGCGCGACATCGGCACTGCATACGAGAATAAGCAGATGACAGACTCCGCACAGTCTTATCTCGTCAAAGCGCTGCATCTGGCGCAGCAGCTCCATAACACGGAGATGGAGGCTGGCATATCCGTACAGCTGGCAGGCCACTATGTCAGAAGCAGGGACTACAGACAGGCCATGAGTTATCTGAGAAAAGGGCTGGACTACAACGACAAGCAGGACAGAAATGCCATATTCTCGGTTGCTGCACGTCTGTATGCAAGGATAGGGAGGATTGACTCTGCCCTGTATTTCTATCGGAAGCTGACTGTGTATGGCATTCTTCCCGCACAAAAGATGGCACACAGGGAGTTGGCCAACTATGCCATGCGGCAGGAAGATTTCAGACTGGCACAGCGGCACCTCAGACTGTACGAGACGATTGTTGACTCCATCTTTGCAGTCACCTCCATACAGGCCATCAAGCAAAAGAGTGATTTTTATGATTACAGTATCCGGGAACGTGAGAACGAGCGGCTGCGAGAGGAGAGTGAGCACAAGACTTACGTCATTGTTCTTTTGTCGCTGCTTGCCACGGTTGTCAGTCTCATGGTGATGTTTCTTGTCAAGTATATACGGAAAGAGCGGAAAGAGTTGCAATACAAACTGGACAAGTACAACCTGCTCATCGAGCGGATGGAGATGCAGGCCACATCTGTCCGACCGGAGGATGCAGCCTTTGAGAACAGTCCGATAGGTGCGCGTCTCAAGCAGACGGTCAACAATCCGCAAGGAAAGGTTTGGTTCAGCGAGAAGGATTGGACGCAGCTCAACCACGCCATCAACACCGCATACCCTGATTTTAACAACAAGTTGGCCGACCTGTGCAAGATGAGTCTCCACGACCAGCGTACCTGCTGGCTGCTGAAAGCCAAGGTGCCTTACCAGACCATCTGCACGCTCCAGCACTTCACGTCATCCGCACTCACCTCGTCAAGGAGCAAGCTCTATATGCGCGCTTTCAAACGAAAGGGGGCAGCCAAGGACTGGGAAGCCATCATCGCCTCATTATAGACACTCCGCAGCAAAGCTGATGACTGACAACTTGACGCGCACCTTGACGCCCCCCCCGCTGTCAATGACATTGCCAGTCAGCAAGAAACTTCGTTGAGGGGCATGGGGGCGTGGGCGGGGAGGACGGTTGTTCACTCGCCCTCCCTGTAAAAGTCAAGCGCTTCAAGGATGTCCTCCCTGGAGGCTGTCTGGTTGATGCGGATGTCGCCAACGCCGCCAAGCAGGGTGAAGTTGATGGTGCCCGCTGTGTTCTTCTTGTCGTGCGTCATCAGTTCCAAGAGCGCAGGATAGTCATCGCACGTAAAGTCATACCTGCCGTAATGGGTGTGTATGTAGTTCACGGCCTGTCTGAGCGTGTCGGTGGGGAAACCTGTCTTCTTGGCACTCAGGTAAAGTTCGCACACCAGTCCGTAGGCCACTGCGTAGCCGTGAAGGATGGGGCTGCGCCGGAGGGCCAGCGACTCAATGGCATGGCCCACCGTGTGGCCGAGGTTCAGGGCCTTGCGGATGTCCTGCTCGGTGGGGTCTTCGAGTACAATACGCTCTTTGACCGCCACAGAGTCGGCCACCATTCGGCCCAGTTGGCCGAGGTCGGGCGACAGGATGTCGAAACCTAACAGTTCGCCCAGCATCCGGCTGTCGCTGATCAAGCCGTGCTTGAGCATCTCTGCATAGCCCGAGCAGAGGTTGGCCGAGTCCATCGTCTTGAGAAACGCTGTGTCGAGAATCACGCAGCGCGCGTTGTTGAACACCCCGACCTCGTTCTTCAGTCCGTTCCAGTTGATGCCCGTCTTTCCGCCCACCGAGGCGTCGACCATCGACAGCAGGGTGGTGGGAATGTTGATATAGCTGATGCCACGCTTGAACGTTGAAGCGGCAAAACCGCCGAGGTCGGTCACCATGCCGCCGCCAATGTTGACCAGCAGCGAGTGGCGCGTGCCTCCAAGGCGGCCCAGCTCAGTCCACACGTGTCCGAGCGACTCAATGTTTTTGTGGCTGTCGGTGGCGCCAATCACAATTGTTTGCGCCCCTCGCATGCAGTCAAGGTGGCCGACCAGCGGCCAGCAGAGGCGGGCGGTGGTTTCGTCAAGAAGAACAAACAGGCGGTCGCAAGCGCACTGTGCGATGGCCGTGCCCAGACTGTCAGCCAGGTTGGTGGAGTGGATGATTTGCTGTTTCTCCATATTTATTTATAGGTAAGGTGCTCAAAAACTTGCTTGCTGGCAAAGTTACATAATTCCTTGCAAAAAGCCATATAAAACGGTCGCTTCGTAAGGAGAAACCTTTTGAATTGTAGAAAATACATTTAATTTTGTCATACGTGTTAAACTTTACAGTCACTTGGCCGTCATAAAGGTGTCCGAAAGCCAATGATAAAAAACTGGAAACAAGATATGAGAAAATTTCTACTGGTGCTGGCCGTCACTGTTATGGCCATGTCTGCGTATGCCCAGCGCACGATAACGGGCAAAGTTGTTGAGGACGATTCGAAAGAGGCGCTTGCCTCGACAACCATCAAGCTGTTGAAAACGGACAGTTCGATGGTGGCTGGTGTGCTCACGGCAACTGACGGCAGCTTTGCTGTCAAGGCCCCGGCCGACGGGAAGTATATCCTGAGGGTGACCTGTGTGGGTTTCAAGAGCTACACGCGCGACATCACCGTGAGCGGCGGCAAGAATGTGGCACTGGGCACGCTGCCGCTCAAGGTGGATGCCATCATGCTCGAGGGGGCGACCATCACCAAGCAGGTAGCCAAGGTCACCCTGAAGGAGGACACCTTTGTTTATAACGCCGCAGCCTACCGCACGCCCGAGGGCTCGGTGGTTGAGGAGCTGGTGAAGCGGCTGCCCGGAGCGCAGGTGGACGATGACGGCAAGATTACCATCAATGGCAAGGAGGTGAAGAAGATTCTTGTTGACGGCAAGGAGTTTATGACCGGTGACACAAAGACGGCCATGAAAAACCTGCCCACCTCTATCGTTGAGCGGGTCAAGGCATACGACCAGAAGAGCGACCTGGCCAGGGTGAGCGGCATTGACGATGGCAACGAGCAGACCGTGCTTGACTTTGGCGTCAAAAAGGGGATGAACAAGGGCTTCTTTACCAACAATGACGTTTCGGCCGGCACGGAGAACCGCTATGCGGCAAGGCTCATGGCGGCGCGGTTTGACAGCAAGCTCCGCCTGATGGCTTTTGGCAACGCCAACAACGTGAGCGACAGGGGGTTCCCCGGAGGAGGGGGACGCTTTGGCGGTGGACGTGGCGGACTGAACTCTTCGAAAATGCTGGGTGTCAACATGAACTATGAGAAGAAAGATGTCCTCAAGTTGGACGGCAGCGTGAGGTGGAACCACTCCGATGGCGACACGAGGACCAAATCATCGACCGAAAGCTTTGTGAACACGCAGGGGTCGTTTTCAAACAGTCTTAACCAAAGCTATTCGCGTGGAAACAACTGGAATGCGCAGATGCGGCTGGAGTGGACACCCGACACCATGACCAACATTTCGTTCCGGCCAACGCTGAGCTTTTCCACCAGTGACGGCTTCTCCTATGGGCAGTCGGCCACATTTATCGAAGACCCTTACCTTTACGCAGCCGAACCGTTGTCGCAGGAGGCCTTTGACATCATGGACGAGAAGCAGCTCATGGTGAACAGCCGGGCCAACCGCTCGCTGTCATACTCGGAAAACAAGAATGTTGGCGGAACGCTGCAATACAACCGCAGACTGGGCAACAAGGGGCGCAACCTCACGGTGCAGGTGCAAGGCAATTACAGCAAGAATGACAGCAAGAGCCTGTCGATGAATGATGTGCACATCTACGAGAACGAGAACCGCCCCAGGCCCGATTCAACCTATCAGACCAACCGCTATAACCTTACTCCGCAGAAGAACTACAACTACAGCGGCCGCTTCACTTACAGCGAGCCTATCATGAAGGCCACGTTCCTTCAGCTCAGCTATGAGTTCCAATACAAATACACCAAGAGCGACCGCTCTACGTATGACTTCAGCAATCTTGGCGAAGGCTTCTTTGGCGGCGTGGGGCACGGCTACCGCAACTGGAGCGGCTATCTCGGACGGCTGGACAACCCTTATACCGACTATTACGACAGTGACCTGAGCCGGTTCTCACAATACAAAAACTACATCCATGACATTGAACTGATGCTCCGCGTCATCCGCCAGGCCTACAACTTCAATGTAGGTGTGACGGTGATGCCGCAGCGGACAGAGTTCACCTACCGCTATCTGAAAACCGACACCGTGGCCACACGCAACGTTACCAACATCACTCCGACGGTGAATTTCCGCTGGAAAATATCAAAGGTGAGCCAGTTGCGCCTGAACTACCGCGGAACGACAAGCCAGCCCAGCATGACCCAGCTGCTGCCCATCAGCGACAACAGCGACCCCCTCTACGTGACAAAGGGTAACCCGGGCCTGAAACCGGCGTTCACCAACCGCCTGTGGGCCAACTACAACAACTATATACAGAGCCGCCAGCAGTTTGTCAGCGTGTTTCTGAACTACCAGACAACACGCAACTCCATCAGTAACATGGTAACCTACCATCCCGAGACTGGCGGACGGACAACGCAACCCGTGAACATCAACGGCAACTGGAACATCCAGGGCAACGTGATGTTTAACACGGCCATTGACACGGCGGGGTTCTTCAGCATGAACTCAACCTCAGAGGTGAGGTATGCCAACAACGTGGGCTATGTCACCCTGAACAGAAGTTCGTCCTCGCAGAAAAACTACACCAAGGACTTGCAACTGTACGAGCGGCTGGGCTTCAGTTTCCGCAACGACTGGCTGGAGGTTGAACCCAATGGCTCGGTGAGATACAGGCATGCCAGCAATGAGCTGCAGCCAACGGCCAACCTTGACACCTGGGACTATTCGTATGGATTTAACGCCAACGTTCGTCTGCCATGGAACATGACACTGGCCACTGACCTCAACATGAACAGTCGCCGGGGCTACAATGACGCTTCGGTGAATACCAACGAACTGATATGGAACGCGCAGATAAGCCAGAGCTTCCTCAGGGGCAACAGCCTTACGTTTACGCTTCAGTTCTATGACCTGTTGCAGAGACAGTCGAACTTCAGCCGCTCTATTTCTGCGATGCAGCGAAGCGACACGCAGTACAACTCAATCACGAACTATGCCATGCTTCATGTCATCTACCGCATGAACCTCTTTGGCAGCAAGGAGGCGCGGCGGGAGATGAGAAGGGGGCCGGGAATGCCTCCTCCTGGCGGGCCTGAGGGCCGTGGCAATCGCGGTGGCCGCGGTGGTCGTGGCGGTGGCTTCGGTGGAGGCGGCTTTGGCGGCCGTTTCTGAGAATGCAGGGCATCACATATACAGTGCAAGCGGGGAGCGACTGCCAGTCGCTCCCCGCTTGCACTGTATAGATGTGTGAAAGCTGGCCTGTTACTCCTCGCTGCCGGCCTCCTCGCTATTGCGGTTGTCAATGTTGTCACCCTCGGTGGGTGCCATGTCTTTTTCGAAGTCACTTATGCCGTTGGCAATCAGGATGTTGTACCACTGAATGAGTTTCTTGATGTCACTGTTGTGAACTCTGTCGCGGTCGAACTCTGGCAGCACTTTGGCAAAATACTCGCGCAGCTCGCCGGCTGGGGCTTTCCTGTAGTCAAAGGCTGACACCTTGCCGTCTTCCAAGTCACGCAGACTGGCCAAAACCTTGTAGAGAGGCACATCGTCTGTGTCGGTGAACATGGCTATGTCGGCCAGTGAGGTGACACGGTCTGTGGCAAAGGCCGGCTGGCGGCGGTGGGTTTCATCAAGTGCCTCGACAATGAGGCTGTTCTTGCCACGCGACACTAGCTTGTAGAGTCCGGGCTTGCCAGAAATGGCTAAAATTGTCTGTAACATGTTGTTGCTTGTTATGATTGTTTCTTATCTGTTGATAAATTCTTCTTGCTGTTTGCTTGCCGCGTCAGCAAGGCCGCTTGCTTGCCCTGCACCGAGTGCCCTGAGACAGCGGTCAAGCTCGAGCGCCACGCTGTCGCCATCGCCATTATGAAGCTTAAAGTCTGCCAGGGCGGCCACCCGCTCCTGTGGCCATTGCCGGGCAATCCATTCGCGAGCCTTTTCTGGAGAGATGTGGTCACGCCTGACAATCCTGCCGATGCGTGTGGACAGAGGGGCGATGACAGCCACCACCTTGTCGACCAGCCTGTTGAAGCCCGATTCGTACATGATGGCACACTCCATCCACCGCAGCCCGCTCTGCTCGAAGTCGCGGGCCACAGCCGGATGGACAATGGCGTTGATAGCGCGGGCATTGTCCTTGGAGGCCAGCAGAAAAGTGGCAATAGCCGCCTTGTCAGGTCCGCTGTCCGTATAGGCGTGCGGGCCGATGAGCTGGCACAGCTGTTGGCGGAGTGCGGGCGATGTGCGCATCAGACGCTTGGCAGCGCTGTCACAGTCGTAAACCTCAATACCCCGCTGCCGCAACAGCTGGCAGACATAACTCTTGCCACTGCCAATGCCGCCCGTGATGCCAATCTTAACCTGTGTGCCCATTCCTTGCTGCGTTTGAAATACTACTCCTCCTCAATGAGGTAGTCCACTTCCTGGATGCTCAGCTTGGCGCGTGTCACCCCGTGGGGCACATGCCGCAGGTGAAGCGTACACTTGTCAGATGGCTTGCGCTTAATCTCCTCATAGTCGACAACAACCTTGAAGTCTTCTGGGCCTATCCGGCGGAAGATGCTCACGCCCGTGACAAAGCTGACCGTCACCTTTGACGGAAATGTGCGCAGCACCCTGCCCTCAGGCATATTGATGCCTTGGATGGGGACGTCGTCAATGCTCTCTTCTGTAAGCACATCAGTATAGAAGCGCAAGGTCACCGAACGTGGCACAATCTTGGCTCCGTGGATGGCAGAAAGGCGTGACTTTACGGTCAGTGTGTCGCGGAAATTGGTGTAGTTAAGCGGCTCGGTGTAAACCATGTGTATGCTGTCCAGCTGCCCCTGGATGGCATACACATCAACGCTTTCCGGCTGGCAGGTGTATCCAGAGATGAAATACAGGCTCTCTGGCACAACGTTGCCCGCCAATTTCACCGGCACCCGCTTGTGCTGGCCGTAATTGTAGAAAAACTCCACCTTGTCCGGCTTCACGGCGATTATCTTCGTTGAGGTTGACAGTTGCTGGTAAACAGCCTTTTGGATGTCAAGGGAGGGAATCGAACCGCGCCCGCCATTGCGGGCATAGGTCTTGAAATTGAATGCCAGGGCGTGAAGGCGCTCGCCGTACATATAGCTGATGAGCTGGAGGCCCTTGTCGCGCAGGGTGACTTTAACGGTGTCGTTGTCGTCGGTGGTAAACACAATGTTCTTAGGCACACCCGTGATTTTCACAGGAATGAGAAACTCTTTCTCGTAAGTCTCGTTAAGGGTCATCTGAAGCCAGAAGATGCCCGAGAGCATCAGAAAGAACAAAAAAATCAGAAAATCCTTGTTCAGCCAGCTGAACAAGAAATTTCTGACTGTGGTGTATGTCCTGCGAACAATGCCCATGGTTTACTTTGCCTGAGCCCTGGTGCTGGCCATGTCCTTATAGACGCAGCTGCGGTCTACGCGGATGACCACGCCCTTGGCCACCTCCACCTCAACGGTGTTTGTGGCGAGGTCAATGCGCTTCACTGATCCGTAGATGCCGCCACCGGTGATAACCTGCGTGCCTTCGGCCAGTGAGTTCTGGAATTTCTGGATTTCTTTCTGCTTCTTCTGCTGGGGGCGAATCATGAAGAAATACATGATGGCGAACATGGCCACAATCATGATAATCATGCTCAGGCCACCGCCGCCTTGTGCTGCCTGTGCAGCAAGGATAACTGTTGTCATTGTGATGGAAATTAATATTTGGTGTTATTTGGATTGTTCGGATGTGCTCTTCTTTTCTGCTGGCACTTGCACCTTTTCCTTGTGCCTGTCCTCCATATGCTTCATCAGCTTTCCAGCGTCTATCAGATGGTGGGCTATCGTGTCAAGCATACCGTTGATGTAGCCGCCCGAGCGTGGCGTGCTGTAAAGTTTGGCGATGTCAACATATTCGTTGATGGTCACACTGATGGGAATGCTGGGGAAGGTCATCATCTCGGCAATGGCTATCTGCATTATCACCACATCCATGTAGGCCAGCCGGTTGAAGTCCCAGTTCTGCGAGACCTCGCTCATGTAGTGCTGGTAGTCATCTGCATTGAGGATTGTCGCGCGGAAGAGCCTGCGGGCAAAGTCCTTGTCCTCCTCGCTGTCGTATTCGGGCAGCAACTCCTGCTTGTCCTTGTTCTGTTCCTCAAAGCGCTTGATGGTTTTCAGCACAAAAGTGTCCACTATCTCCTTGTCATCGTTCCAATAGAGGCTCATGTCCTCGAACATGGAGTCAAGCTGCTCGTTCTCCTGGATGAGTGTGCGGTAAATCTTGCGCCAAAGCTCACGGTCGGCGGCATAGGAGTCTTCCTCGCTCTCCATGTAATCCTTGTAAATCTTGCTTTCTATAATCTGATTGTAGAGGCGCTTGATAAACTCGGGCTTGCTGTCCCACGACATCTTTTGGTTTTCCATGAAGCTGTTGAGCTCTGCGTTCTCCTCGACTTGCAGGGCAAAACGGTTGTAGGCGAAACGTGTGGAGGGGGCATCCGTGCCGTCACGGCGGGCCTTGGCCTGAGCCACCTCCAGGTGGCGGCGGGCCTCTTTGCTGATGGCAGCGATCAGCGCCAGCAAATAAATGTAAAGGTCGTATGATTTTGAAAGGCTGAAAAACAGTTCCTTTTCAGCAGTGTCAATGTTCTTGTTGCCGTTCTGATAGTACGCATAGGTTAACTGGACTACCTTAACTCTAATCAGTTCTCGATTGATCATGTTTAATCTTTTCTAAAATCGTCTTGATGCTTTTGTTGATTCTCCAATCGCCGTTCAACCGTATCCAGGCATCCAACGCTTGCAAAATTAGGCAAAAAAGCGCGATGTGGCAAGAAATGGGTTGAATAATTGCTTTTTTTTATTATTCTTAATGAAAAACCAGGCAAGCGTCCTTAAAACCAAGTCGGTCTTTGGAACAAAAAGGCTGTGAATTGGGCTTGCACCAATCTTTTCGCCCCTTGTCACTGCTTGTTTCGGACAGCAACCAGCGGCGGAGCCCAATGGCCGATTTGGGTTAAAAAGGACTAAATGTTTTGTATTGTACGATAAAAATATATACCTTTGCACCGCTTTTTCAAGCACTCGATTCTATTTTCGTGTGATGGTGAATTAGGCAAGACAAACAGAACAACTTAATTTTAGAGTAACACATTTAAATTATGAAAGAGATTAACGTAAAAGGTACAGCGCGTACCGAGGTAGGTAAGAAGGCTTCGAGGGAAATCCGCAAGCAAGGGCTTGTTCCCTGCAACATCTACGGAGAGGCGAAGGACGAGAACGGTCTGCCCAAGGCCATGGCTTTTGTCGCCCCGATGTCCGAGCTCCGCAATGTCATCTACACCCCTCATGTGTATGTGGTAAACCTGAATATCGACGGCGTTGAGCACAAGGCTGTGCTGAAAGAGCTGCAGTTCCACCCTGTTACAGACACCCTGCTGCATGTAGACTTCTATGAGGTGACCGATGAGAAGCCCATCGTGATAGGCATTCCTGTGAAGCTGAACGGTTTGGCCCAGGGTGTCCGCGACGGTGGCCGCATCAACCTCTCTATCCGCAAGATTAACGTGAAGGCGCCCTACAAGGCCATTCCCGAGCGTCTTGACATTGATGTGACCAACCTCCAGCTGGGCAAGAGCATCAAGGTGGGCCAGCTGAGCTTCGAGGGGCTGGAGATTGTCACTCCCGCAGAGGTCGTTGTATGCTCCGTACAGACAACCCGTGCGTCAAGGTCTGCCGCTGCTGCTGACACCGCTGCCAGCTAACAGCATTTCCGGCAGGGGCCGGATGGCTGGTGAAACATAAACTTGACAGACTCCGTGTTATGGACAAATACTTGATTGTTGGGTTGGGGAATGTCGGTGACGAATACGACGGAACCCGCCACAACACAGGATTCATGGTATTGGACGCTTTCGCCAAAGCGTCCAATATTGTTTTTGACGACAAACGTTACGGCTTTGTTGCCGAGACAAGTGTGAAGGGGCGCAAGGTTTTTCTGCTCAAGCCGAGCACCTATATGAACCTCAGCGGAAACGCCGTGAGGTATTGGATGAACAAGGAGAACATCGCCCTTGAGCATCTGCTCGTTGTGGTTGACGACCTTTCCCTGCCGCTCGGGACGCTTCGCCTGAAGCCATCGGGCAGCAACGCCGGGCACAACGGACTCGGGCACATCCAGCAGGTGCTGGGCACCGAGCATTACAGCAGGCTGCGGGTCGGGATAGGCAATGATTTCGCCCGGGGCATGCAGGTAGAGTGGGTGCTTGGCCGTTACAGTGCGGAAGAGCTCAAGGTGCTGGAGCCGAAGATCGAGACCGCTTGCGACATCATCAAGAGCTTTGTGCTTGCCGGTGTCGATTTCACCATGAATGCCTTTAACAAGAAAAAATGATGGAAGAGGCTCGGATAGACAAGTGGCTGTGGGCTGCGCGCATTTACAAGACACGCTCAATGGCCGCTGATGCCTGCAAGAACGGCAGGGTTACCATCAATGGGGTGGGGGTGAAACCCTCGCACATGGTCAAGGAGGGCGAAACGGTGGCTGTGCGCAAGTCGCCCGTTACCTATTCGTACAGGGTCCTCAAGGCTATTGAAATGCGGGTGGGCGCCAAGTTCCTGCCCGAAATCTACGAGAACGTGACAACGGCTGACCAGTATGAGCTGCTGGAGATGAACCGTATCAGCGGATTTGTTGACCGTGCCCGGGGCACAGGCCGCCCCACCAAGAAGGAGCGGCGGTCGTTGGACGCTTTTTTGAACGACGAATAAACACAAGTGCTTATGAATAGAATCATTGGTTATTTAGGTATGACGGCAGTATCGGTGGCACTGCTCTCTTCGTGTGACAGTTTTATCGGAAGTGCAGAGCCCACGACTTTTCATGGCTTTGATGGCCTGGAGACAGAGACAGTCTATGCCAACACACCCAAGACTTTTGTGACATTCCTTGCCTATGGCGACTGGAATGTGACCAAGACCGAGGGCGTGGACTGGTGTACGTTTGATAAGACCCAGGGTGTTGGTGGCTATTGGTATTATATCAATGTCACCTGCAAGCCCAACACAACGGGGCAGTGGCGCTACGCCAAGTATAAGCTGCAAGACAAGGACGACACTGATGTGACCGCTTCCTTCGGCCTGTTCCAGTATGCCACCAGAGGCGATGGCAGCATGGGCGGGTCGCCTTTGGTGAAGACGGTCACCGGAGACGACGGAAGCCTGATCGAGCTGGAGTATGACGGCAACGACTGCGTGAGCGCATTGAAGATGACGAAGAACGGCACAGTGCTCCGTGACCTGCACATCACTTACGCGTCTGACTCGGTGATGCATGTGAGCACGGGCGCCTCTGTGCTGAAGGCCAAATATGACATGGGTTTCCAAATGGCTGAAAGCAATCTGTGCTCTGAGACCGACACGTTCGGCGTGACCACTCAGTCTGACCTTTATGTGCAGACTGCCTTTATGGTCAAGGAGAGCAAGTCGAACGGCGAGTATAACGCCCAGTCTTTGCTGTTCCTCAACCAAAAGTTTGGCGGAGACAACGAACACTGCGCCGACAGCCTGAGATATCAGCGCCGCAAGGCCGACGGCTCGGTGAACACTGTGAAGATGAAGCTGAGCTACAGCGACTACGACAACCGCTACCAGTCAATCGATGTCAACCAGCTCTTGCTGGGCATCGAGGAGTGCAATCCCTACAACCTGCTCTGCTTCTTCCGCCACACGCGCAACAGCAAGGTGCTTAAAGGGGCCTCGACGGCAGACGGGAACTACACGGTAGACACCAAACTCAACACGGATAAGAGCGTCAGAACGCTCGCAGTGACACGTCCTGACGGAACGAAGGTGACTTACACCTTTGCCTATTATGACGAATAGCACTCGCCGGGGGATGCGCCGGTTGTGCCTGGCGCATCCCCCGGCATCATGCTTATTGTAAGGTGGAAGCGGCGTGACGGCCCTCCAGCCTGGGTGGGTGTTCAAAATCCGTGAAGTGATTTTGGCACACAAACGTAAGAAAAATTAAAGAGCCGTGCCGGCCGTTTTGTCGCCGGCGAATGAGGAGTGCTTGTCTAACCTCCTCAGACAGAAAGGCGGTCAGCCCCAGACCATGGGCTTCCCCTTTGAATGAAGACTGTCTAAATAAAAACAAGAACAATGAAACAACAAACAAATTCAAGCAACGCAGCACCCTCATCGCAGCAGGTGTCAATGCTTTTTATGATGATGAGCGTGCTTTTCTGTGTCTTTCTGATTACCGCCAATGTGTTGGAAACCAAACAAATTGCGTTTGGACCTGTCAACATCACAGGCGGTTTGCTCGTCTTCCCCGTGAGTTATATCATCAATGACTGTGTGTGTGAGGTGTGGGGCTATGGCCGCGCCCGCCAGCTGATTTGGCTTGGCTTTGCCATGAACCTGGTTTTTGTCGTGTTCGGTGCCATTGCCGATGCCGTCCCGGGTGCTCCTTACTGGAACAACGAGGCCGGCTTTCACGCGGTCTTCGGACTTGCTCCGCGCATTGCGGCTGCCTCGTTTCTCGCCTTTTTGGTAGGCTCGTTCATCAATGCCTACGTGATGAGCCGAATGAAAGTCTGCTCCAACGGGCACCATTTCTCCCTCAGGGCCATTGCCAGCACCGTCTTCGGTGAGACCGCCGACTCGCTGGTGTTTTTTCCCCTGGCCCTGTCAGGAGTGGTTCCGCTCAGCGAAATGCCCTCGCTCATCATCTCGCAGATAGTGCTCAAGACCCTCTACGAGATAGTCGTTCTGCCCGTCACCATTCGTGTTGTGGCCTTTACCAAGCGCCGCGAGGGCGTTGATGTCTATGACCAGGACATCAAATATGGCGTGTTTAAGTTTTAGCCCAACCGGCTTTATGGCCGATTGGGCTTGATGCACAGGTCTTTTCTCTCCGTGAGACGCGGAGAGGCAGCAAAGCAGGAACATCATAATAATCCCAAATCGGTCATTAGATTTCGTCCCGGGTTGCTGTTTGTTTCGTGCAGCTTGCCACGTAAGTGTTGAAGGCATAGCGGGCTATGGCGAAACACTTACGGCAGCAAGATGCCGAAAGAAACAGTGACAAGGGGGCGGAAAGAGGGAAGACTTCTCACTTTTTTGCCTATTTCGGTATAATGACCGATTTGGGATAATTTAGAAACAAGTATGTCAGAAAGAAACGATGAGGGGCTTCATGCCCTTGGAAAGAAAACACAGTATTTGACCGACTATGCGCCGCAGGTGCTTGAGACATTTGTCAACAGACATCCCGACAATGACTACTGGGTGCAGTTCAACTGCCCTGAGTTCACGTCGCTCTGTCCCATTACCGGACAGCCCGACTTTGCCGAAATACGTATTCTGTACATGCCCGGCGAGCGCATGGTGGAGAGCAAGAGCCTCAAACTTTACCTGTTCAGTTTCCGCAACCATGGCGACTTCCACGAGGATTGTGTCAATGTGATTATGAAAGACTTGGTGAAACTGATGGACCCCAAGTACATCGAGGTGACCGGCTTCTTCACCCCGCGTGGCGGCATCAGCATCTATCCCTTTGCCAACTACGGGCGTCCGGGCACCAAGTATGCTGCCATGGCCGCGCGGCGGCTCGCTGCCTACCAGGCCTGTCCACGCAGGTGACCCTATTGTTTCCGTTTTCGGTAGAAACTCTTGTCTCCGTCTTTGAAGCGCAGCACAAGCGAGTCTGCCTGCAGGAGCACAAGGTCTGCCGTGTCGCATATCTCGCGTGGTTTCCTTTGCTTGTCTGGACCAGCGTTAGCCATTGCGGGCATGGCCTTCTTGAGAATAATCTTTCCGTTGAATATACGCCACTCGCTGTACAGGGCGATAGGTGTATATTCAACCATGCTTTGGTCGTCAGTGGTGCTCGCGTGGCGAATATTGCCGATGGGAAGCACCGTATATTCGCGCTTAAACTGGTAGCCCACCTCCCGCGGGACAAGCAGTGCAGTCTTTTCCGAGTCGCTCATCTCCTCCAATATGCGCCGTTGCAGGCGCTTTGGCATCTTTGATATGTTGCGCAGTTTCGGCATCTGCTTGAAGCACCAGCTGCCTTTGAGCACGTCAAGGTCAATCACTTTCAGCGCCTCCCCCGAGTCTTCCGGATTGACAGTCACGGCCAGTTTGTCACCGATGCGCGCCTTTCCGAACACCTGTCTGCGCAGCGTGGCGTTGATAATGTCGAAAGTGTCAGGGTCGCCACCGCTGTTGGGCAGCAGCACAATGATGGAGTCCGTGCAGCCGTCGCACGCCAGTCCGTAGAGCGTAGAGTCTCCTTTCGCGTTTTTCTCTGTTGAGATGGCCATGTTGCCATCCGATGTTTCCGCGTCGCCTTTCTGGCTGTTTCCTCCGCATGCCGCAGCCATGAGTGACACCATCATGAGGCAAGCCGTGCTTCTTAAGTCCATAGTCCTACTTTTATTTTGGGGCAAAGTCAGTGCCAGCGAGTGCAGTGAAAGCTTGTTTTCGCACTGCCGAGTGCCGCCTGACTTATGCAAAGTCAGTGCCAGCGAGTGCAGTGAAAGCTTGTTTTCGCACTGCCGAGTGCC
>CALBLK010000021.1 GCA_937895845.1 uncultured Prevotella sp. | reverse complement strand
CACTTACGGCAGCAAGATGCCGGAAGAAACAGTGACAAGGGGCGGAAAGAGGGAAGACTTCTCACTTTTTTGCCTATTTCGGTCTAATGACCGATTTGGGTTAAATGGTCTCTTAAATGGATAAAAGAAGCGGCCCGAATATTGCGAATAGGCGGCACTTACTATTGCTTTGGCTACTTTAGAACTTTGGCCCTGCTTGTTTGTCGGTTTCATCGGACATGCGTCTCATGCGCATAGACAAGATGAGCACAACCACATCGGCTGCAATGACCATCCACCAGAAGAGTGCCTCTTTGTGCAGCCCCACCGAATAGTCAACCAACAAGCCCGCAATGGAAATGGCAAACAGGTTGTAGAAACTGTTTGTATCGTCTATCAAGGAAAGTTGGTACTGCCTGCGGTTTTTCTTGACTCCATAAACAACAGACACGGCAAGTGCAAGCGCGGCGATGAAGAAAAGCCCACAGGATATATAAAAGACAGTGTCATTGTCCTCCACAATGGGTTCAACGACTCTGACCAACAAGATAAAGTTCAACAGCGTGTTTTGGAAAATAATCAGTTTGTTCATTGCTTCACTTGTTTTGGTTACCGCCCCAGCCAGGCCTCGGGGTTGAGCTTCGCCTTCTCCCGGCGCAGCTGGAACTGCAGGATGTTCTCCGCGCCCACTGTGCCCAGGGCCTGCCGCGTGGACACCTTCTGTCCCCTGCTGACAGCCACCCTGCCAAGGTTGCAATAGACAGAGATGTAGCTGCCGTGGCGCACCAGCACGCCCCACGAGCCGCCGCCGGTGCTGAACACGGCGGTCACCTCGCCATCGAAGATGCTGCGCACCTGTGCGCCCGGAGCGCCCTGGATGTTGATGCCCTTGTTGTCAAGCCGCACATTCTTCAGTCCCTCCACGTTGTACTGCCCGTAGTGGCTCACGATGTGGTAGGACCCGGCCACAGGGACGGGCAGCCGTCCGCGGTTGCTCGCAAAGCTGCCGCTGATGCGGCGGTCTTCCGAATCGGCGGTGTACATCTGCGCTGTCGACTTGCGTGCCTCGGCCACCTCGCGCTCGTGGGCCTTGGCCTCCTGCCTTGCCCTGCGCTCCGTCTCGCGGCGTTCCTGCTCCGCTTCCCGCGCGGCAGCCTCGGCGGCGCGCCTCTCCCTGGCCGACCTGTTGGCCGCCGCCCTGGCCTCGGCCTTCAGCCGCTCCTCGCGCGCCCTGGCCTCGGCAATGCGGCGCGCGCGCGCTTTGGCGGCAGCCTCGGCCTCCGCTTTCTTGCGCGCCAGTTCCTCGGCGCGTCTGCGCGCAGCCTCCTTCTCCGCCTTGCGTTTCGCCTCGGCGATGGCACGCTGCCGCGCCTTCTCCACCTCGATGGCTACCAGGCGGTCAATCTTGGCGTTGATGGCCTCGTCTTTCTTCCGCTGCTCGGCGATAATCCGCTGTATGGTCTTCTGCTCGCGCTGCAGCGAGGTCACCACTTTCTGCTGCTCCACTTGCTTGCCTTCCAGTGTGCGGTGCTCGCGGATGCCGCGGTCGAGCAGCACGCCTTTCTGCTGCTTGGCCGAGGTGATTTGCCGGCGTTTCTGCTCTACCTGTGCGCGCTTGCTCTTCACCATCTCCCCCTGCACCCGCTGGTAGGTGGCATACTCGCGCATGAAGCGCATGCGGCGGAACATCTGGGTGAAGTTCCTGGCACTGAACACGAACATCAGCTGGTTCTGCAGCGAGCGGTTGCGGTGCATATACCGCATGGACTTCACATATTTCTGCTTGCGGTCGTCCAGCTCGCGCTGCAGTTCGTCCAGCTGTCCGTCCAGTTTGACAATGTTGCCGTCAAGCCGGCTGATGTCGTGGCGAATGGTGTCAATGGCCTTCCGCTTGTCGGCTATCTCCGTGTTGATGACCATCAGGTTTTGCAGCCTTTTCTTCACGCTGCGCTCGTTGGAGCGCAGCCTCCGCTCCTGCTCCCTGATGTTCTTCTTGATTTGCGTGCTCTGGCTCTTCAGTCCCTTGATTGAAGTTCCGCCCCTGGCCTTGGCCTGCTTGCGCCTGGGCTTGGCCTCCGTGCCCCGCCTGGCCACTTTCTTCAGTGTGCTCCGGCTCTTTGTGGCTGTCCGCTTGCGCGCCTGCTGTGTGGCAGCGGCCTTACGTCGCTGCGTGGTGTGAGTCTGTGCAGAGCCTAAGGCGGCCGTCAGCGCCAGGCAGAGTGCAAGCAGCTTGATGCGTCCTCTCCCCATCATCACATTGACATCAGGCGGCGCAGGATGTAGTCTACGTCCACTTCCTTATACTTGCTTGACACCGGCGTGCGTGTCTCCCAGTCGCTCTCGTGGCCCAGGTAGTTGAGCGTGAGGTTGATTTTCACCTCCTTCTTGGGCAGGGTGAGCGTGATGGCGTGGCGAGAGGGGAACGGCTTGTCCGACAGTTCCTTGAACTCGGTGTAGTCCCAGTTGAGCTGCGAGTTGCCGTGGTACTTGTCCAGGTAGCGCACGTTGGCCATTCGGATGAGCATGGAGCCTTTGTCCGCCAGCCAGCGGTACGACAGCTTGTCGCTGCCGTCAAGGCTGATGATGACGTTGTCGCCGCTCTGGTCGGTGTGGTAGTCGCCCATCATGTCTGCCGTCACCTTGGAGCGGCCCGGTGCGAACAGCTCGCCCCAGAAAAGCCCCTGGAGGGTGTAGAAGTTGATGCCGCTGTTGCGCATGAAGTCCAGGTGGTTATAGGGCACCTTGAGATACTGCTTGTTGATGCGGTCCATCACCAGCACGTAATCCTTGGTGAACTCCAGACGCGCGGCCTCCACAAAGCCAAAGGCCATCAGCTGGAGGCGTATCACGTCGTCGCGTTTCATCTTGAGATTGCCTGTGAGACTGATTTCCTGCGATCCGAACTCCACCTTGAACTTGATTTTCGAGGTTACGAACTGCCAGTTGTGCGCCGTGGCCGACACTTTCTCCAACAATTCGCGCCCGGCCTGTCTCGTGGAGTCGGCCACGACAGCCGGCTTCTCGACAGTCTTGGCAGTGCGGCACGAGGTCAGCATGAGCGGCAGTGCGAGGGCCGCTGCGGCCAAAGTCTTGATAACTTTCATCTTTTCTGTCTTTTGTATTTTGGTGCTATATATTTGCGTTTCCTTATCTTCTGGAGCAGCAGTTTTCCTGCCGGGCTTGCCTTGGATGCCGCCTGCCTCCACAGCTCCACCGCGCGGGCCGTGTCGCCGGTGACTGCGTAGATGTCGCCGGCGTGCTCCGTCACCACATGGTCGTCAGTGGTGTCGTTCTTGATGGCCTGGTCGATGTAGACGCGGGCCTCGGCGGCCCTGCCTTGCAGGAAGAGTATCCAGGCGTAGGTGTCCAGGTAGGTGGCGTTTTCCGGCTCGGCTGCAATGGTCTTCGCGCTCATGCGCTCCGCCTTGTCAAGGTCGGTGTTCAGCTCGCTCAGATAGTAGGCGTAGTTGTTCAGGCATCCCACGTTGTCCGGGTTCCACTGGAGGCACGAGTCGTATGCTGCGAAAGCCTCGCGCCGCGCCCCCTGCTTGTAGAGCAGGTCGCCCAGCAGCTCGTAGCAGTCAGACATCATGTCGGTGTCGGCTTCCTTGCCTCCCGTGCTGACTGCCGCCTTGAAGGCGCCCTCCGCCTCGGCCTCCTGGCCAAGCCGGTAGTGCGCTATGCCTTCGAAGTAGCAGAAAGCCATGTGGTCTGGATTGTACTGCCGTCCGGCCTTGCACAGTCCGACCACCTGTTGCATGCTGTCACGCTCCCATGCGTAGGCCACCAGCCTGGTGCGTGCCGCCGCGTTGTCAGGCTCGATGTCCAGCACCCTCCGCAGCATGGCGGCGATGGTGTCCTCGGGCATTTTCTTGATGCTCATGTAGCTGGCGCAAAGCTCGGCCATGGTGGCGTCGGTCTGCGGCGTGGCGAGCACGCGGCGGAACAGGTTCAGAATCTTCGTGCTGTCGCCGCCCTGCTCCTCGTTGTGACTGATGCACTGCCACAGCACCGTCTTGCGCAGGTCGGCTGTGGCGTCCCTGTTGGTCAGGATGTTCAGCGCAAGCGTGTCGGCCTTGTCTTGCTGCCCGGTGGTGTGGTAGTAGTTCTGCATGAACACCAGCGCGTTGAGGTTGTCGGGTTCCTCTTTGCAGATGCCCTTGAACACCTCGTAGGCCTTGTCGGCCTCGCCGTTGTTGAGCAGTGTCTCGCCGTACATGCCACGGTAGCTCATGTCGTTGGGATACTGGTCGGCCAGAGCCTTCATCTCGGCAATGGCAGCCAGCTTGTTGCCCTGCTGGGTGTAAATCTCGCTCTTGGCGTACGACAGCCGTGCCGTCTTGCCCTCCAGCTGCTCCAGCCGCTCGACGCACTTCACGGCGTTGGCGTAGTCGCCCTGGTTGCGGTAGAGCTGCACCAGGGTTCCGATAAGGTCTTCGCGCTCCTTGTCCAGGGCCACTGCGCGTTCAAGGGTGGCGATGGCCTCCGGGTATTTGGCGTTGGCGATGTAGACATTGGCCAGCATTTCCAGGAATGTGGGACTGTCGGGGCACAGGTCGGCAGCCTTGCTGATGCAGCGCAGCATGGCCCCCTTGTCTTTCATTTCTCCGTAATACTGGGACAGAAAATAGTAGGCTTCCGGCCGCGTCGAGTCAATCTCCACGCAATGGCGCAGCAGGTCGAAGGCCGCATCGCCGGCCCCTTTCTCCCGCTGCACGATGGCCTCGAGGAAGAAGCTGTCGTATTTCATGGCCTTGTCGCTGCCCTGCGCCGCCGTTGTGCAAACGCACAGCAGCAGTTGCAGCAGCGTGAGGCATAGCGTCTTGCAAAAGCTCATATCGGGTTTTGTTTTTGAACGTCTGCTTGGAAGTGCGCGGGTGGCGGGCCTCTATTTCACCCCGGTGTGCCCATAGCCGCCTGTGCCGCGCTCGGTCGCGCTGAGCGTCTCCACTGGCTCGAACTCGCCCTGCTCGTGCCGCGCGATGACCATCTGTGCGATGCGCTCGCCGTCGTTGATTGCAAAGTCAGTGTCCGACAGGTTGATGAGCAGCACCTTGATTTCGCCGCGGTAGTCGGCGTCAACCGTTCCCGGCGAGTTGAGCACGGTGATGCCGTGTTTCAGAGCCAGTCCGCTGCGCGGGCGTATCTGCGCCTCGTAGCCCTGGGGCAGGGCGATAAACAGGCCCGTGCCCACCAGCTTGCGCTCCATGGGGCGCAGCACTGTCTGACCGTCAAGGTTGGCTCTGAGGTCCATGCCTGCGCTCTGCGGGGTTGCGTAGGCCGGAAGGGGGTGGTGCCCCCTGTTGATGACTTGTATTTTCATTGCTGATAGAGGTTGTCGTTCTGTATAGTTGGCAAAATTACTGATTTCTCCCCGAAAGGCCATATTTTTCATCTTAAAAGTGGCTTTTTGGCCAAAAACATTTATTTTTGCACCCTGGCTATCCGGGGGATGCAGCAGCTTCCCGGTGGAGGCTTTCCACCCACAACGACAAACGTAACTCTCACCATGATGAATTGGCAACAACTGATAACCAACAAGCGGCTGGGCCAGGAGGTTCGCCACAGCGAGCGCCACGATGACCGTACGGAGTTCAAGCGTGACTATGACCGCTTGATTTTCTCTGCGCCGTTCCGCCGGATGCAGAACAAGACCCAGGTGTTTCCCCTTCCTGGCAGCGTGTTTGTGCACAACCGCCTCACCCACAGTCTTGAGGTGGCCAGTGTGGGCATGTCGCTGGGCTGCGACGTGGCGCGATGGCTCACAGAACGGCAGCCGGAGCTGGCCCACACTATGATTGGCGAGATAGGGCAGATTGTGGCGGCGGCGTGCCTGGCCCACGACATGGGCAACCCGCCCTTTGGCCATTCCGGCGAAAAGGCCATCCAGACCTTTTTCACCGAGGGGCCCGGAAGCATGCTGCGCGAATGTGTGAGCGAGAGCTTCTGGAGCGACATCACCCACTTTGAAGGCAACGCCAACGCCTTCCGGCTGCTCACCCATCAGTACAAGGGCCGCCGGGCGGGCGGCTTTGTGATGACCTATTCCACACTGGCCAGCATTGTGAAATATCCGTTTTCATCGGCAAAGTCAGGCAAGAAAGGCAAGTTTGGCTTCTTTGGGAGCGAGAAAGACTACTTTCGGCGCATTGCCGATGAAATGGGCGTGATTTGTATGTCGGGACCCGGCGAGCCTCTGTGCTATGCCCGCCATCCGCTGGTCTATTTGGTTGAGGCGGCCGATGACATCTGCTACGAGGTGATGGACATTGAGGATGCCCACAAGCTGAAAATTCTCTCGTATGAAGAGACGGCCGAACTGCTGATGGGATTCTTTGACGAAGATGTGCGTCTGCGCATCGCACGGCGCATTGTTGACGAGGGGCTTTCAGATGAGAGCGAGAAAGTGGTCTACATGAGAGCCTGTGTCATTGGCTGCCTGGAGCACGAGTGCGCCCGTGCCTTTGTAGACCATGAGAGCGAGATTCTGGCCGGCACGTTCGGCGGCAGTCTCGTGGAGGCCATCAGCGAGCGGCCGCGCGAGGCCTACCGCCGTTGTGCCAGCCTGTCAAAGCGGCGCATCTACCGCAGCAAGCCGGTGCTTGACGTGGAACTGTCGGGCTATAAAATCATGGAGACCCTGATGGAGCAGATGACGGCGGCCGTGCTCCATCCCGAGCGCTACTACTCGCAGCAGCTCATCGGGCGGGTGTCGAGCCAGTACCACATTGACGCGCCCGACCTGGAGACGCGCCTCATGGCCGTTGTCGACTATATCAGCGGCATGACCGATGTCTATGCCCTCGACGTGTACCAAAAGATAAACGGCATCAGCCTGCCCATCGTCTGATGGGCTGGCTGATGCCGCTCTGTGCCGGCTGTCGCGCTCAGGCGCGCTCCTTGTATATCACGTTGTTGGCCCCGCTTGTGATTTTCAGCGCCTCGGGGTGTTCCTTGATGAACGAGTCGATGTGGCGCATGCGCTTGCTTTCCAGTATCTCGTCGACGGCAATGAGGATGCCGGTCTCCTCCACATCGCCGAAGCCGTCGTTGATGGCTGTCCCAAACAGTTTCATCGTGGGGCTCAGGCTCATGTAGGCGTTGACCAGGGGCGGGATGTTGTAGCCCAGCTTGCGGATCTCGCGGTTCAGTATGCGGTAGTCGTCCTTGAACGACTTTTCGCAGAACAGCGCCTCAAGCTCCTTGGGGTCGGACTCTATCTTCAGCGGCTTCACCGGGGTGATGAGGTTGTCCTTGTCGTCAAAGTGCTTCTTGAGGAAGTACAGAATCATGTCGCGCCCCTTGCGGATGTACGAGGGGTACATGGTCATCTTGCCGAAAAAGTACTTCACGTTGGGCTTGATGACTGTGAGCGCGCCCAGCCCGTCCCACAGGTTGTCCAGGGCGAACAGGCTCTTCGAGCCGTTCTTGTTGGTGTTCTGGTAGGGCAGCGACACGAAGCTGCGGCCCAGCTCGATGGTCTGCGGAAGATAGTCGTCCACGAACCGCTTGGAGAAATGGAACATGTGGCTTGTGGCCAGCACGGGCTGCCCGCCGGCGTCCATCTCGACATCGGTGCCCAGAATGTAGCGGTAGCCGCCGATGATCTCCTCGGCCTCGGGATTCCACACGATGAGCTGCTTGTAGCAGTTGTCCTTGGTGTCAAACTCATCCAGGTCGTATGCCTTGCCTGTACCGCCGCCCGCCTCGCGGAAGGCAATCTCGCGCAGCCGCCCGATTTCCAGCAGGACGTTTGGCGCGTTGTGTGCGTCAACGATGTAAATCTCGTTGTTGCTCTTGTTTGTCATGCGCAGCTGGCGCTCCGGCGTGAGCTCCCTCTTGAGCACCTCTTTGTCTACCGGCTGAATGATTTGCTGTTCCATTTGCGTTTGGAAGATAATTGTTGTTGGATGATAGATGTCTGATTACAGCTCGTACACGCGGTCTTTGACATACTGTGCCCATGCGGACGGCGTGCGGCTCCTGTCGAAGGTCTGCCAGGGGATGGGCTTCCCGATGGCCACGCGGAAAGTCTTGTGTACGTTCTTGTACATCTCGTCGACAAGGAAGAGCATGGCGATGTTCACCTTCTTGACGTAGCGGTCGGAGAAGTTGGCCAGTCTGTAGAAGAAGTCCGAGTTCTGTCCGCCGAAGTGGATGGGCACCACATCGCGGTGATACTCGGCGCTCTTGGTGACAAACGTCTTTTTCCACTCAACGTCGCGGATGTCCTTGCCCCGGCGCCTGGAGCAGATGCCGGCCGGGAACATCAGGATGTGGTTGTCGCTCTTGAATGCCGCCTCGACCATGGCTGGGAAATTGCGGCTCTGCGAGCCGGTCTTGTTGATGGGGATGCACAGCGGGGCGAGGCCCGGAAGGTTCATCAGGAGGTCATTGACCAGGTAGCGGAAGCGCCCGTCGTAGTGGCGCCCGATGAGGGCACCCAGCGCAACGCCGTCGGCACCGCCCAGCGGATGGTTGCTCACAAAGGTGTAGAGCCGGCCGTCATCCTTTGGAGGCAGGTTTTCCGAGCCTGTCACCTGAAGGGTCATGTCCAGGTAGCGCACGCACTCTTCAAGCCATTCGGTCCCTGTGAGGTGACGGCTCTCCCAGAGATAGCGGTTCACCTCGTCCTGGTGGATGATGTGCTTGAGCCAGTGTGTCAGCGGGCGCGGTACAAGGCGGGCTTTCTTTCCCATCTTGTCGGCCAGAAGTTGGTCAATGTCAATGGTCTTTTCTGTTACCTGTTCCATTTCTCTCTGCTTCTACTAACTGAATGCAAAAGTAACAGAAATCTTTGTATTTTGCTACACTTTTCACCTAAAAAATGGCAGATGCAGCCGTCTTGGCACAGATATTCATACCATTGAAATAAATTGGAAGCAATGTGACAAAAACCGGTGCCTGCTGTATTGTGGTTCAAACCAGAAGACTTCCCCACTTTTGATGCGCTTTTTAACGCCTTGAAAAACAACAAAATACATTACTGGGGTCTGAACCAGGAAAAATAAAAAGGAAAAAGTAATTTGCAAAGTGGGGGATTGTGGGGAATTTGTTGTAACTTTGACGGCAAAATCTTTTTTCTTAATTATAAGGTGTACGTATGCGCTTTTTAGGAAATATAGAGGCCAAGACCGATGCCAAGGGCCGCGCGTTCCTGCCTGCCGTGTTCCGCAAGGAGCTGCAGCAGGCCGGCGAAGAGGCGCTGGTGATGCGCAAGGATGTGTTCCAGGACTGTCTGGTGCTCTATCCCGAAACGGTGTGGAATGCCCAGATGGACAGCCTGCGCGCCCGGCTGAGCCGGTGGAACGCCGCCCAGCAGCAGGTGTACCGCCAGTTCGTGTCGGACGTCGAGCGGGTCACGCTTGACGGCAACGGCCGCTTCCTCATTTCCAAGCGCTACCTGCGGATGGCTGCCATCGGGCAGGACATCAAGTTCATCGGCATGGGAGACACCATTGAGATATGGAGCCGTGAGCGCGCTGAGCGCCCGTTCATGGAGCCTGAGGACTTTAAGCGCGCGCTCGAAAGCCTGATGGAGGACAACGCATGACCGCGCCTGTGAGAGCCGGAGGTTATCACGTGCCTGTGCTGCTGCGCGAGAGCGTTGACGGGCTTGGCGTCCGCCCTGGCGGCGTGTATGTTGACGTGACGTTTGGCGGCGGCGGGCACAGCAGGGAGATACTGCGGCGGATGGACACCACGGCACGCCTCTACAGTTTTGACCAGGATGCCGACGCCATCTGCAATGCGGTGCAGGGAGACGGCCGGTTCCACTTCGTGCGCAGCAATTTCAGATACTTGAAAAACTGGATGCGCTATTACGGCGAGACCCATATTGACGGACTGCTGGCCGACCTCGGGGTGTCCAGCCACCACTTTGACGACGAGCGCCGCGGCTTCTCCTTCCGCTTTGACGCGCCGCTCGACATGCGCATGAACCAGCAGGCCGCGCTCAGCGCTGCCGATGTGGTAAACGGCTATGCCGAAGACAGGCTGGCCGACGTGCTCTTTCTCTATGGCGAGCTGCGCAACGCACGGCGTATTGCCGCCGCCATCGCCGCCGCCCGCTCGGCCAGGCCCCTGGCAACCACAGGCGACTTGGCCGCTGCCGTGGAGCGCGTGATGCCCCGCGAACGCGGCAAGAAGGAGCTGGCCAAGCTTTTCCAGGCCCTGCGCATCGAGGTGAACCACGAGATGGACGCTCTGCGCGAGATGCTGGCCGCAGCCACAGGGCTGCTCGCTCCCGGCGGGCGCCTGTCGGTCATCACCTACCATTCGCTTGAAGACCGCATTGTGAAAAACTTCATGAAAGCCGGAAATGCGGAAGGAAGGGCCGTGCAGGACTTTTACGGGCGGACGGACACACCGTTCCGCTTGGTGAACAGCAAGGTGACGGTGCCCGGTGACGAGGAGTTGCAGCGCAACCCGAGAAGCCGCAGCGCCAAACTGAGAATAGCAGAAAAGAAAGGGAAAGAAAGTGTTGACGAGTGACAGTGAGATGGTGACAGCGCCACGCAGGAACGACGCTGAAGCGGACTGTGTGCAGCCCGCAGAGCGCAACGACGGGGAAAGGCTGGAGAAAGCCATCCAGAAAATCAAGGCCAGCGTGACCGAGGATGACCCCTTGCCATCGGCCGCGCTGACGCTGAAGAAAATCCTGGGCGGCGACATCCTGTCGGCCAGGCTGGTTCGCAGACAGCTCTGGCTGTTTGTGCTCATCGTGTTCTTCACCGTGGCCTATGTGGCTTTTCGCTACCAGTGCCAGCAGGACATGATTGCCATTGACAAGCTCGAGCGCGAGCTCAAGGATGCCAGATACAAGGCGCTGGCCAGCTCAAGCACGCTCACGGAGCGCTGCCGTGAGAGCCATGTCCTCGAAGTGCTGAAGAACAACAAAGACAGCGTGCTGCGCGTCTCAGACCAGCCACCTTATATTATAAATGTAGACGAGGATGAGTAAGTTTGACAACCGAAGCGTGATGCTGCGCTATTTCGTGATAGCCGTGTTCTTCACCCTGCTCGGACTGGTTGTCCTGGGCAAGGCCATCTATATCATGACAGCCGAGAAAACCTACTGGACTGAGGTGGCCTCGCGGCTGAAGCGCGACAGCGTGAGCGTGAAGCCCACCCGCGGCAACATCCTGAGCTGCGACGGGCAACTGATGGCCAGCAGCATACCCGAGTTCAAGATATACATGGACTTTGAGGCTGGCGGACTGAAGAAGGACACCATGTGGAACGACAGCGTTGACCTCATTTGCGAGGGCCTGCACCGGATATTCCCCTCAAAGACCGCTGCCGAGTTCAAGCGTGATCTGGAGCGGGGGCACCGTAAGATGTCGCGCAACTGGCCCATCTGGCCACGCCGCATTGACTACAACACCTATACGGAGGTGAAGCGGCTGCCCGTGTTCAGCCTGTCGGCTTTCAAGGGGGGGTTCCACTGCGAGGAGTTCAACTCGCGCCGGCTGCCCTTTGGCTCGCTGGCCCAGCGCACCGTGGGCGACATGTTTGGCGCCAAGGACAGTGCGCGCTGCGGCCTGGAGCTGTCGTACGACTCTATCCTGCGCGGCGTCAACGGCATCACCCACCGCCGAAAGGTGCTCAACAGGTTTATGAATGTCCCGGTGACACCCCCCATTGACGGTGCCGATATCGTGACCACCATTGATGTGTATATGCAGGACCTGGCCGAGCGGGCTGTGGTGAACGAGCTGCGCGAAATCAACGGCGACCTGGGCGTGGCCATCCTCATGGAGGTGAAGACGGGCGACGTGAAGGCTATCGTCAACATGACAAAGTGCGCCGACGGCAAATACAGGGAAATCAAGAACAACGCTGTGGCCGACCTGCGCGAGCCTGGCTCGGTGTTCAAGACGGCCTCGCTGATGGTGGCGCTTGACGACGGGGTGGTGGACACCACCTACCGTGTGGACACCGGCCCCGGCGAATGGAACATGCACGGGCGCACCATGAAGGACCACAACTGGCGGCGCGGAGGCTACCAGGTTATCTCGCTGCCAAGGTGCCTGGAGGTGAGCTCGAACATCGGCGTGAGCCGCATCATTGACGAGCATTACGGCAACCACCCGGAGGATTTTGTCAAGGGCATCTACCGCACCGGACTGGCCAGCGACCTGCACGTGCCGCTGGTGGGAGCCACAAAGCCGCGCATCCGCATGCCGAAGAAGAACAGCCGGGGGCAGTATCTGAACTGGAGCAAGACGGCACTCGCGTGGATGAGCATTGGCTACGAGACACAGATTCCCCCCATCAACACGGTGACGTTCTACAATGCCATAGCCAACGATGGTGTCATGATGCGCCCCAGGTTTGTGCAGCGCATCGTGAAGAACGGGGAGACAGTGGCGGAGTTCCCGCCCGAGCGGGTGATGGAAAGCCGCATTGCCAAGCTGTCGACCGTGAAAACCATGCAGACCATCCTGGAGCACGTGGTGAGCCAGGGACTGGGCAAGAGGGCCGGCTCGAAGCTGTTCAAGGTGGCCGGAAAGACCGGGACGGCGCAGATAGCCGAGGGCGGCCGCGGCTACAAGTCGGGCGTGGTGAGATACTGGCTGAGCTTTGCCGGCTTCTTCCCGGCCGACAACCCGATGTACAGCTGCATCGTATGTCTGAAGAAGTCGGGGCTTCCGGCCTCGGGCGGGGTCATGTGCGGACAGGTGTTCCACGATATCTCCGAGGGCGTGATGGCGCGCCACCTCAAGCTTGACGTGGCCGACGCCCGCGATTCGGCATCCATCCTTGTGCCCGACGTGAAGAACGGTGACGTGCTGGCGGCTGACTATGTGCTGGAACAGCTGGGCATCAAGACCAGCCGGCAGTGGAGCGGGAGCTATGCCACCGGCAACCCCATCTGGGGCAAGGCGGCGAGAACAGCCGGCGAGGTGGTGCTCCGGCAGGTGAGGCCAGCCCGCAACAGGGTGCCCGACGTGGCGGGCATGGGCGCGCGCGACGCCGTCTACCTGTTGGAGAGCTGCGGCATGAGGGTGAGGCTCAAGGGCCGCGGCCGGGTGGCCAGCCAGAGCTATGCGCCCGGACAGGCTGTGGTGCCCGGGGGCGTGTGCGAGCTGACCCTGGAGAACTGACCCTGTCTTTTCTTCTGCAAGATACGATTACAAACCTAACAGATAGAACATGATGAAACTGAACGAGTTGCTCAAGAATGTGAAGGTGCTGGCCGTTAACGGCCCGACGGACATTGAGATTGCAGGAGTCGACATAGACTCCCGCCACATCAAGGCTGGATACCTGTTTGTCGCCATCAGAGGCACGCAGGCCGATGGCCACAGTTATATCGGAAAGGCAGTGGAGCAGGGCGCCGTGGCGGTGCTCTGCGAGACATTGCCCGAGGCCTTGGCCGAGGGCGTGACCTATATCACGGCCGGGTCGACAGAGGATGCCGTGGGTCCCGTGGCCACCGCCTTCTATGGCTATCCGTCGGAGAAGCTGCGGCTGGTTGGCGTGACGGGAACCAACGGCAAGACCACTGTCGCCACTTTATTATATAATATGTTCCGCAAGATGGGCCACAGGTGCGGGCTGCTCTCGACCGTGTGCAACTATGTTGACGGCGAACCGATTGCCGCTGACCACACCACGCCCGGCCCCATCGAACTGAACCAGCTGCTGGCACGCATGGTCGAGGCCGGCTGCGAGTATGCATTCATGGAGTGCTCCAGCCATGCCATCGCCCAGAAGCGCATCGGCGGACTGCGCTTTACGGGCGGCATCTTCACCAATCTCACGCGTGACCACCTGGACTATCACAAAACCTTTGAGAACTACCGCAACGCCAAAAAGGCGTTCTTTGACGGTCTGCCCAAGACCGCCTTTGCCATAACCAACGCCGACGACAAGAATGGCATGGTGATGGTGCAGAACACCAAGGCCACGGTGAAGACCTACTCGATACGGACGATGGCCGACTTCAGAGCGCACATCATCGAGTGCCATTTTGAGGGCATGTACCTTGACATCAACGGCAGAGAGGTGGGCGTGCAGTTCATCGGCAAGTTCAATGTGAGCAACCTGCTGGCCGTCTATGGCGCAGCAGTGATGCTGGGCAAGCAGCCCGAGGACATCCTCGTGGTGATGAGCACGCTGAAGAGCGTGAGCGGACGGCTGGAGCCCCTGCAGTCGCCCACAGGCTATACCGCCATCGTGGACTACGCCCACACGCCAGACGCCTTGGCCAATGTGCTCAACGCCATTCACGAGGTGCTGGAGGGCAAGGGCCGCGTGATCACAGTGTGCGGAGCGGGCGGCAACCGTGACAAGGGCAAGCGCCCGCTGATGGCCCAGGAGGCCGTGAGACAGAGCGACCGTGTGATTATCACCAGCGACAACCCGCGCTTTGAGGAGCCGCAGGACATCATCAACGACATGCTGGCCGGACTCAACGCCCAGCAGATGAAGAAGGTGCTGAGCATCGTTGACCGCCGCGAGGCCATCCGCACAGCCTGCATGATGGCCCAGAAGGGCGATGTGGTGCTCATTGCCGGCAAGGGCCACGAGAACTACCAGGAGGTGAAAGGGGTGAAACACCACTTTGACGACAAGGAGGAAGTGAGAAAGGCTTTCCAATAACCAACAACCGAAAGGCTTATGCTGTATTATCTTTTCAGGTTCCTAGACCAGTACGACATCTCGGGATCCCACATCTGGCTGTACATCTCGTTCAGGGCGCTGCTCACCCTTATTCTCTCGCTTGTCATCTCCGCGTGGTTCGGCGAGCGCTTCATCAAGTTCATGAAGCGCAGAAACATCTCGGAGGTGCAGCGTGATGCCAAGATCGACCCCTTTGGCGTGGAGAAGAAGGGCGTGCCTACCATGGGCGGCATCATCATCATTGTGGCCATCCTGCTGCCAGTGCTGCTGCTCGGGCGCATGAGGAACATTTACCTTATCCTGATGATTGTGACCACGGTGTGGCTCGGCTTCCTTGGCTTCCTTGACGACTACATCAAGATTTTCAAGAAAAACAAGGAGGGACTCAAGGGCAAGTACAAGATTGTTGGGCAGGTGACCATCGGCCTGATTGTGGGGCTGGTGCTCTATTTCAGCCCGGATGCGGTGATGCGCGAGAATGTCACGCTGGAGAAGCAGAACCACGTGACGGTGGTGAAGCACAAGAGCGAGGCGGAGAAGTCGCTCAAGACCACGATACCCTTTCTAAAGAACCACAACCTGGACTACCAGGAGGTGATGGCGTTTTGCGGAAAGTACAAGACAGCGGCGGGCTGGGTGCTCTTCGTGGTGATGACCATCCTCGTGGTGACAGCGGTGTCGAACGGCGCCAACCTAAACGACGGAATGGACGGCATGTGTGCGGGCAACTCGGCCATCATCGGCGTTGCGCTGGGCATCCTGGCGTATGTGTCAAGCCACATCGAGTATGCGGCTTATCTGAACATTATGTATATTCCAGGTTCTGAGGAACTCGTGGTGTTCATCTGCGCCTTTGTGGGAGCCATGATAGGTTTCCTGTGGTATAACGCCTACCCGGCCCAGGTGTTCATGGGCGACACAGGCTCGCTCACCATCGGCGGGATTATCGCCGTGTGCGCCATCATTATCCACAAGGAACTGCTGCTGCCGGTGCTCTGCGGCATCTTCTTCGTGGAGAGCCTTAGCGTGATCATCCAGACACAGTGGTTTAGGTGGGAGAAGCGCAAGGGGCGGCGCGTGCGCGTGTTCCGCGCCACGCCCATCCACGACAACTTCAGGCGGCTTGACTCGCAGCTTGACAAGACGAGCACCTACCTGCTGAAAGGGTGGCCGCACCGGCCGTTCCACGAGGCTAAAATCACCATACGCTTTTGGATTGTGACCGTCATCCTGGCCGCGCTGACCATCATCACGCTCAAGGTGAGGTGAGGGCGGTTGCGCCAGGTGAAGCAAACGGGCGCGGAGAACGGCGCAGCCTATGCCGGGAACGGCAGCGGGCCGTCACACTTGCAAACACACATAGACAAATCATTTAGAACATCAGCTTATGAAGAGAATCGTGATATTGGGAGCCGGCGAGAGCGGTGCAGGCGCCGCCGTGCTGGCCAAGAAAGAGGGCTTCGACGTGTTTGTGTCGGACATGTCGACGATAGCCGACAAGTACAAGGCACTGCTCGACAGCCACGGCATCAGCTGGGAGGAGGGCCGCCACACCGAGGAGCGCATCCTTGGTGCCGACGAGATAGTCAAGAGTCCAGGCATCCCCGACACCGCCCCGATGATGGTCAAGGTGAAAGCCAAGGGCATCCACGTCATCAGCGAGATAGAGCTGGCCGGGCGCTACACCGACGCCAAGATGGTTTGCATCACGGGCAGCAACGGAAAGACCACCACCACATCGCTCATCTACCACATATTCAAGAAGGCCGGCTATGACGCCGGACTGGCCGGAAACATCGGAAAGTCACTGGCCTTGCAGGTTGCGGAGTCGCCCCACGAGTATTACATCATCGAACTGAGCTCGTTCCAGCTTGACAACATGTACGATTTCCGCGCCAACATTGCCATCCTGCTCAACATCACGCCCGACCACCTGGACCGCTACAACTACTGTATGCAGAACTATGTGAATGCCAAGATGCGCATCATCCAGAACCAGACCCCCTCGGACGCGTTCGTCTACTGGAACGACGACCCCGTTGTGAAGCGCGAGCTGGGCAAGCATGACATCAAGGCCGGGCGATACCCCTTTGCAGAGACAAGGGAGCCGGGCTGTGTGGGCTATGTAGAAAAAGGTGAATACACCATAGAGCGGCCAACCGTGTTCCGCATGAGTCAAGACGAGCTGGGCCTCGCGGGCAAGCACAATCTGTACAACAGCCTGGCGGCTGGCATCGCAGCCAACCTCGCGGGCATTGACCACGAGGTGATTCGCCAGGGACTGAGCGACTTCCCCGGAGTGGAGCACCGGCTGGAGCGGGTGACCACGGTGAACGGCGTGCTGTACGTCAACGACTCAAAAGCCACCAATGTGGACGCCTGCTGGTATGCCCTGGAGAGCATGAAAACCAAGGTGGTGCTCATCCTGGGCGGAAAGGACAAGGGTAACGATTACAATGCCATCAAGGACTTGGTGGCACAGAAGTGCAGCGGCCTGGTGTATCTCGGAGCCGACAATTCCAAACTGCACAGTTTCTTTGACGGAATGGGCATCCCCGTGCGCGACACCCACTCCATGAAAGACTGCGTGGAGGCCTGCCGCGAGATGGCCCTGCCCGGCGAAACGGTGCTGCTCAGCCCGTGCTGCGCCAGCTTCGACCTGTTCAAGAACATGGAAGACCGCGGCGAGCAGTTCAAGGCACTGGTGAGAAACCTCTGATGACGTGGAGCAAACAAAGAAATGAACAAGAAAATAGGCAACATATTCAAGGGCGACAAGGTGGTGTGGATGGTGTTCTTCTTCCTCTGCATGATTAGTGTGGTGGAGGTGTTCAGCGCTTCAAGCGGTCTGACCTACAAGAGCAACAACTTCATCATGCCCATCGTCAAGCACTCGGGCATGCTTCTCTTAGGCGTGTTTGTGGCGGTGGTCATCCTCAACATCCCATGCCGCTACTTCAAGCTGGCCACACCCTTCCTGCTGGCTGTCTCGGTGCTCACCCTGCTGTGGGCGTTCTTTGGCGGCGAGAAAATCAACGGTGCGCAGCGCGTCGTAGAGCTGATGGGCTTTACGTTCCAGCCCTCTGAGATTGCCAAGGGCACGATGGTGCTTGTGGTGGCGCAGATTCTGAGCGCCACACAGCATGAGCACGGGGCCGACCGCAACGCTTTCAAGTACATCATGTTTCTGACAGTACCCATCGCCTTCCTTATCATGATTGAAAACCTCTCCACCGCCATTCTGCTCTGCACGGTCATCTTTCTGATGATGGTCGTCGGGCGGGTGCCGGCCAGGCAGCTCGCCAAGCTGGTTGGTGTGGTAGTTGGGCTGGCGCTTGTGTTGCTGCTGACAGCCATGGCGGTGGGACGTGACAACGGAGAAACGCCCCCCGGGCTGAGCCAGGCCAGACAGACAGAGGCTGCGCAAGACTCCACAAAGGAGAAAAAAAGTGCAGTGGCCAGGCTGTTGCGCCGCGTTGGCACATGGCAGTCACGTGTCATGACGTTTGCCGATGACGAGAAGGTGAAACCCGAAGACTACGACCTGGACAAAGACGCGCAGGTGGCACATGCCAACATCGCCATTGTTTCGAGCAACGTCATCGGCAGGGGACCGGGCAACTCCGTTGAGCGCGACTTCCTGGCCCAGGCTTTCTCAGACTTCATCTTTGCCATCATCATTGAGGAGACGGGCATCTGGGGCGCGGCGTTCGTGGTGCTTTTGTATGCCATTCTGCTGTTCAGGGCGGGCCAGATAGCCAGCCGGTGCGAGAACAACTTCCCCGCTTTCCTTGTCATGGGACTGGCGATGCTGCTCGTTGTGCAGGCCACATTCAACATGATGGTGGCCGTGGGCATCGTGCCGGTGACAGGCCAGCCGCTGCCGCTCATCAGCAAGGGCGGAACCTCGACCATTATCAACTGCGCCTACATCGGGGCCATACTGAGCGTGAGCCGTTCGGCCAAGATGCGGACATCCGCAGGAAGCGGCCCTAAAGCCAGTGCTGGGGCGGCGCGTGCCGAATAAAAAATAGGCGGTTATAGTGGGAAAGAAAAATAAAAGTTGTAATTTTGCGAAATGATATGACAGGCCCGGACCTGTCGGAATGAAGAACAGAAAAATGGACGAGGAAACAAGAATTGTCATCAGCGGAGGCGGAACAGGAGGGCACATCTTCCCCGCAGTGTCCATTGCCAACGCAATTAAAAAGGTGAGGCCCGAGGCCAAGATACTCTTTGTTGGCGCCCTGGGACGCATGGAGATGCAGCGCGTGCCAGCCGCCGGGTATGAAATCAAGGGACTTCCCGTGCGCGGACTCATCCGCCCGCTGTGGTCACCCAAGAACATCAGCGTGCTTTTCGACTTCTTGAGAAGCAAGCGGATGGTCCGTTCCATTATCAAAAACTTCAGGCCACAGGTCGCCGTCGGCGTTGGAGGCTATGCCAGCGCGGCCACCCTTGACGCGGCCAGCAGCATGGGAATACCCTGTCTGATACAGGAGCAGAACTCGTATGCCGGCGTGACCAACAAGCACCTGGCGGCCAAGGCGGCAAGGATATGCGTGGCCTACGACCACATGGAACGCTTCTTCCCCGCCGGCAAAATCATCAAGACGGGCAACCCCGTGCGCCAGAACCTGCTGGAGAACACCATGACCAGGGAGGAGGCACAGGCAAGCCTCGGTCTTCGCCCGGGCCGCAAGACCATCCTGCTGGTGGGCGGAAGCCTCGGCGCAAGGACGGTCAACGAGAGTGTGATGCACCATCTGGACCTGGTGAGAGGCAGTGACGTACAGTTCGTCCTGCAGACGGGAAAGTACTACTACGCCAAGGTCATGGACGAGCTGAAAGCGTTTGGCGAGACACCCAACCTCAAGGTGACCGACTTCATCGCCGACATGGGCGCAGCTTACAGGGCGGCCGACCTGGTGGTGAGCAGGGCAGGGGCCGGGAGCATCTCGGAGTTCTGCCTCATCGGAAAGCCTGTCATCCTTGTGCCCTCTCCCAATGTGGCCGAAGACCACCAGACAAAAAATGCCATGGCCCTGGTTGAAAAGGATGCCGCCATCTGCATGAAGGATGCCGAGGCCACCGACAACCTGCTGCCACTGGCCATCAAAACGGTGGGTGACAAGGCCCGTCTGGACACGCTGAGCGCGAACATCAAGAAGCTGGGCATGCCCAACTCGGCCGACATCATCGCCGGGGAGGTGCTGAAACTTATAAAATAGAGTCATGGAACTGAAAGACATTAAAGCTGTTTACTTTATCGGCGCGGGGGGCATCGGCATGAGTGCCATCGCCCGCTACTTTATACACAAGGGACTCGTAGTGGCCGGCTACGACAAGACCCCTTCCGACCTCACCCGCCAGCTGGAGCGCGAGGGGATGCTGATACATTACGACGAGAACGTCGATGAGATACCCCACGTATGCAAGAAGCGCGAATCTTGCCTCGTCGTCTACACGCCGGCCATCCCCGCAGAGCACAAGGAGCTGCAGTATTTCCGCGCCAATGGCTTTGACATCCAGAAGCGGGCGCAGGTGCTGGGCACGCTGACCCGCTCGCACAAAGGGCTGTGCGTGGCCGGAACACACGGCAAGACAACAACGTCGACCATGTGCGCGCACATCCTGCACCAAAGCCATGTGGACTGCAACGCTTTCCTCGGGGGCATCTCGAAAAACTACTCCACCAACTACATCTTGAGCGAGAGCGACTATGTCGTGATTGAGGCCGACGAGTTCGACCGCTCCTTCCACTGGCTGTCTCCGTGGATCAGTGTCATCACAGCTACCGATCCCGACCACTTGGACATCTATGGCACAAAGGAAGCCTATCTGGAGAGCTTCCGCAAATACTCCTCGCTCATCCAACCGGGCGGCGCACTGATTATCCACACCGGGCTGGAGATGAAGCCCGACCTGCAGAAAGGCGTGCGCCTCTACACCTATTCGCTCGACATGGGCGACTTCCATGCCGACAATGTGCGTATCGACAACGGCGAGATAACATTCGACTTCGTGTCGCCGGTGGAGTGCGTGCCCAACGTTGAACTGGGACAGCCGGTGCCCATCAACATCGAAAACGGCGTTGCCGCCATGGCCATGGCGCAGCTGAGCGGCTGCACAGCAGACGAACTCCGCTATGGCATGAAGACCTACAGGGGGGTGGCGAGACGCTTTGACTTTAAGATAAAGACAGACAGGCTGGTGCTGCTCAGTGACTATGCACACCACCCCAAGGAGATTTACCAGAGCGCAAAGAGCATCAGGGAACTCTACCGCAACCGCAAGATTACCGCAATATTCCAACCGCACCTTTATTCACGCACACGCGACTTCTACAAGGAGTTTGCCAACAGCCTGAGCATGCTTGACCGAGTGGTGCTGTGCGACATCTACCCAGCACGCGAAAAGCCAATCCCCGGGGTGACCTCGCGGCTGATATACGACAACCTCAAGCCCGGCGTCGAGCGCGAACTCATCACCAGAGACCAGGTTCTTGACTATGTGAAGAGCCACGACTTCGATGTGCTCATCGTCCTGGGGGCCGGCGACCTGGACAACCTTGTGCCCGAGATAACCAAGATTCTCCAGCAGAGACTGCCCGGCGCGTCAAAGTAGACAGCCTCGCCGCGAAGTAACAGTTCCCGGCTCCGGAGAGAGACAGAGCCGGAACGCTGACAGACACACAACCCGAAAAGTGGAGCCATAATGACGCTGAACTGGAAAAAGACGCTGATAGTCACCATCGACATCCTGCTGGCCGCCTATCTGGCACTGGCCGTCACGGCTTTCAACAAGCCCGACGAGAGCAAGCAGGTGTGTACACAGGTGAGGGTTGACATCACGGACAACGTGGTTGACGGATTCCTCAGTGCCGGTGAAATCAAGCGCATCCTACAGCGCAACAAGATCTACCCGCTGGCCAAGCCGATGAGTGCGGTCGACGTGCGGCTGATAGAGGAGACACTCAGGCGCAGCCCCTTTGTTGACATGGTGGAGTGCCACAAGGCGCAGAACGGCCTTGTCTGCATCACGCTGACACAGCGGATGCCCATTGTCAGGGTGAAGGCCGACAACGGAGACGACTACTACATTGACAACCGTGGGGGCGTGATGCCCAACACCAAGTATGCCGGCGACCTCGTGGTGGCCACCGGCTGTGTGTCGAAAGCCTATGCACGGAAGGTGCTCACGCCCATAGGCAATTTCATCGTGAACGACAGGTTCTGGCGGAACCAGATAGTGCAGATTAACGTCCTGCACGACGGAACGATGGAGATTGTGCCCCGGGTGGGCGAGCACGTGGTCTACCTGGGGCGCCCGACACAGGTGCCTGAGAAACTTGCGCGCCTTCGCAAGTTCTACCGATACGGTCTGAACAAGGCGGGGTGGAACAAGTACTCGTATATCAACCTGGAGTTTGACAACCAGATTATCTGCAAGAAGAAAACGAAACAACAATAGCATAAAAGCAAAGATGGCAGCAAAGGACTTTATTGTAGCAATCGAGCTCGGGTCATCCAAAATGACCGGAATAGCAGGAAAGAAGAACCTTGACGGCAGCATCAACGTGCTGGCTGTGGTCAAGGAAGACTCTTCATCGTTCATTCACAAGGGAGTGGTCTACAACAGCGACAAGACCGCCGTGTGCCTCACCAACATCATCAACAAGCTGAAGGCACAGCTGTCCGCCGACATCACCCAGGTGTATGTGGGCATTGGCGGACAGTCAATCCGCAGCGTACGCAATGTCATCACCAAGAACATGGCAGTGGAGACCAAGGTGACCCAGGACATGGTGATTGAACTGATGGACGCCAACCGCAACATGACGTATCCCGACCAGGAAATTCTCGATGCCGCCGTCCAGGAGTACAAGGTTGACGCGCAGTACCAGATCGACCCTGTCGGCATCCAGTGCAAGACTTTGGAGGGAAACTTCCTCAACATCCTTTGCCGGCGGTCATTCTACAACAGTCTGAACAAGTGCTTCGAGGCGGCCAACATCTACATCGCCGAGATGTACCTCGCGCCGCTGGCTCTGGCCGACAGCGTGCTGACCGAGGCGGAGAAACGCTCGGGCTGCGTGCTGGTAGACCTTGGAGCCAGCACCACAACCGTGTCGGTTTACAGCAAGAACATCCTCCGCCACCTGTCGGTTCTCCCGCTGGGCGGCAACAACATCACCAAGGACATCGCCTCCCTGCAGATGGAGGAGAGCGAGGCCGAAAAGATGAAGCTCAAGTATGGCTGTGCCTATACCGACAACGCCGACATCGACAACAGTCTGATGCTGCCCATAGACGGCGAGCGAAAGGTGGAGAGCCGCAAGTTCATCGAGATTGTGGAGTGCAGGCTGGAGGAAATCATCGAGAACGTGTGGTACCAGGTGCCATCAGACTATTACGACAAGCTGCTGGGCGGCATCATCCTTACCGGCGGAGGGGCGAACATGAAGAACATTGACAAGGCCTTTGTCATTCACACCCATATTGACAAAGTGCGCATAGCCAAGTTTGTCACGCAGCCCATCGTTTCGACCAATGCCGACATCAACGCGAAGAACGGCATGATGAACACCATCCTGGGATTGCTGGCCAAGGGTGACGTGAGCTGTGCCGGAGGGGAAATCGACCCCAACGGCGGCCTCTTTGACAGTCACAAGTCTGCTGCGCCGGTGGCCGAGGGCCGCACCAAGGCCCGCCAGCCCAACGAGACACCGGCCGGGGTGGTGCGCACGGAGGCCGAAAAGCTGCAGGCCGAGGAGGAACTCCGCCGCCAGCGCGAGGAGGAGGAGCGCCGACAGCGCGAGAAAGAGGAGGAAGAGGCCCGCAGGGCTGCCGAGGAGCGCCGGCGCAACAGCTTCTGGAACAAGGCTGTGCGCAACTTCAAGAAGCTGGGCGAGAATATGTTGAAAGCCGATGAGTAGGCCGGTTGATGATTTAGAATAGCTATTTACGATTATGACAGATCAGTATAACAATATCGGAGTCGTTGACTTTGTCGCTCCGGAAAAGGAAAGCAGTATCATCAAAGTGATTGGCGTGGGCGGTGGAGGCGGCAATGCCGTCAACCACATGTACCGCGAGGGCATTCACGATGTGTCGTTTGTGCTGTGCAACACTGACGCCCAGGCTCTTAACGACAGTCCGGTGCCGGTGCACCTACAGCTGGGCAAGGAGGGGCTCGGCGCGGGAAACAAGCCCGAAAAGGCGCGCCAGGCGGCCGAGGAGAGCATCGAGGACATCAAGAATATGCTGAGCGACGGCACGCGGATGGCCTTTATCACCGCCGGAATGGGCGGAGGCACCGGAACGGGCGCCGCCCCGGTGATAGCCCGGGTGAGCAAGGAGATGGGCATACTCACGGTGGGTATCGTCACCATCCCGTTCCGCTTTGAGGGTGACCGCAAGATAGACCAGGCGCTTGACGGCGTTGAGGAGATGTCGAAACATGTCGATGCGCTGCTCGTCATCAACAACGAGCGTCTGCGCGAGATATACCCCGAGCTTACTGTCCTTGACGCCTTTGGCAAGGCTGACGACACGCTGAGCGTGGCAGCCAAGAGCATTGCGGAGATTATCACGGTTCACGGACTTATCAACCTCGACTTCAACGATGTGAAGACAGTCCTCAAGGACGGTGGCGTAGCCATTATGTCAACAGGCTATGGCGAAGGCGAGGGCCGCGTGAAAAAGGCCATTGACGACGCGCTCAACTCGCCGCTGCTCAATGACAACGACGTGTTCAACTCCAAGAAGATTCTGCTCAGCATCTCGTTCTGCGGCCAGAAGGACGGACAGGACGCGCTGATGATGGAGGAGATGAACGACGTTAACGACTTCATGGCAAAGTTCGACAACTTCGAAATCAAGTGGGGACTGGCCACAGACCCAGAGCTTGGCAAGAAAGTCAAGGTCACCATCCTGGCCACAGGCTTCGGCATCGAAAAGGTGGAGGGCATGAACGGCCACATGAAGCGCCACAGCCAGGAGGAGGCCAACCGCATTGCCGAGCAGCAGGAAATAGAGGCCGAGCTCGCCAACCGCCGCAGCCACTACTACATCAAAGACCGTAACGACACGCGCTACAAGCGCCGCCCGCACATCTACCTGTTCAACCAGGAGGATCTGGACAATGATGATGTCATCTCGTCCGTGGAGTCCACGCCCACCTACAAGCGCACGAAGGACATGCTCAGCAAGATACGCAACCAGTCGAACGGCGACCACCTGGTGAACAAAGAGCCAGCCGATGGCGCGGATAGTGTCCACCGCGTAATCACATTCGGATAGGCCGCGGAAAGGCGTGGCACCCGTGGCACGGCAGTGCCGCCACCCAGATACAGACAGCAGATCCAACCAATACGAACAACAGATATGGAACTATTTGAACAAGTAAGCAAAGACATCGTTGCGGCCATGAAAGCCAAGGACAAAGTGCGCCTTGAGGCACTCCGCAACATCAAGAAAGTGTTTATCGAAGCCAAGACGGCACCCGGAGCCAACGACACCCTTGAGGATGCCGCCGCCCTGAAAATCTTGCAGAAGCTGGCCAAGCAGGGGCACGACTCGGCAGCCCTCTACACCTCGCAGAACCGTCCCGACCTTGCCGAAGAGGAGCTTGCCCAGGTCAAGGTGATCGAGTCTTACCTGCCAAAGGCCATGAGTGCCGGAGAGATAGAGGCCGCAGTGAAAGCGATTATCGCGCAGACAGGTGCCCAGAGCATCAGGGAAATGGGCAAGGTGATGGGTGTCGCCAGCAAGCAGCTGGCCGGAAAGGCCGATGGAAAGGCCATTTCTGAGGCAGTAAAGAAACTGCTGGCCTAAGTCGCCGGCCTCACCCGCCCGTCAAGCGATGCGCTTCTTCTTCAGAAAGTCCGACCGGATAGCCCTGTCTGTCCTGTGCCTTGTCTTGCTTGGACTGCTCCTCTATGTGTATTCGGATGTCAGTCCTTACAGGCAGACAGGAGTGACTTCACGCGACAAGGGGGAGGACAAGGAGCGTAAGTCTGAGTGGGGGGCAGCGCGAAACAACCGCTATCCGTTCTCAAAAGCCCGGTTTTACCGTGACCGGCAAATCATTTACAGGGTCGAGGGGAAAGCCGCAGAGCGGTTTCCCTTCGACCCTAACCATGCCGACAGCACCCAGCTGCTGCGCCTCGGGCTCAGTCCGTGGCAGGTGCGGGCCATCTACCGCTACCGCGCCCTTGGCGGAGTCTACCGACGGGTGGCCGACTTCGCCAAGGTGCCCGGACTGACTGCCGGGCAGTACGCGCAGCTCAAGCCCTATGTCCGTATCGGCTCCGACGCGCAGCCGGCGTCCGAGCTGCCCGAAGTCAAGGCAATAGCCCTGCGCGACTCGCTGCGCCGCCTGGGGCGCATTGCCAAACTGTCTGCCGGCGAACACGTAGACTTGAACGCTGCCGACACAGCCGCATTCAAGCGGGTGCCCGGCATTGGCTCTTATTATGCCAGCCGCATTGTGAGCTACGGCAACAGTCTTGGCGGCTACATCAGTGTGAACCAGCTCGATGAAATCGATGGTTTCCCGCCGGAGGCCAAGCCTTTCTTTGTCATTGGCAACGCCAGTACGCGGCCTCTTCTCATCAACAGGCTCAGCCTTAAGCAGCTGCTCCGCCATCCATACCTCAACTTCTTCCAGGCGCGCGACATCGTGGACTATCGCAAGGTGCACGGCACTATCCGCCAGCTTGACGATCTGGCCTCGTCACCCAATTTCCCTGCCGAGGCCATAGAGCGCCTCAGGCCATACGTAGCCTACTGACCTTGCCGCGTGCCACCCATCTCTTGCCCCCGCCTTTTCCCCTCTCGCATCATCCAAAATCGGTCATTAAACCGATTTGGGGGTATGGTGCAAGGAGGGTCTGCGCCATGAAAAGTGAAAGACAAAAGGCACTTTCTGAAAATAAATTGGTATCTTTGTTGACGTAATGAAAACGAAGTTAACAGAGATATGAGAACATTCATCAACGTAGAAGACCTTGGCAACCTGCAACAGGCACTGTCCGAGGCAGCCGAAATCAAGCACGACCGTTTCAAGTACCAGCACCTTGGCCACAACAAGACGCTGCTCATGATTTTCTTCAACAACTCGCTGCGCACACGGCTCAGCACACAGAAGGCGGCGATGAACCTGGGCATGAACGTCATTGTGCTCGATATCAACGCCGGGGCGTGGAAACTGGAGACCGAACGCGGTGTCATCATGGATGGCGACAAGAGCGAGCACCTGCTGGAGGCCATCCCCGTGATGGGCTGCTATTGCGACCTCATCGGCGTGCGCTCCTTTGCCGGACTCACCGACCGCGACTACGACTATGCCGAGACCGTGCTCCGGCAGTTCATCAAGTACAGCGGCCGGCCGGTGTTTGCCATGGAGACAGCCACTGTCCACCCTCTCCAGGCCTTTGCCGACCTCATCACCATCGAGGAGCACAAGCCGGTGCCTCGGCCCAAGGTGGTGCTCAGCTGGGCGCCCCACTGCCGCGCCCTTCCACAGGCCGTGCCCAACTCCTTTGCCCAGTGGATGAACGCCGCCGACGTGGACTTTGTCATCACCCACCCCGAGGGCTACGAGCTCGACCCGCGCTTTGTGGGCCATGCCCGCGTGGAGTACAACCAGATGAAAGCCTTTGATGGTGCCGACTTCATCTATGCCAAGAACTGGAGCTGCCCCGGTGTCACACGCCCGGACGACTATGGAAAGATTATCTGCGACGACCGCAGCTGGACTGTTGATGCAGCCCACATGGCTGTCACCAACAACGGCAAGTTCATGCACTGCCTCCCGGTGCGCCGCGGCCTCATTGTCACCGACGACGTGATCGAGGCCCCCTGCTCGCTTGTCATCCCCGAGGCCGCCAACCGCGAGATTTCCTGTTCCGTGGTCATCAAGCGCATGCTCCAGTCGCTTTGACACCGCGGCTTAAACCCAAATCGGTCATTAGATTTCGCCCCGGGTTGCTGTTTGTTCCTGCAGCTTGCCACGTAAGTGTTGAAGGCATAGCGGGCTATGGCGAAACACTTACGGCAGCAAGATGCCGGAAGAAACAGTGACAAGGGGCGGAAAGAGGGAAAACTTCTCACTTCTTTGCCTGTTTCGGTCTAATGACCGATTTGGGTTTA
>CALBLK010000020.1 GCA_937895845.1 uncultured Prevotella sp. | reverse complement strand
CAGGCTGCACCTTAGCAATTAAAGCAAGCTTCATTGCGTTCGGCTTGCACTGTTTTTGTAGAAAACAGGCTGCACCTTAGCAATTAAAGCAAGCTTCATTGCGTTCGGCTTGCACTGTTTGAACCGTGACTTGGCACTTGGGTTTGTGAAGGCTTGCCGTACGGCAGGCATGAAGGCGGGCTTGTGCAAGACACGCGCCAGCTGGCGTTGTCCCCGGTATGATGGCATCAATGGCACAGAATATGAACCTATTGGCTAAAAGGATGAATGTGAATGTTTGGCCGGCAGTCAGGCTCGCCCCCCTGCTGCTGGTGCTGTTAGTAAGTGGTGCGCGCACTGCAGCCCGGCCGGCAGTGGCCGCTGGCAGCATCCTGCGGGCAGACACCGTCCGGGTGAGCGTGGCAGAGGGCATGGCGCCGCCGCTGCCCTGGCTGGTCCCGGTGGTATGCACCGGCGGCACGACAGCCCTGCGGCAGGTGAGGTGGACCAACTCAGCCCGCTCTGCTGAACTGCTCGAGGCCAGCGCCGAGGCCCACCCCGCCGGCTCTGCCTACACTGTCAGGGGCTATGTGCTGGGTGACGGCGCCACCCCGAGCGGCTTCCCGGTGACAGCGAGGGTGAGCGTGGTGGATGGCGCGCCCGTGCCTCCGCCCGCCCCCAGGGCCGCGCCGCTGCCCTTGCAGGACGTGACACTCACCGGCGACAACCGCCTTACGGCCAACCGCGACCTGGACACCGACGCGCTGCTGGCCCTCGACATCACCCAGCAGCTTTACAACTACCGCGACACCTACGGACTGCCCACCGGGGGCTACACCCGGTCGGACGGATGGGACGCCCCCGACATCAAGCTGAAGGGCCACGGCTCCGGCCACTATATGTCGGCCCTGGCGCTCGCCTTCGCCTCGTGCCCGGACAGGCGGAAGAAAGGCTTGCTGCGCCAGCGCATGAAAAGGATGGTTGACGAGCTGCGGCTGTGCCAGGAGCGCACGTTCACCTGGAGCGACAGCCTTGGGCGCCATTTCGAGGCGCGCGACGTGCTGCCCGGCGACCGGCTGGAGCGTGCCGGCGGCTCATGGGCCGACTTCGACCGCTACAAGCGCGACTACGCCCACTACGGCTACGGCTACCTCAACGCCATACCGCCGCAGCACCCCGCGCTCACCGAGGCCTACCGCCCCTACAACAACGAGCAGTGGCTCTGGGCGCCCTACTACACCATACACAAGCAACTGGCCGGGCTCATTGACATAGCCCGCTATACCGACGACCGCAAGACGGCGCGCAAGGCCCTGCTCACGGCCCGCGACATGGGACTGTGGGTGTGGAACCGCATGCACTACCGCACCTTCGCACAGGCCCGGGGCACCCGGGCCGAGCGGCGCAGCCGGCCGGGCAACCGCTGCGAGATGTGGAACATGTACATCGCCGGCGAGGTGGGCGGAATGTCGGAGTCGCTGGCCCGACTGGCCGAGATGGTGACCGACACCGCCGACCGCCGCCGGCTGGCAGAGGCCGCACAGTGCTTTGACGCACCGGAATTCTACGGTCTGCTGGCCCGCAACGTCGACGACGTGCGCGGACGGCACGCCAACCAGCACATTCCCATGATTACCGGGGCGCTGCGCACCTACCGCCTGAATGGCGCGCCGCGCTACTACCGCCTGGCCCGCAACTTCTGGTCGATGGTGCAGGGCCGCTACCGCTATGCACCGGGCGGCGTGGGCAACGGCGAGATGTTCCGCCAGCCATACGCCCAGATGGCCAGCATGGGAGCCAACTTCACCACCGACGCCCGGGGGAGGCGCCACCTTGAGCCAACGCTGAACGAGACCTGCTGCGCCTACAACCTGGCCAAGCTCACGCGCGACCTCAACGGCTACACGCCGGACAACGCGCTGCTGATGGACTATTACGAGCGCGTGCTCTACAACCAGATTGTGGGCTCGGTGCACCCGCACCGCTACCAGACCACCTACCAGTATGCCGTGGGGCTGAACGCCTCGAAGCCGTGGGGCAACACAACCCCGCAGTCAACCTGCTGCGGGGGCACCGGCGCGGAGAATCATGTGAAATACCAGGAAGCGGCCTATTTTGCCAATGACAGCACGCTGTGGGTGGCACTCTATATGCCCACCACGGCCAACTGGCGCGCCAAGGGCGTGGTGCTGAGCCAGGAGTGCGCCTGGCCGGCCGACCGCTCGGTGCTGCGCGTCACCAAGGGGCGTGCCGTGTTCAGTCTCAAGCTGCGGGTGCCGGCTTGGGCGGTGAGCGGCGTAAGCGTCAGGCTCAACGGACAGGAGGTGGCCGGCAGCTACCGTCCGTGCTCGTATGTGGAGATTCCGCGCCGCCGCTGGAAAGCCGGCGACGTGGTGGAGGTGACGCTGCCCTTCAGCGTTTACGTGGACTATGCGCCCGACAAGTGGCAGGGCGCCTGGGCCGGAACGCTGATGTACGGCCCGCTGGCCATGACAGCGACCGGCATCGGCAGCTGGCAGGAGGCCGCTGCACCCGCCGGCCTGGAGCAGGTGAAAGCCAACGGGCCGACAGCGCAGGGGGGCACCGACGGCCATCTCTACACGCTTGACTGGGGCAGGCTGCACTTTGTGCCCGACTATGCAGCAGACCGCGACCTCACCCACTACCTGCTGTTCAGGCCGGCAGCGGGGACAGGCGGCAGCGGCAGCCGGGCCGTGGACTGCTCGCGGCTGGACGAGATGAGGGAGCTGGCTGCCGTCCGAGTGGCGGAGCAGCTGGCGTGGGAGCGCCTGAAAGTGAAGGTGCCCGAAAAGGCGCCGTGGGCGCCCCATGCTTTCGGAAGGATGAAAGCGCTGGCCGACAGTGTGCGGGATGTGGCTCCCGCCACGCAGGAAGAGGCTGACCAACTGGCCAGCCGGTTGAGCCGGCTGCTCAATGCCATGCGGCCGGGCACACTGCCCGAACCCGAGGATCTGCAGCCGCTGCTCGCGCTGCTGGCCGAGGTCAGACCGTCGGGCAAGGCGGCCACGCCACAGGGACAGCGGGCGGTCGGCTATGCTGAAATGGTGGTGAGATATGTGAGTGACGGCAGCGGCACGGCAGACATGATCAGCAAGGCCATCGGCATGCTGAAAGCCTTGTGAGCGGGAGCGCGCCGCGGCAGCACGGGACTTACAGGAAGCCCTGCCGCTTGAGCGCCTCGATGAATCCCGCCGACATGGCTTCGTTGTCCTTTTTGGTGTAGCGGATGTCGGTGAATATCTGGGCCAGGGTCTCCTTGTGGTTGATTTCGCAGAAGTGGCGGTTCTCCTCCAGCTGCTCCTTGGCAGCGTAGAAGCGGTCAATGTCAGCCGCGGAGTAGTCGTGGTAAGTCTCCTTGTGGACAAAGGCCCCGGTGGGCAGGCGGTCGGTGAGCGGCGGCTGCTCGTCGGGCCATCCCAGCGTGATGGTGGCCACCGGCATCACCAGGCGCGGCAGCTGCAGCGCGTCAATGATGAGCTGTGGCATATATACCGTGGTGCCCAGGTAGCAGCAGCCCAGGCCCTCGGCCTCCGCCAGGTTGCAGAACGTCTGGGTGAACAGCAGCGCGTCGGTGGCTGCGTTGACAAACGAGAGGAAGTTGTCGTAGCCGGGGTGCGCCTTGCGGTGCTCGCACCACACGGTGGTGCGGTTGAAGTCGGCGCAGACCGTGAGCACCACCGGCGCCTGGGTTACCATGGGCTGGTTGAAGTGGGCCGGCGCCAGCCGGGCCTTGCCCTCGGCCGACCGCGTGACCACAACACTGTAGAGTTGCAGGTTGCCCATGGTCTGTGTGCGTGCGGCCGTGGTGAGCAGCCGGTCGAGCAGCGTGTCGCTGACCTCGCGCCGGGCGTAGCGGCGGATGGTGCGGCGAGTGGTGATGGAGTTTGTCATAGAGCTTTGCTTGTTTTTGTTGGCTGCAAAATTAAGGATTATCGGCGAGCCGGCCAACAGAAACAGGGCTAAAAGCGGTGGGCGCGCCCCCCTGATGGCCGTCCTGCCGCGCCAACTTTTCTAAAGAAAGGCTTGCCGGTCTTGGATAAAGTTGCTAACTTTGTGCACCGAAGATGCCATTTCGGCATCTTGCAACCGCCTTTTTTGATAACAAATTGAAATGAAATCAGAACGTATTTACACGTATGACGAGGCTTTCGACACCTCGCTCAAGTACTTCGGAGGTGACGAACTGGCCGCCCGTGTGTGGGTGAACAAATATGCGATGAAAGACAGCCTGGGCAACATTTACGAGCAGTCGCCCGAGGACATGCACTGGCGCATAGCCAACGAGATAGCGCGCATTGAGCGGAAGTATGCCAACCCGATGACGGCGCAGGAGGTGTTTGACCTGCTGGACCATTTCCGCTACATCATCCCGGCCGGCAGCCCGATGACCGGCATCGGCAACAACCACCAGATAGCCTCGCTGAGCAACTGCTTCGTGATTGGCCTTGACGGCAATGCCGACAGCTACGGCGCCATCCTGCGCATTGACGAGGAGCAGGTGCAGCTGATGAAGCGGCGCGGGGGCGTGGGCCATGACATGAGCCACATCCGCCCCAAGGGGTCGCCGGTGAACAACTCGGCCCTCACGTCGACCGGCCTGGTGCCCTTCATGGAGCGCTACAGCAACTCCACCCGCGAGGTGGCCCAGGACGGGCGCCGCGGCGCGCTGATGCTCACCGTGAGCATCAAGCACCCCGACAGCGAGGCGTTTATCGACGCCAAGATGACCGAGGGCAAGGTGACCGGCGCCAACGTGTCGGTGAAAATCGACGACGCCTTCATGGAAGCCGCCATCGGCGGGCAGCCCTACGTGCAGCAGTTCCCCATCGGCAGCGACCGGCCGATGTGCACCAAGCAGGTGAGCGCCAAGAAGCTGTGGGGCAAGATTGTTCACAACGCGTGGAAGAGCGCCGAGCCCGGCGTGCTCTTCTGGGACACCATCCTGCGCGAGAGCATACCCGACTGCTACGCCGACCTCGGCTTCCGCACCGTGTCCACCAACCCCTGCGGCGAGATACCCCTCTGTCCCTATGACTCGTGCCGGCTGCTGAGCATCAACCTTTACAGCTACGTGAAGCGCCCGTTCACCCCCGAGGCCGCCTTCGACTATGACCTGTTCCGCCGCCATGTGGCCGTGGCGCAGCGCATCATGGACGACATCGTGGACCTTGAGCTGGAGAAGATTGACCTCATCATGAAGAAAATCAAGAGCGACCCGCAGAGCGACGAAGTGAAGGGCGCAGAGTATCACCTGTGGGAGAAAATCAAGCGCCGCAGCAGCCAGGGCCGCCGCACCGGCGTGGGCATCACCGCCGAGGGCGACATGCTGGCCGCCATGAACCTGCGCTATGGCACACAGGAGGCCACCGACTTCTCGGTGAACGTACACAAGACCCTCGCCCTTGCGGCCTACGCCTCGTCTGTCGCCATGGCCCGCGAGCGCGGGGCATTCGAGATATACGATGCCAAGCGCGAGGAGAACAACCCCTTTGTGCAGCGCCTGAAGGAGGCCGACGGCCAGCTCTATGCAGACATGGCGCGCTACGGCCGCCGCAACATCGCCTGCCTTACCATCGCCCCGACGGGCACCACCAGCCTGATGACACAGACCACCAGCGGCATCGAGCCGGTGTTCATGCCGGTGTATATGCGCCGGCGCAAGGTGAACCCCAACGACGAGGCGGCGCACGTAGACTACGTTGACGAGGTGGGCGACTCGTTCGAGGAGTACATTGTCTACCACAGGAAGTTCCTCACATGGATGGAGACCAACGGCTATGACACAGCACGGCACTACACCCAGGAGGAGATAGACCGCCTGGTGGCCAAGTCACCTTATTATAAAGCGACGGCCAACGACGTGGACTGGCTGATGAAGGTGCGCATGCAGGGAGCCATCCAGAAGTGGGTGGACCACTCTATCAGCGTGACGGTCAACCTGCCCTCGGACGTTGACGAGGAACTGGTGAACCGCCTTTATGTGGAGGCCTGGCGCTCCGGCTGCAAGGGCTGCACCATCTACCGCGACGGCTCGCGGTCGGGCGTGATGATTTCGGTGCCGAAGAAGGACAAGAAGGCGGCCGCCCTGCAAGCCGCCGCACAGCAGCCGCCCTGCAAGCATCCCGAGGTGACCGAGGTGAGACCGCGCACGCTGGAGTGTGACGTGGTGCGCTTCCAGAACAACAAGGAGAAGTGGGTGGCCTTCGTGGGGCTGCTCAACGGCTACCCCTACGAGATTTTCACCGGGCTGCAGGACGACGAGGAGGGCATTGTGCTGCCCAAGACCGTGACCAAGGGCAAGATTATCAAGCAGACCGACGAGAGCGGCAGGCACCGCTACGACTTCCAGTTCGAAAACAAGCGCGGCTACAAGACCACCGTCGAGGGCCTGTCGGAGAAGTTCAACCCCGAATACTGGAACTATGCCAAGCTGATCAGCGGCGTGCTGCGCTACCGCATGCCCATCGACCACGTGATCAAGCTGGTGGGGTCGCTGCAGCTGAAGAGCGAGAGCATCAACACCTGGAAGAACGGCGTGGAGCGCGCGCTGAAGAAGTATGTGACCGACGGCACCGAGGCCAAGGGGCAGAAATGCCCGGTGTGCGGGCAGGAAACGCTGGTTTACCAGGAGGGCTGTCTCATTTGCAAGAACTGTGGCGCCAGCCGCTGCGGATAGTGCTCGGCGATGAAGACGACAGTGTTTGTCAGCGGCATCCGCATCTACGCCTTCCACGGAGTGCTCCCCCAGGAGCGCGCCGTTGGCGGCGACTATGTTGTGGATGTGCGCGTGGACTATCCCTTCCAGCAGGCCATGGACACCGACGAGGTGGACCACACGCTGGACTACAGCCGCATTTACGACCTGGTGCGCGAGGAGATGGCCGTACCCTCCAGGCTGCTCGAGCACGTGGCGGGCCGCATGGCGCGCCGGGCGCTGGCCGACTTCCCCCTTGCCGGGGGCGTGTGGGTGCGCGTCACCAAGGCCAATCCGCCAATGGGGGCGGCGTGCCAGGGAGCCGGGGTGGAGGTTGAATTGCGCAAATAAATGGTAAAACTTAAAGCAATCGTATAGTTTTTCTGCGGAAAAAGCGTATTTTTGCATATGGATAACGCTGGCTGGCACCGTGGAGACAAGCTCCGGCGCAGCCAGGCGCAGCCAATCCGCTATAACGACAAGAGACGTGATGAAACGAAAGACAACGCTTCTGATGGGCTTTCTGCTGGCAGCAGTCCTTTGCGCAACGGCCGCCGGCAGGCGGTTCACGCTGGTGGTTGACGCCGGACACGGGGGCAACGACGCGGGCGCGCTGGGCCGTTTCGCCAAGGAGAAGAACATCAACCTCAGCGTGGCGCTGGCCTTCGGGAGGCTGGTGGAGCGCAACTGCCCCGACGTAAGGGTGGTCTACACGCGCAAGACCGATGTGTTCGTGCCGCTCCACGAGCGCGCCAACATTGCCAACCGCAACAAGGCCGACCTCTTTGTGTCCATACACACCAACGCCCTTCCGGGCGGAAAGCAGGGCAGGGGGATGGAAACCTACACGCTGGGCATGCACCGCGTTGACGACAACTTTGACGTGGCCAAGCGCGAAAACTCGGTGATTCTCATCGAAAAGGACTACAAGCAGCACTACGAGGGCTTTGACCCGAACTCCTCGGAGAGCTACATCATGTTCGAGTTCATGCAGGACAAGAACATGGCTCAGAGCGTCGAGCTGGCCAAGCTGGTGCAAAAGCGCACCTGCGCCGTGGCAGGCAGGGCCAACAAGGGGGTGAAGCAGGCTGGGTTCCTGGTGCTTCGCGAGACGTCGATGCCGAGCTGCCTCATCGAACTGGGGTTCATCACGACACCCGACGAGGAGCAGTTTCTCAGCTCCGACAGTGGGGCTGAACTGATGGGGCAGGGCATCTACCGTGCCTTTGTGGACTACCGGCAGAAGTATGACCGCAACTTCACCGTGCCTTTCAAGGCGGGCGGACAAGGTGACACGGCGATTCCGACGGTGGTTCCCCGGCACGAGGATGAAGACGGGGGCCGCGAGAAAAAGATGGCGCCGGTTGTGCGTCAGCGCAGGGCCGAGCCCGAGGCCGAGGTGCCCGGGGCCGAAAGCTCCGCCACCGCACAGACTGCCCAGGCCAAGGCCGGCAGCGAGCCGGAGGCAAGAGCCGGGGCAGAGGAGGCCGGAAAGCCTGTGTTCAAGGTGCAGATTCTGGCCAGCGACCGCCAGCTGAGGCCCGACAACGCGCAGCTCAGGGGCGCTGTCGAGCTGGACAGCTACGAGGAAAACGGCATGTACAAGTACACCTGCGGCGCGTCGACCGACTATAACGCCATCTACCGGCTGCGGAAGTCGCTGCTCGCCAAGTTCCCCGAAGCCTTTATCATCGCCTTCAAGGACGGGCGGAAGACCAACGTGGTGGAGGCCTTGCAGGAGTTCAGACGTAACAGGAACAAGCGATAACAATATGAAATACATTACCAAGGAAGTGCAAATCGCCACCGTGGCGGTGGCCGGCGTGGTGGTGCTGTTCTTCGGGCTGCAGTTTCTCAAGGGACTCGACCTGTTTTCGACCAGCAACACCTACCTCGTCTCGTTCAGCGACATCAGCGGCCTCTCGGCCTCAAGCCCCGTCTACGCCAACGGCTACAAGGTGGGCGTGGTCAAGGCCATTGACTATAACTACTCGCGCGAGGGCGACATCCTGGCCGAGGTGGAGCTGGACCGCGAGATGAGAGTGCCCAAGGGCTCGCACGCCGAGATCTCCTCTGACTTCATGGGCAACGTGAAGATGAACCTCATGCTGTCCGACAACCCCCTCGAGGCGATGGAGCCGGGTGACACCATCCGCGGACGGCAAGGCACGGGACTGATGGAAAAGGCGGCAGAGCTGATGCCCACCGTCGAGCGCATGATGCCGAAGCTGGACAGCATCCTGACCAGTCTGAACACACTGCTGGCCGACCCGGCACTGAAAAGCTCGCTGCACAACGTGGACAAAATAACGGCCAACCTCGTGACAACCACCGAGGGCGTGAACACACTCGTGGCCGGTCTCAACGGACGTGTGCCGGGGATGGTGGCCAAGGCCGACGGCATCCTGGACAACACAGGCCGGCTGGCCGAACGGTTTGGCGCGATTGACGTTGAGGGCACCATGGCCAAGGTCAACGCCACGCTTGACAACGTGGAGCAGCTCTCGGCCAAGCTCAACAGCAACGAGGGCACGCTGGGACTGCTCATGCGCGACCCGCAGCTCTACAACAGCCTGAACGCCACGGTGGGAAGCGCCGACTCGCTGCTCACCGACCTCAGAAAGCGCCCCAAGCGCTACGTGCACTTCTCGCTCTTCGGGCGGAAGGACAAGTAAACCCTTTCGCAGGGGCGGGCGCCCAATAGCAGATGGCGGCTGTTTCCGGGGGCGCAGCCCTGCAATAAAGCGGTTTGTCCCAAACCGGTCAATGCACCGATTTGGGACAAACCGCTTTATTGCGCAGGGTAAATTTGCTTATCTCGAAAAAAATAACGAATTTTGCAGTTGAAAGCACCAAGTGTCTTCCTTGTTCATAACAAAAATTAGTAAACGCCAATGGTCAACAGTCATAAGGCGCTTTGGGACAACTGCCTTTCACTCATCCGGCAGAATGTCACAGAGCAGCAGTTTAAAACGTGGTTTGCACCCATCGTCTTCGAGTCGTTTTCGGCTGCGAAGCGGACACTGCTGGTGCAGGTTCCAAGCCAGTATGTCTACGAGTACTTGGAACAATACTACGTGGGGCTGCTGAGCAAGGTGCTGGCCAAGTGCTTTGGCGAGGGCGTCATCCTGACCTACCGCGTGGTTGTAGACAAGGCCCACAACCTCTCGCAGGATGTGCAGGCCGAGCAGCCAGGGGCCATAGAGCACCCGAAAGCCGCGCCGGGCGGCTCCCGCCCGCCCTCGGCCGCGGGAGCGCCGGCGGCGCAAGACCTCAACCCGCGGCTTGACGTCCGCAAGACTTTCCAAAACTATATCGAGGGTGACAGCAACAAGCTGCCGCGCACCGTGGGCCTGTCTGTGGCCGAACACCCGGGCAAGTCAACCTTCAACCCCTTCTTTATCTATGGCCCGTCAGGCTGCGGAAAGACCCACCTCGTCAACGCCATCGGCGTGCGCTGCAAGGAGATTTACCCGCGCAGCCGAGTCCTCTATGTGAGCGCGCGGCTCTTCCAGGTGCAGTTTACCGAAGCCGTGCGGCAAAACCACGTCAACGACTTCATCAGCTTCTACCAGACCATCGACGTGCTTATCGTCGACGACATCCAGGAGTGGGCCACGGCCACGAAGACCCTTGACACCTTTTTTCACATTTTCAACCACCTGTTCCGCAACGGCAAGCAGATTATCCTGGCCAGCGACCGCCCGCCGGTCGAGCTGGACAGCATGAAGGACCGCCTGCTCACGCGGTTCAGCTGCGGCCTGATAGCCGAGCTGGAAAAGCCCAACGTGGCGCTTTGCGTGGACATACTCAACTCGAAATGCCGCCGCGACGGACTGAAGATCCCGGCCGACGTGATCCGCTTCATCGCCGAGACGGCCAACGGAAGTGTGCGCGACCTGGAGGGTGTGGTCAACTCGCTGCTGGCCTATTCGGTGGTTTACAACTGCAATGTAGACATGCGCCTGGCCGAGCGGGTCATCAAGCGCGCGGTCAAGATAGACAACCGCCCGCTCACGGTCGATGACATCCTCGACAAGGTTTGCACCCATTTCGGTGTCAGCCAGCAGCATGTGCTCGGGCGGAGCCGCAAGCGCGACTACGTGGTGGTGCGGCAGGTGTCCATGTTTTTCGCCCAGAAGTACACCAAGATGCCGGCTTCGCGCATCGGCCAGCTCATTGGCAACCGCGACCACAGCACCGTGATTCACAGCTGTTCCGCCGTGGAGCGGCGGCTGAAGGTTGACAAGCTGTTTGCCGAGGAGCTGGCGAGCATCGAGAATGCGTTTAAGCTGAAGAAGTGAATGGCATGAGAAAGGCGGTGAATGAGATGCGCTTCATTCACCGCCTTTTGTCTAAAACACGTTTACCTTCACGCCGGCAACCAGCCAGGTGCCCGGCTGCGGCACGTTGCCATAGTCGACATACACCTTGTCAAAGATGTTGCTGACCTCGGCGAAGAGCGCGTAGGAGGGCGCGCGCCAGTCAATCCGTGCGTCAAAGATGGCATAGGGCCGGTAGCTCCTGGCTGCCCCCTGCGGGTCTGTGTAGGTGCCTGTGCGCTCCTGGAACCGGTAGTCCAGCGCAAGGTGCAGGTTGCTCCAGATGTTCATTTTCACCCCGGCCACCACCTTGTGGCGCAGGTACTCGAGCGTGTACTTGCTCTCGATGTTGTGGCGGTCTTCCTTGTCCTGGTCCAGATAGTTGTAACTCACGCGTGCCAGCTCCAGCAGCCGCTGTCCCGGCAGGAGCCGCCGCAGGTCGGCAGAGAGAGCCGCCTGTGCGCCGACGGCGTTAATCTTGGTGAAGTTCACTGACTGCCAGGGCGCGTCGGGCCCCTCGTCCGTGCGCCTGATCCAGTCAATCATGTTGCGCCCGTGGTTATAGTAGGCGCTCGCCGAGGCACTGATGGCCCCGCTGCTGTACTTCAGTCCGCCCTCGATGGCCGACAGCTCCTCGGGCTTCAGGTATTTGTCCGCCTTGTGCCCCCCTACCGAGTAGTAGAGCTCAGTGACCGAAGGCATGCGCAGCGACGTGTTCCACGAGCCGTACACGCGCCACCCCCGGCCCAGCCGGAAGCTCGCGTCCACCCCCGGGTAGACCCTCATGTTCGCGTGGTTCCACGAGTTTTTCACCGCCACAAGCCCGGCCGACAGCGTGAGCCGGCTCAGGATGATGTTGTGCTCGAGCACCAGGCTGATGTTCGTCCGGTTCAGCCCGTACCCGTAGTCGCGGTCGGTGCCCTTGATATGGTGCGGGTTGTCGAGCGGTTCCCCGAGGTTTCCGCTGAGCAGGTCCTCGTTGCGCAGCTCCGCCCCGATGGCCGTCCGTCCCAGCGCCCAGTCGAAGTAGCCGTTCAGGTTCACCCCGAAGATGTCCGTGCGGTGGTAGTTGAAGGGGCTGGCCTGCTCGTTGCCGCGGAACAGTTCGAAGCGGTCCTCCTGGTGGTTCCAGTAGATGGCCGGCCTCAGGTGGAACCGTCCCCCCTTGCTTTCCGCCTGTATGGCCGTGTAGGTCTTGAGCGTGTGCTCAAACTGGTCGTCCCATTTCGCCCCGTAGAACGTGTTTGAGCCAAAGTCCTTCACGCTCAGTCCCGCGTGCCATTTCACCATGATGTCCGCATCGTTGTAGTTGCCCTGGTAGAAAGCCTTTCCCCCTTTGTAGTCGGCGTTGAGCCTTCCGGCCTTGTTGCGGCTGTAGCCGTCGCTGCGCGTATAGGATGCCGACAGCTGGTTGTTCCACGCCCCCGCGGCCGCGTTGGCGCGCGCTCCGGCCGACAGGTAGCCGTAGCTGCCCCCCTCGGCATGGGCCGTGGCACTGGTTTTCTGCGGAGTAAGGGTGACGATGTTGATGGCTCCGAGGAGCGATGAAGTGCCGTAGACGCGCCCTGCCGGCCCCTCCAGCACTTCGATGCGTTCGATTTCGCCCAGGTCGACGGGGAAGTCGAACGCGTTGTGGCCAGTCTGCGGGTCGCAGATGCTGATGCCGTTCAGCAGGATGGCGACCTGTTCGTAGTTGCCGCCGCGGATGCTCACGTCGGTCTGTGCGCCGATGGGGCCTCGCTGCCGCACGTCGGCGCTGGCCACATACTTGAGCAAGTCGTTCACACTTTGCACCGGCGCAGCCTGGATGTCGCTGCGGTCCAGTACAGTAACCATTCTCGCTGACTGGCTCTGTGCCAGCGGCGCTCTCGACCCGGTGACGCTCACCTCTCTGAGCGTCAGCTCGCGGTCAGTCCTGGCGGCGGCGGTGTCGGCCGGCAGCGGCCTCACGCCTGCGCCGTCAGCCTTGGCGTGCAGGAGTGTGGCCACGCTGAGCGTGCCGATGAGCACCTCGCGTCCCAGGCAGGAGAACAGAGACCATCCCTTGTTTCCGAAACGCCGGAACACCATGGCCTCGCGCCTGTTTGAATTGTTGTACTTCATGAAATGATATAATAAATGTAAATGCGCTGCAAAGGTAACAAAAAATAAATCATTCTTCATTCTCCATTCTTCATTTATAATTACCTTTGCACCTGTTATGCAAATCGTTACGTTTCTCAAGAGATGGTCGCTGCCCTGCTCGATAGTGCTGGGCGCCGTGATTTACCTGCTGTTTGCCTACATTCCTTTGCTCCAGCCGGTCGGCGACGCCGTCGGGCCCTGGCTTGAGGAGCTGATTCCCTTTGTCCTGTTCGGCCTCCTTTATGTCACGTTCTGCAAGATACAGATTCACGACATGCGCCCCCGCGCCTGGCACTTCTGGCTGCAGTCCATCCGGGTGGCCCTCTCGGGCCTGCTGGTGTGGCTCATCTCCATGGCCACCGGCGCCGACACCAAGCTCGTGCTCGAGGGCGTGTTCATCTGCGTGATCTGCCCCACCGCCTCCGCCGCCCCCGTGGTCACCGAGCGGCTGGGCGGGAGCATCGCCTCGCTCACCGTCTACACCATTATCGCCAATGTGGTGACCTCGGTCATCATCCCCCTGTTCTTCCCCATGGTCGAGAAGAGCGCCGACATCTCCTTCCTCTCCGCTTCGCTCATGGTGCTGCGCAACGTCACCTCCGTGCTCGTGGCGCCCCTCGTGCTGGCCCTGGTGAGCCGTAAGGTCGTCCCCCGGTTCACCGACCGCATCCGCGCCATGGACAACCTTGGCTTCTATATGTGGTGCTTCAACCTGACCATCATCACCGGGCTCACCATGCGCAACATCCTCCGGTCGTCCGTGTCGGGCGGCGTGCTCCTCCTGCTCCTTGTCCTTCCCCTGTTCGTCTCCCTGTTCCAGTTTGCCGTTGGCAAGTGGGTGGGGCGGTTCTATGGCGACAGCATCAGCGCCGGCCAGGCCCTCGGGCAGAAGAACACCGTGGTGGGCATCTGGCTCACCTTCACCTTTCTCAACCCCCTGGCCGCCGTCGCCCCCGGCGCCTATGTGCTGTGGCAGAACATGATTAACGCCTGGCAGCTGTGGTGCAAGGACAAGTATGGCCGGCTGAGGTGGTGACCCCCGGACCCCCGCTAACCCGCTTAAAACAGATAGCCATGCAACGTAATCCGCTACATCTCGCCCTCGCCCTGCTGCTCGCCCTTCTTGCGCTGCCCTCGGCGGGGCAGTCGCTCGACACCCTCCGCAGCCGCCTGCTTGACGCCTCGCGCAGCCGCGTGCAGGAAAAGGTCTTTGTCCACACCGACAACACCTGCTACTTCCTGGGCGACACTCTCTGGTACAAGGCCTATGTGGTGCGGGCCGACGACCTCAGGTACACCGACATGAGCCGCCTGCTCTATGTCGAGCTGCTCTCGCCCGACGGCCTTGTGGTCGAGCGGCAGACCGTTGTGGTGAGCGACAACGGCTATGGCAGCGGCCAGTTCGCGCTCACCGACACCCTCTTCTCGGGCTATTACGAGCTGCGCGCCTACACCCGGTGGATGCTCAACTTCAACGTGCGCGAGAAGAAATACCGCCGCGACGACGCCCACCTGTTCTATAACAACGAGATGGCGGCCGACTTCTTCCGCCAGTGGGACGGCCTCTACTCGCGCGTGTTCCCCGTCTACGCCAAGCCCGGCGCCCCCGGCGACTACGACTGCAAGCGCATTGCCCGCCGCCCGCGGCAGAACCCTCCCAAGGCACCCAAGCCCGAGCTGCGCGCCACCTTCTTTCCCGAGGGCGGACACCTCGTCAAGGGCGTGCCCAACCGCGTTGCTTTCGAACTCACCGACGAGCAGGGGCAGGCCGCCAGTGCCAGGGGCACCGTCACCCAGGATGGCGGAAAGGCCGTGAGCATCGCCCCCACCTACATGGGCCGCGGCACGTTCACCGTCACCCCGGCGGCAGCCAGCCTCAAGGCCGTGTTCAGCTGGAAGGGCAAGACCTACACCTTTGCGCTGCCCAAGGCCGAGGACACCGGCATGGCCCTGCGCCTTGACGGCCGCCAGCTCACCCTGTCGGCCCGCGGACTGCCCGCCGGCGCCGACTACGGACTGTCCGTGCTGTGCCGCGGCACGCTGCGCCACTTCCAGACAGTACGCCTCCAGCCCGGCGGCACGCTCACCGTCCGGCTGCCCTCCAACCTGCCCACCGGGGTCAACGATGTCACCCTGTTCACGGCCGGCGGCCTTCCCCTGGCCGACCGCCTCTTCTTTGTCAACAACCACGACTACGACGAGTCGCCCCTCACAGTCGACGCTGACACCCGGCGTGTCTACGCCCCCTACAGCCCCGTCACCCTCAACCTCACGCTCAAGGGCGCCTCTGCACCCGAGCTCTTCTCGCTGGCCGTGCGCGACAGCCGCACCGACGAGCCTACCTACGACACCGGCAACATGATGACCGACCTGCTGCTGGGCAGCGAGCTGAGAGGCTTCGTGGCCGACCCCGGCTATTATTTCGCCAGGCCCGAAAAGCCCGCCGACGCCACGGAGCGGCAGCGCGCCGAGGCCCTCGACCTGCTGATGATGGTGCAGGGCTGGCGCAAGTATGACTGGCAGTCGCTGGCGCAGCCCGCCGACACCCTGCGCTACAAGCCCGAGACCACCCTCACCCTTGAGGGAAGAGTGTACAAGACGGTTGACATCAACCCCGTGGAGCCCGACGAGATAGAGCAGTGGCAGTACGGAATGGGCTACTCCGGCATGGACACCCTGGCCGAGGCCGACACCAATGCCGCCTCGGCCAACGGGCTCACCCTTACGCGCATCACCCTGGCCAACGACATGGCGGGCGTGAACCACCGCCCCATGAAGCGCGAGGTGATGGTCGAGGCCGAGCTGGCCGTGGGCGGAAAGTTTGTCGGCTCGGCACAAAAGACCCATGGCGGAGGCCGCTTCCTCTTTGAGATTCCGCCTTTCTATGGCACCGCCATCCTCAACATGAAAGCCTACAAGGCCAACGACTCCATCAAGAAGAACATGCTCTCGCTCAAGGACACGAAGAAACTCGACGAGACCCAGTGGCCCGACTACTACGTGAAGCGTGACATCTTCTACCCCGTGTTCCCCCAGCCCTACAGTTACTACCAGAACCACGCGCCCGACTTTGCCGTGCCCGCTGTGCCCGACACGCTCAGCCGGCTGTCCATGGAGAACGACATGCACGTGCTCAGCAACATTGACGTGAAGGGGCACCGCCGCGGGCGGCGCGGCATCAACTTCAGCAAGCCCGTGTTCACCGCCGACGCCTACGACCTCTACAACCTCGTCACCGACTACGGCCTGAGCTATGGCTATTTCGACATGCGCCAGTTCCCCGTGCAGGCCGCGCGCGTGCTCTTCGGCAACATGAACCTCCCCGTGAGCTTCAATGTCGACGCCTGGGTTGACAGCACCATCTTCTACCGCAGCTATGTGCCCGACACCAACGAGGCCCGCGGCTATCTGAACAACCGCAACCTCCGCGCGCTCCACGAAACCTTCCACCTCAAGCGGCTCAGCGAGCTTCGCTTTTTCACCGACTTCAACTTGCGCGACGAGGGCGCCTATGCAGACCACAGCTCCCTGCGCGCCGATGTCACCGTCGAGTTTGTGCCGTTTGCCGACGATGCCGTGCAGCCCTCGTTCCGCGACCGCCACGGCTATGTCGACGGCATCACCGTGCCCGCCACCTTCTACCAGCCCGACTACAGCAACCGCCAGCCCGGCGCGCCGGCCGACTACCGCCGCACGCTCTACTGGAACCCCAACGCCCGGACCGACAGCAGTGGCCGCCTCTCTGTGACATTCTATAACAACAGCCGCCCCACACGCATCAGGGTGAGCGCGGCCGGACTGACCTCCGACGGGCGCATTGTCAGGTAGGGCCTGACAGCCGCTGCCCCCGACCGTTTTGAACAACCCCTTATGACCGAAGACAAGGACATGAAATGGAAGGCGCTGGGTGAGAGCGAGGCCGCCTCGCTCCCTGCCGCCCGGATAGCCGCGTCGCTCAACAGCCGTCTTCGCGAGCACGCCTGTGTGGTTGTCACCGCACCGCCCGGTGCCGGCAAGTCAACCCTGCTGCCGCTGTCCATCCTCGACGGGATGGGCAGCGGCCGTGTCATTGTGCTGGAGCCCCGGCGCATCGCAGCCCGCCAGATTGCCGCGCGCATGGCCGCCTTGCTGGGCGAGCCGGTGGGGCGCACCGTGGGCTACCGCGTCAGATTCGAGAGCCGGGTGTCTGCCGGCACCCGCATCGAGGTGGTGACCGAGGGCATCCTGACGCGCATGCTGGTCGACGACGCCACGCTCGACGGCGTTTCGGCCGTTGTCTTTGACGAGTTCCACGAGCGCAGCCTGGCCTCCGACACCGCCCTTGCCCTCACGCGCGAGGTGCAGCGGGTCATCCGGCCCGACCTCAGACTTGTCATCATGTCGGCCACCATCGACACCCGCGCACTCTGCGCGGCCCTTGGCGCGCCGCTGGTGGAGAGCCGGGGACGCATGTTCCCCGTAGACATCCGCTATGGCGAGGAGGCCGGCGTGCGCGACTGCGCCGAGGTGGTGGCCCGCGCCGTGTGCCGCGCCCACCGCGAGCACGAGGGCGACATCCTGGCCTTTCTGCCCGGACAGGCTGACATCGAGCGCTGCGCCGCACTGATAGGCGGCGCGCTTGGCACCACCCGTGTCTGCCCGCTCTACGGACAGCTCTCCCCCGAGGCCCAGCGCGAGGCCATCGCCCCCTCGCCGCCCGGCGGGCGCAAGGTGGTGCTGGCCACTCCGGTGGCCGAGACCTCGCTCACCATCGAGGGGGTGCGGGTGGTGGTCGACTCCGGTTTCTGCCGCATGCCGGTGTTCGACGCGCGCAGCGGACTGACCCGTCTGGACACCGTGCGCGTGTCGGCCGACATGGCCCGGCAGCGCAGCGGCCGCGCGGGCCGTGTGGCCGACGGCGTTTGCTACCGGCTGTGGAGCAAGGCCACCGCGCAGCGCATGGCGGAGTGCCGTGTGCCCGAGATTGTCGAGGCCGACCTGTCTGCCACTGTGCTTGACATCGCTGCCTGGGGCGGTGGCGACATCAGCAGTCTGCCGTGGCTCACGCCCCCTCCGCCCGCCCACCTGCAACAGGCGCAGCGCCTGCTCCTGTCGCTTGGCGCCACCGACAGCCAGGGGCGCATCACCGCCCATGGCCGCCGCCTGCAGCAGCTGCCCTGCCATCCGCGCATCGCCCAGATGATGGCGCTGGCCCGGACTGATGAGGAAAAGGCGCTGGCCGCCGACCTTGCCGCGCTCCTGGAGGAGCGCGACCCCATGGCCGCCGGCAGCGGCACCGACCTCGGCATGAGGGTGCAACTTCTGCGCGAGGCGCGCCGGCGTGGCCATCCGGGCCGCTGGGCGCGCGTGGCCGATGTGGCGGCCCAGTACCGCCGGATGGCCGGCTGCCGCCGCGAGGACAACAGCGCACCCGGCACCTTTGCCGCCGGACGGCTTGTCGCCCGGGCCTATCCCGAGCGTGTGGCCATGGTCTGCGGCCACAACACCTACCAGCTGGCCGGCGGTGCGCGCGTGGCCCTTGACGGTCACGACGACCTTTCGGCACGCGACCTGCTGGCCGTAGCCTCGCTGGGCAGCCGCATCTTCCTGGCCGCGCCGCTGTCGCCGGACGACGCGCTGGCCATGGCTTCCGACTACGACCACGTGGCCTGGGACTCCAAGGCCGGGCGCGTGGTGGCGCAGCGCGAGCGGCGGCTGGGCACGCTGGTGCTGGTGGCGCAGCCGCTCCCGGGCGACTTGGCCGGGCTGCGCCAGCGGGTCATCTGCGAGGCTGCGGCCAAGGAGGGACTCTCCATGTTCGACTTCAATGACGAGGTGGAGCGTCTCCAGCGGCGCGTGGCGGCGGTAGCCGCCTGGCACCCGGAGCTCGCGCTGCCCGACCTCTCTGCCAGTGCCGTGCTCAGCCGTGCCTCCGAATGGCTTCCCCCCTACCTTGGCAAGGCCTCCACGGTGGCCGAGCTGCGCAAGGTTCCCCTTGCCGAGGCCCTGTGGTCGCTGCTCGACTATGCCCGGCAGCAAGCAGTCGACCGCCTGGCGCCCACCCATGTCACCGTGCCCACCGGCAGCCGCATCCGCGTGGACTACCGGCCGGCCGACGGCGCGCCGGTGGTCAGTGTGCGTTTGCAGGAGTGCTTTGGCCTGACCGGCACGCCCTGCGTCGACGGCGGGCGCCGCCCGGTGCTGATGGAACTGCTCTCGCCGGGCTTCAAGCCGGTGCAGCTCACGCAGGACCTCCGCAGTTTCTGGCAGTCCGCCTACTTTGAGGTGCGCAAGGAACTGCGCCGCCGCTATCCCAAGCACCACTGGCCCGACAACCCGCTTGAGGCCGCCCCCGTGCGCGGGGTGAAGCGGTCCAAGTGACAAACCGGTCCGCGCTGATTTTCTTGAACCCAAATCGGTCATCAGACCGAAACAGGCAAAAAAGTGAGAAGTCTTCCCTCTTTCCGCCCCTTGTCACTGTTTCTTCCGGCATCTTGCTGCCGCAAGTGTTTCGCCATAGCCCGCTATGCCTTCAACACTTACGTGGCAAGCTGCACGAAACAAACAGCAACCCGGGACGAAATCTAATGACCGATTTGGGTTGAACGGTCGGTTTCACATCGCCAAACGGCCCATTCCGCACTGCGGAATGGGCCGTTTGGCATGCCCGGATGGGCCGTTTGGCGAGCCGGAACGCACCGTTTGGCGGTCCGGGACAGGCCGTTCTGTTTTTTCACCCTGCTTTTGTCAGGCTTTTGCCGGTTTTACTTTGCACTTTTCTTGCTGCTCTGCTGAATAGCCTCGCGCTCAGTTGTCGCAAGCAGGGTCGGAAGCGTTGCAGCTTCTCACTCGCGTGTTTTGATCACCTCGCAGTCCCTGCCGTTGTCCACCTTGATGATATAGGTGCCGGCGGAGCGGACTGGCAGCTGGACCGAAGGCTGGCGGCCGGGGTTGACCGTGCGGCTGAACAGCGTGCGGCCGGCGGTGTCGTAAACGGTCACGCTCACGGCGCTGCCGTTGCCGCGGGCGAGTAGCAGCGTGCTGCCTGCCAGCTGTGCCAGGCTCTTGCCGCCCTGCGCGGTCACGCTCCCTATGGCGGTCTCGCCGGCCACCCTCACGGTGATGGTGTCGTGAACCTGCTCGCCGTCCAGTCCGGTGTAGCGGAAGGCAAAGCGGTAGTCGCCCGGCTGGCTGGCCTTGCCCTTGAAGGCCACCTCCCTGTTGGTGGTCACCGTCTTTTCGAAGCCGTCAACCATGCCGTAGCTCTTCTTTGTGCCGTCGGGCGCGAAGCTGGCGGTCAGCATGGCCTGCTTCACGTAGCGCAGCCGCGTGCTGTATGTCACCGAGTCGCCCAGGTTGGCCGTCACCACGGTGGCGGGGTTCATGCGCCGCGGCGCCAGGCTGTCGGCCAGGCAGTAGCCCAGGTGTGGCGGCTGGTTGTAGCCCGCGTTCTGCCAGGCCACACCCATGCGGTAGACGTGGTCGTGCATGAGGGTGGGTACGCGGTAGGCTGTCGGCGTGAGGGTGGTGAACACGTTGAGCGTGGCGCAGTCCTGCTTGTTGAACAGCACAATCTCCTCGCGCCAGTCGCCGAAGAGGTCGGCCTGGAGGCACGGTGTCTGCTTGGTGCTGTTGCAGGTCGACGAGCTGCCGTAGTCGTAGAGGTTCTTGCCGCCGATGTAGAGGCGCGTGGTGCCGTTGCCGTTCCACTTGTCAATCTTTCCGCCGTCGAACAGCTCCTCCTGCAGGTCGCCGTCCCAGTAGGTGCGGAAGTTCAGCGACGTGGACTTCTCGCTGATGGCGTTGCCCGTGGCGCACGAGCGCGGGCTGCGGTCGTTGCTCGACATAAACTCGCCGCCGGGGTTTTCCGCGTCAATGTCGGCGCACAGCCCGCGGCCGTTGTCGGCCGAGCCCGTGGCACTGTGGAGCACCTCGCCGGTGGCCGCGTCGTGCAAGTCCCATCCGTAGGGCTTGTCCTCGTGAACGGAGAACACCTGCAGTCCGTCCCTTCCGGGGACGAATTTGCCCACGTGTATCGCGTCGCCATGGCCGTAGCCTGTGGAGTAGAGCAGCTTGCCGTCGTTGTCGATGGCGCACGCCCCGTAGACAATCTCGTCGCATCCGTCGCCGTCAACGTCGGCCACGCTCAGGTTGTGGTTGCCGTTGCTGTATGCCGTCTTGCTGCCGGTCTTCCTGCCCGTGGGCGCCTTTCCGGCGTAGGCTTTTGACTTGAAGTCGGCGCCCACAACCGAGTAGTTCGACTTCGATGTTGACTGGTGAATCCATTTGGTCGACAGCTCCTTTCCGTCAAAGTTCACCGCCCACAGGTAGGCGCGCGTGTAGTAGCCGCGGCACATCACCGCGCTCGGGTTCTTTCCGGCCCCGTCAAGGTAGGCCACGCAGGCCAGGTAGCGTTCGGCGCGGTTGCCGTAGTTGTCGCCCCAGAAGTCCTTGTCCGAGGGGTGCGCGCCCTCCTTGTTCAGCGTTCCGGCGCGGTTGGGGTTGTACCACACGGTATGGATGGCCTCGCCGGTGAGTCCGCTGAACACCGTGAGGTATTCGGGCCCGCTGAGCACCTGTCCCGTCTTGTTGTAGTAGGTCTTCGTGTTGTCGTGCCCCTTGATGGTGGCGTCGGTTGCGGCCTGGTTCACATAGTTGCCCTTGCCGTCGGTGCTGCCCGGCGCCGTCTTGCAGACCACCTCTGCCCGGCCGTCGCCGTCAAAGTCGTACACGAGGAACTGGGTGTAGTGCGCGCCCGCGCGGATGTTCCTGCCCAGGTCGATGCGCCACAGCCTGGTGCCGTCGAGCCTGTAGCAGTCCAGGATGACGTTGCCCGTCCACTCGTCGGTTCCGGTGTCCGCGTGCCCGTTGTCCTGCGAGTTGCTGGGGTCCCACTTCACCACCAGCTCATACTGTCCGTCGCCGTCCACGTCGCCGGCGCTGCAGTCGTTGGGCGAGTAGGTGTACTCATAGCCCTTGATGTTGGTGCCGGCGGCCGGCCGGTCGAGCTTGACGGTCTTGTAAAGGTCGGCCCACGGGGTCACGGCCTCGGTGGTGTCGGTGGCCACGCCGTCGCGCTTGGTCACCACCTGTATGCGGTCGGAGGCGTTGCCGGCAAGCGAAGTGTTGGTGGCATACAGGTTTTTCTTGGCGGTCTCGCCGTTCTTCAGCACGTCAAAGGTGGTGGCGTCCTCGCTGTCGGTGCCGAGGAACCGCCAGCTGACAAACAGGTTTGCGCCGTTCTTCACGGCCACCACGCCGCGGTCCAGCTTCTCCATCTGGCCGGGCTGCGTCACCTGTGCGAGGGCCGGTGTGGCGGCCAGCGCCAGTGCCGCTGCGCAGAGTCTTGTTTTCTTCATGTTAGTAGTGTCTTTAAGTTCTTTGTGGCAAAGGTACAACAAAGAACGGTAAGCGCGCGCTTCCGCACACATTGCCGTCCCCTGTTTTTGTTTTTATTAACACGCCGGACAGGCCGTTTCACACATCTTTTTCGTTACTTTGCATATAATATGTTCGCGTGAACCTAAATAAATAGCCCACGCTTCCCGGGGCCAAGGTGGCGCAAACAGTTGTCCTTAACTAACAAATAACTAAAACAAACAACAAAACATGAAGAAACTATTGCTGCTTCTTGCACTCTTCGCCCTGCCGGGGCTGAAGGCCGGCGCACAGCGCGCGGTCGACAAGATTGGCCGTGGCCTGGTGGCCGTGAAAGTCTCCGGCGGCGTGTACTGTAGCTGGCGCATCCTCGGAGAGGAGTATTACGACGTGACCTACAACATCTACCGCGACGGCACGCAACTCAACTCGGCGCCCCTGTCGGTGTCCAACTTCACCGACCGCGGCGGCAGCGCGGCGTCCGAATACACGGTCGAGGCCGTGGTGCGCGGCGTGAAGCAGGCCAAGTGTGCCGGCGTGAAGCCGCTGGCCAACGGCTGGCTCGAGATAGTGCCCGACCACGGCACGCTCCCCGGCACCTTTGTGCCCAACGACGCCACCGCGGCCGACCTTGACGGCGACGGCGAGCTGGAGCTGGTGGTCAAGTTTGACCACGCCAACACCGGCGACGACACCTACACCGTGATTGAGGCCTACAAGCTCAGTGGCAAGAAGCTGTGGTGGATCAACTGCGGCCGCAACATGGGCGACTTCCAGAACAACGAGATTAACATTGCCGCCTACGACTGGGACCTTGACGGAAAGGCCGAGTGCGTGATGAGGGCCGCCGACGGCACCGTCATCCACATGGCCGACGGCACGTCGCTGACCATCGGCGACGCCTCGAAAAACTACCGTCACGAGGGAGAGGGGCAGTGGTTCGTGCACGAGGGCGCCGAGTACCTGCTCTATCTCGAGGGCGCCACGGCCAAGCCCTATCCCATCGGCCCGGACAGCCACCCCGACTACGCCGAGTATCCGCTGAAGCGGCTGGAGGACGGCGAGACCGACCTTGCCGCCGCCTGGGGCGACGGCTACGGCCACCGCTCGTCCAAGTATTTCTTTGGCGCACCCTACCTTGACGGGCGCCGCCCCAGCATCTTCCTGGCGCGCGGCATCTACACCCGCCACAAGATGATAGCCTACGACGTTGACCCCGCCACCCACAAGCTCACCCAGCGCTGGAAATGGTACAACAGCACCCGCGGCAGCTGGTACGGACAGGGCTACCACAACTATGTGGTGGCCGATGTCGACTGGGACGGGCGCGACGAGATTGTCTTCGGCTCGATGACCATCGACGACAACGGCCACGGCCTGGCCACAACGGGCCTCGGCCACGGCGACGCCCAGCACGTGGGCGACTTCGACCCCTACCGCCACGGACAGGAGTTCTTTGGCTGCAACGAGGACCATCCCGGCAACAACCTGGCCGACGCCACCACGCGCAAGATTCTCTACCGCTACACGGCCGGAAAGGATGACGGCCGCGGCATCATGGGCAACTTCTCAAACGACTTCCCGGGGTGCCAGGGCGAGTCGGCGCGCGACCCCAACCTGATCAGCGCGGTCACCTGCGCCCCTATTCCCGAGGGCACCAAGGACAACATCGCCCAGAACTTCCGCATCTACTGGGACGGCGACCTCTGCGAGGAGACGTTCAACGGCGCCGGCAGCCACGACACCGAGGGCGTTGTGCTGAAATATGGGAAGGGTGTCATCGCCAGGCTCTCGGGCTCGCTCACCAACAACTACACCAAGGCCACGCCATGTCTGCAGGCCGACCTCTTCGGCGACTGGCGCGAGGAGGTGGTGATGCGCACGGCCGACAACAACATCCGCATCTACACCACCACCACGCCAACCCCGTGGCGCAACTACACCCTGTGGCACGACCACCAGTACCGCAACGCCGTGGTGTGGCAGATGAACGGCTACAACCAGCCGCCCCACGCCAGCTATTTCCTGGGCGAGCTTGAGGGCATCACCGTCGCCCCGCCGCCACTCACCAACACCGGCCGCACCGAGGTGGCCAACGGCGGCACCATCGGTGCCGACGGCAACGGCAAGCACCTGATGCTCAGCGAGACGGGCAACATGACCGTGAGCGTGGCCGATGGCGCCGAGCCCTATATCCTCACCGACAACGCACCCACATGGGTGCAGGGCCACGACAGCAACACCAACATCACCACCGACACCTACACCCACACGCTGACCGGCGGCGCGCTGGCTGGCGCGATGCGGCTGGTGAAGCAGGGCGACGGCACGCTGGTGATGCCCAAGACCGTGCACACCTATTCCGGGACCACCGACGTGTGGGCCGGAACGCTGCGCTGTGACGGCACGCTGCAGAACAGCCGCGTGTGGCTCAACCGCCACACCACACTGCTGACTGACGGCGGCAAGTTCATGAAGGGCATCCGGGCCGACTACAACGCCACGATCGATGCCGGCGGCAAGGGCACCCTTGCCACTGTCACCACCGACTCGCTCATCCTTAACTTCGGCGCAGTGGTGGCTGTCGACCTTGACGCCTCCACCCACCGGGCCGACCAGCTGTGCGCCCGGGTGCTGAAGATAGAGAAGAAGAACTGGAAGAACGGTCCGGCCCACAGCGCGCCGGTGTTCCACTTTAACGTCATGGGCCGCGACGGCTCCGCAATCACCGGCGATGGCAGGTACCTGCTGGGCGAAGTCGCGGCGGTCGACGGCAACCTCTCGGACATCAAGCTTGAGGGGCTGGGCAACCTCAAGGGCGCGCTCACCGTCGAGGAGGGCAAGCTCTACCTCGACGCGACGGCCTTCCAGGCCGGCAACGTGACGTGGACAGGCGGTGCCGGAAGCAAGTGGGACTTTGGCGAGACGGTGAACTTCACTCCCGCCGGGGGCGGCGACAGCCGCGCCTTCGTGCCGGGCGACACCGTGGTGTTCGACGACAGCGCCCTGACAACGCAAGTCACGGTCAGCGGCAGGGTGGCCCCGAAGCGTGTGGTGTTCAACAATGCGGCCAAGGTCTACTACCTCGGCGGCGACAGCATTGTGGGCAGTCCCTCGCTGGAGGTCAGGGGCGCCGGCAAGGTGAACATCAACAATGTGAACCGCTTCGGCGACACCGAGATTTCCAACGGCAAGCTGTATGTCAAGAAGCTGGCCAACAACATCGGCCAGGACTATGGCGCGCTGGGCGGAACATCGAGCAAGATCAGCATCACCAACAATGCCGTGCTGGGCGTCTCAGACGATATCACCACTACACAGGCCATCACCGTGGGCGAGGGCGGTGCCACCATCGAGGTGGCCTCGGGCAAGACGCTCACCATGAACACTGCCATCAGGCAGAGCGGCGCCGGGCGCGCGCTCACCAAGACCGGGGCCGGCGCGCTCACGCTGGGCAGCAACAACACAGTGTCCAAGCTGGTGATCAGGCAGGGCGCTGTGAACGCCATCATCGACGGCGGCTACAACCAGTTGCCGGCAACGGTGGCCTTTGAGGGCGGAACGCTCTACGACTCCAACACCGAGGGGATGCCGGGCAACACCAACAAGGCCAACTTCGTGGTGGAGGAGGGCCAGAGCGGCACCATCTACTGCGACCCGCGCTGCGGGTACACCGGCACGCTCACCGGCTCGGGGACCCTGACTGTCTACGCCGCCGGCGCACGCAACTATTTCCAGGGCGACTGGAGCGCCTTCGAGGGCACGCTTGTGCCCGGGCTGTCGCAGCGTGGCACCTACGGGCCGTCGTTTGATTTCAGCAACGGCTACGGACTGCCCAAGGCCACGCTGAAGCTCAACGCCGACGTGACATTCAACAACAATGGCAACAACGTGACGCTGGGCCGCGTCACCGGCTCGGGCACGCTGGCCGGAACGGGCAGCTACTATCTGGGTGACGACAACGAGGACTTCATCTTCAGTGCCTGCTCGAATTCGAAGCTGGTGAAGCGAGGCTCGGGCACCATGAAGATTATGACACTCGGCCGCATTAACGGCGCTGTCGAGGTGAAGGCCGGAAGGCTCACCTTCAACCAGTCGTCGCTGTCAACCCTGGTGATTGGCGCCAACCAGCTCACCGTCAACGGCACGGGCGAGGTGATGGGCCAGGGACTGCTCAGCTCGGTGACTGTAGGCTCGGGAGCCACGCTTTCACCCCGCGCCCTGTACAGCGAGACTACGCCCGGAACCATCAAGGTCAGCGGCCTGCTCGGTGTGAACGCCGGCGCCACGGCCCACTTCCTGGTTGGCGGCAGCAAGTGCTCGCAGGTGCAGGCCAAGTTCCTCACGGTCAACGGCAAGGTCAAGGTGACGCTCGCAGACGGCTTCGAGCCGCGGGTGGGTGCAGCCTACACCCTTTGGACAGCCTCCAACTCGTTTGGCGGCCAGCCTACGTTCGACCTCCCCGCGCTGCCCGAGGGCTACGCCTGGGACACCACCGGACTGCTGGCCAAGGAGGGCGTGCTCCGCATCACCGGCACCGACGGCATCCAGACGATAGACAACAGTGCCACCGTGCGGTGCGAGGTCTACACGCTCACCGGTCTGAAGCTCGGCGAGTTCACCGCCAGGAAGTATGAAGTGCGCCGGCATCTCGCTCAATATAAAATGTACGCGCGTACATTTATTATTAAGATGCACTCAGACAAGGTGACCGAAGTGAAGAAGATGTTTTAAACCTGCTTGGCCTGTGGGGGGCGGCACGCCGCCCCTCACAGGCCGTTGCCCTTTCAGCCAGACAGGCTTTCAGGTTGCCGCGCAGAACAGCTTGCGCCAATCTGACAGCCTGTCTGTTTTTACCCGGCGAGCCGTTTTTCTTAGTAAGAAAATCAAAAATCACAGGTTGAAGCGTGCGCTTAGGCTTAAATTTGCAGAAATTTTGAGACAGACTCTATTTATTACTAAAATTAAAACAGTACTATTATGACTAAAAGACTTCTGTTGCAGTTCTTGGCTGCCATGGGATTTGTGTCCGCCTCTGCCTACAACGCAGGCGAATACATCTACACCCCGGACTCCAAGTACAAGACCACAGCGGACAACGTTGTGACCAATGGCGATTTCTCCAGCTCGTTTGCCGGCTGGTCTAATGGCTCTGACGAGACACAGGGCGAGCCATCGACCAGTGCCTGGTCGCTTGTGGCCGGGGTCGGCCCAAAGGGTGAGACCGTGGCCGAGTCGGCCAGCGACACGCAGGAAAGTGTGCTGGCGCGCATGTGGTCGGTTGACGACCTTGGCGGTGCCGGCCTCTACGTGTACTCCTATTATGTGATGAGCGGTGCCGAGGGCAGCACCTCGGTGACCAAAGGCAAGTCCAACTATCTGAACTTCTACGTGAACCAGGATGGCACTTATGCCACGAACGCGCGCAATGTCGCCGACGTGCAGGCCTTTAACACCGAGTGGAAGCTGGTGACCGACACCGTGAACCTGAACCAGGGCGACTTCTTTGTGATGTACGTCAGCGGCATGGCCATCGGCACGCGTATCGCCAATGTGTCCATCAACAAGGTGACACAGGTGTTTGACGACCGCATTGTTGAGGCCAAGAAAGCCTATGTGGAGGAGCTGCTGGCCAATGGCTGGATGACCAATGGCAAAGAGGACTTCCTCGCAGAGCTGCAGGAGTACTACAATGCGTTCAAGGGCGCGGCGGGCGATGACCCCGATGACATTGACGCCATGAACGCCTATGTGGAGAGTGTGGACGACTGTATCACCGCGTTCCTTGAGAACAACTCCGCCAGCATGATGGGCAACTTCAAGCACTGGAACACCACCAGCAGCAAATATCAGAAGACCAGTGGCATTGGTGACTGGGTGTTCACCAGCGGACGCTGGTTCCACTGCAACAGCAACGATTCCGATGAGCGTGAGCGGCTGCGCGAGTATGTGGACTTTGGCATAGGCCGTGCATACGACATGCCAGACGCTTCGGCCACAGTGACCAAGACCTGGGACCCCGGCAAGTATTTCATGAAGCTTGACGTGAGGGGTTACTATATGCTCACAAATACAAGCGCCTACTATGACGCTGACCTGAACAGCGAGGTGAAAGGCTGCACAATCTTCGGAGGCAACGTGACCAAGGACCTTGGCACGCTGGAAACGCGCAACGATGGGAAAACCTACACCCTGTTCTTTGAGATTCCCGAAGACCAGGCCGGTGTGGAGAACAACGTGAAGTTCGGCTTCAACTTTGTGCTCCCCGAGGATGAGAAGGGAAAGAAGAGAGGCGGCAATATCCAGTTAGGCAACCTCATTGTGCGCCGCATCGGTCTCTCTGAGGAGCAGCTGGCCCACAACAACCTGGTGGACGAAATCGCCACGGCACAGCACGCACTGAAGGTGATGATCGACTCTGCCAAGGTGGTGGCCACCAAGGACGAGTACAAGTGGGGCAAGGCCCAGATGAACGACTCCACCGCCAAGGGCGAGGCCGAATACCAGGCTTCGCTTGCCAAGGTGGATGCCAACGGCAAGGAGGTGAAGGTTGACGACGACCTGGATGCCGACTATTCCGCCACCCTGAACAGCTATATGGCCATAGTCCGCAAGGGCATGGTGAACCTCTACGGCTACTGCCAGCCCTATTTCGACCTGAAGGACGCTGTGGCTGAGGCCGACGCCAAGCTCGCCGACCCGCTCAACGCCAATGGTGACGCCACGCTGAAAGGACAGCTCGAGACTGCCATCAGCGAGGCCAAGGCCCTTTATGCTACATACGCTGTACTTGATGACGATGCCACCATCCTGGCAGAGAGAGCCAAGTACAACGAGAAGCTCGCCGCCCTGACCGCTGCCCAGACCGCCTACCTGATTACCACGGCCAGCGTGGCAAACCCCACCAGCATAGCGATAACCAACCCCGACTTTACCAGCAAGACCAGCGGCTGGACCCTGAGCGAGTCAATCCCCGGCAAGGAGACCTTCAAGTCCGGTGCAGATGACAGCTATGCGAGCGGACGCCGTGCAGCTGTTTGGCGTGGCAACACCGCGTCTCCCCAGAGCAAGCTCGTGCAGAAGGTGACGCTGACCCACAAGGGCCTGTACGCTTACAGCGCCAATGCACATGCCATGAATGAGAACAAGGGCCGTGACTTGGGCCAGGCCCTGATTGTCGAGGCTGACGAGGAGAATGGCATCGTGGCCGACACCATCTACATCTGCGACCTGAACAAGGTGCACCTCCTCTTCGGCCTGAGCGAGACCGAGGACTCCGTGCCTGTTCACAGCCGCAAGATAGAGTATTCCGGCAACGATCAAGTTAACGGCTACATTTGCGGCGCCTATGTGGTGTTTGCCGAGAAGGCAGACCAGGATTCGCTGACCTACCAGTTTGGTATGAGCTCGTACGGCCAGGTGGATGGCGCAGGCTCGAATGCCTACGGCTTCGGCGACAACAAGGTGCTCTATCTCGGTGAAGCCGCCAAGGCTTTCGCTGACGTGAAGGCACAGTCGGCCACGAGGATTGCCAACGCCAAGGCCATTCTCGCCGCCAGCGCAGCCAACGAGTCGCAGGCCGTGAAGAACGTCGCCTCGCGTGTGACCCGCCGTCTGGCCGACGCCGAGAAGCTCGCTGCCGGCGAGGTGACCACCACCCAGCAGCTCTCGGCGCTGGTGAACGCCGTGAACTATGTGGAAGAGCTGGCCGGCCAGCTTGACGAGCTGGCTACCGGTATCAACACCGTAACGGCAGACTTCGTGAAGGCCAACGTGGTGAAGGGCGTCTACAACCTCTCCGGCGTGAAGGTGGCTGACGATATCAACAGCCTCCGCGCACTTGGCAAGGGCCTGTATATCATCAACGGCAAGAAATACGTAGTGAAATAAACCGCGCCTCGCTGTCGCCCGACAGCAGGAAAGCTTCGGGGGGGAGTGACAGAAGTCGCTTCCCCCCCTGTTTTGTGTAATGCGGTGCCGTGTCTCAAAAAACACATTATTTTTCCCAAACTTTAAAGATGCGATTTTTTTGTTTATTTGATGTTTTTTTGTTATTTTGCAAATTGTATCGGCAACTACCAGGCTAATGACAAAACAAATATTATTATACTAACAGAACATTTATGAAGAAACTCTTTTTCTGTGTCTCTCTCGCACTTGCGGGATTGATGACTTCCTGCGTTGACAAGAACGAGGAGGTGGATGCGGAGTCCAAGCCGGAATGGCTGGGGGAAAGCATTTATGCGGAACTGAAGAATCCGAACCAGAAAGCCCTCATCGGCTCGTTCAACACCTACCTGAGGCTGGTGGACGACCTGGGCTACACGGAGATTCTCAGCAAGACCGGCAGCAAGACGGTCTTCCCGGCCAACGACGAGGCTTTCGGGCGTTTTTTCCAGAAGAACGACTGGGGCGTGACCTCCTACGAACAGCTGTCGGAAGCCCAAAAGAAGCTGCTGCTCTACTCCTCGATGATTGACAACGCCATGCTGGTGAGCATGCTCTCCAACACAAGCGGCAGCGGCGGAATCGTCAGGGGCTACGCCATGAAGCACAAGACCGCCATCAGCGCCACCGACACGATTACGCACATTTACAGTGCGGCCGGCATGCCCGAGAACAACAAGTACTGGACACCTTATTATAATAAGGGCATTGACATCATCTGCGACAACACCACGCCAATGATGGTTCACCTCACCCGTGAGTACATGGTGAACAACAGCATCACCACAACGGGCGCGGGCAGCGACTTCGAGATTCTCACAGGCCAGCCCTATACCGAAGGCTCCGCCTACGTGTTTAACAACCGCATTGTGACCAAGTCGCCCTACAGTGACGGCATGACCTGCCAGAACGGCTACATCCACCAGCTGGAAAACGTGCTGCTGCCGCCGGGCAACCTGGCCCAGGAGATAGCGCGCGACAGCGAGACCTCGCTTTACAGCAGGATGGTCGACTACTTCTCGGCACCCTATTTCGACCAGGCCACGACCAACAGCTACAATGCCGCCGCCATACAGTACGGCAAGCCGCTGATTGACTCCATCTTCCAGAAGCGCTATCTCAGTGACAACTCGCAGGAGAGCCAGCTGCAGTACGGACCGGACAACCAGCGCGCCGAGGCCACACTGAAGTTTGACCCCGGATGGAACACCTACAAGATGCAGACGGTGAACACCACCGACAACTCCATCGCCGACATTGCAGCCATGTTTGTGCCCACAGACAAGGCCATCGAAGACTTCTTCCTGCCCGGTGGAGCCGGCTCCTATTTCATGAGCATCTACGGCAACTACGAGAACACGCGCGAGAACCTGAGGCGCAACATTGACTCGCTGTATGTCAAGAAGCCCGACGTGATAGCGAAGATTATCCGCAACCTGCAGCACGCCTCGTTCTCCAACTCCGTGCCCAGCAAGTTTGCCACGCTGCCCAGCGACGGCGGCGAATACCTGGCAGTGAGCGTGGACAAGCTGGCGCGCAACGCCGAGGGAAAGTATGACGTGAAGTTTGCCAACAACGGCGTGATTTACAAGCTCAACGAAGTGGTGGCACCCGATGAGTTCAGCTCGGTGTTCGCCCCCGCCTCCTGGTATCCCGACCTCCAGGTGATGAGGTGGATGGTGGAGCAGCCCAGCGACGGTGCCGGAAACGACTTCAAGTACTACCTGCTGGCCATGCAGGCCAACTACGCCTTCTTCATCCCCGAGGACTCGGCGTTTGCCAACTATATGTACGTCAACCCCGCCACCATGGGCAAGAACCAGCCCGAGGCGCTGCGCTTCAACTATGTGTATGACGCGGCCAGGAAGCAGTGGAAGCTGAAGGTGGAGCGTTACAACTATGACCTGGAGAAGAACGAGCCGGGCAGCTTCATCTCTGAGGTGTCGGACGTGACCGCGTTCAAGTCGCAAATCATTGACATCCTGAACTACCACACCGTGGTGCTTGACCCGGGTGAGACCTTCGGCGTGAACAACTACTACAAGACCAAGAATGGCGGCACCATCAGAATCACCAAGGCCGCGAAAGGCGGCACGGTGGGCAGCGGCGCGCAGATTGACAACAACCAGCCCATGTCGGAGATTACAGATGTCTTCGATGAGAAAAACGGCGTGGCACTGCGCATTGACCGCGTGATAGAAGGCCCGCGCAACAGCGTTTACAAGACCCTGCGCGACGCGCACCCCGGCCACTTCCAGAAGTTCTTCGACCTGTGTACGTGGATTGACGGCAGCGCCGAACTGATGAACTGGCTGGGCATCAGCGATGTGCCCAACGACTTCGGCGTGAGCCCGCAAGACCGCTATGTGCTGTTCACCAGCACCTATGGCACGGGCAACAGTGCCATACAGGACGCCTGCCTTGACATGAACGTCAAGATGTTCAACACCTATAACTACACGCTCTATGCGCCTTCTGACGATGCCATGGAGGAAGCCTACGGCAAGGGCCTGCCAAGGCCCGGGGAGATGGACAGCGAATATGAGCGGCTGCTTGACCTCGAGGCCAGTGACCCTGAGGAGGCCGAAGCCGGCAAGGCTGTGCTCTACAAGAAGCTGGGCGTGATTCGCGACTTCCTGCGCTACCACTTCCAGAGTGTCTCGGTGTATGCCGACAACGTGGTTGCCGGCGGAAAGTTCAGCACAATGCTGTCTGACGAGGTGGGCGTGTCCTACGCGAACCAGGTGAGCGGCGGCGACGGCAAGCTCGTGGTGACCGACAACCATGGCACCCCGCACCACATTGACGCCGGCCAGGGCGAGCGGCTGTCGAACCTGATGGCCCGCGACTACTGGTTTGACGGAGAGAAAGTGAATGCGGCCAGCAAGATCACCACCTCCTCGTTCTGTGTGATTCACGAGCTGGCCGAGCCGATGAACTGGCACAGCGGAACCGACCGCTATGACGGCGAATGGAGCAGCCAGGGCGCAAAGGCCCGCGCACACAAGGTTTACAAAAGACTCAAAGCTAAGAACCAACTTTAAAGCGTAGTACTATGAAGATAAGAAGATTATTGTTCGCCGCCCTGTGCTGCATGGTCAGTCAGGCTGTGCTGGCGCAGGCCAAGCGAATATCGGGTACGGTGACAGACAACGAAGGCCCGGTGATGATGGCCAACGTTGTCGAGGTGGATGCCAACAACCGTATCGTCTCGGCCTCGCAGACCGACTTCAACGGCAACTTCTCCATGCAGGTGAAGAGCCCGAAGAACAAACTGCGGTTCTCCTATGTGGGTGACAAGACCAAGGTGCTGGCCATTGGCAGCCAGACCTCGTTCAAGGTGAAGCTGGAACCCGAGTCGACCACCCTGAAGGAAGTGACCATCAAGGCGAAGCGCTCGAACACCGGCGGACTGATGATGTCGAAGAAAGAGGTGGCCGTGTCGCAGCAGATGATGGACATGTCATCGGTGGAGGGCCTCTCGTTCACCTCGGCCGACGAGGCCCTGCAGGGCGAGATTGCCGGCTTGGACATTGTGTCAAACTCGGGTAACCTTGGCGCCGGCACCACCATGCGACTGCGCGGTGTGACCACCATCAACGGCAACTCCAACCCCCTGATTGTGGTGGACGACCAGATATTTGACAACCCCGACGACAATTTCGACTTCTCCAACGCCACCGAGGAGCAGTATGCCTCCCTGCTCTCGGTCAATGTGGAGGACATCGCCAGCATCACGGTGCTCAAGGATGCCGCCGCCACGGCCGTGTGGGGCGTGAACGGCTCGAACGGTGTGATCAAGATTAACACCAAGCGCGGCGCGCGCGGAAAGACCCGCGTCAACTTCAAGTATATGTTCTCAGGCACATGGCAGCCCGAAGGCTACCACCTGCTCAACGGTGATGACTACACCATGCTCATGAAGGAGGCCTTCTACAACCCGCAGCAGGCCTCGAACGCCACGACAGACATCTACGAGCTGAACTATCTGGGCGACCGCTGGGCCGAGTCGGAGAACTGGAACAACAACACCGACTGGGTGGACGAGGTGACACAGTTCGGACAGAAGCACGACTATTCCGTGAACCTCTCGGGCGGCGGACAGAAAGCCACCTTCCGTATCAGTGCCGGTTACACCCACCAGACGGGTACCATCATCAAGCAGGTGCTCGACCGCTTCACCACCCGCCTGGCACTTGACTTCAACGTGAGCGAGCGTATCCGCTTCACCACCAACTTCTCGCTGACCTACACCGACAACCAGCGCAACTACAAGGACTTGCTGGGCATCGCCCAGAAGCTGGCGCCGAACATGTCGGTTTACCGCCAGAACGCTGACGGCTCGAACACAAGCGACTATTACATCATGAACTATACCGACCAGTCGAGCAAGCTCACGCCGGCCATGGGCAACTATTCCTCCTACCAGCTCCGCGACATCCGCTCGCTGGGCAACCCCGTGGCCATCGCCAACCTGGCCTCAAAGCGTGAGAAGGTGTACCGACTGAACCCCGACTTCAACATCAAGTACGAGCTGCTGGGCATTGACGAGGGCACGCACCGACTCACGTTCAACGGCCGCGTCTATTTCGACATTTATGCCAACAGCTCTCCCTCGTACTGCCCCGCCGCCCTTGTTGACGCCCCGCTGAACAACGCGACTGACAGCTACAATGTGTCGGCAACGTCGGAGTCGAACCGCTTCAAAATCAATGGCCGCACTTCGCTGACCTACACCCCGTATTTTGGAAACGAGGACTGGAACGGACAGCTGATGGCGCAGTATGAGCTGGGCACAGAGAAATACACCAGCCAGTCGGTGACCATGCGGCAGGTGCCCACCGGGCTTTCCGCCCCCACGGTGCCGGCCGACCTCAGCTCGATGACCAGCAGCAGCTCGAAGTACAACAGCCAGAACCTGCTGTTCAACGGCTTCCTCTCCTACAAGGAGCGTTACGTGGCCAACTTCTCGCTGCGTATGGACGGTACGTCGCGCCTCGGCCCGAAGAACAAGTGGGTTTACTCGCCGGGTGTGTCGCTGCGTTACAACATCAGCGAGGAAAAGTTCTTCAAGCCCTTGCAGAGCGCGGTGTCCCTGCTTAGCCTCCGCGCCAGCTGGGGTATCGTGGGCCGTCAGCCTTCCAAGGACTACCTCTTCTATAACAGCTACAACACCAGCAGCGCAGAGTACGGACCCACCGTGGGCTGGGTGCCCGTGGCCTCGATTGACGGCATGAAGCTGGACGACCTGAACGTGGAGAAGACAGAGTCGTACAACCTCGGCTTCAACCTCGGCCTGTTCAACAACAAGTACGAGATTGACTTTGACTATTATAACAAGAAGACCACCGACCTGCTGATGTCAAACCTGAGCGTGCCGACAATGACCGGCTTCCCCACACTGTCTTACGCCAACGTGGGAACGATGAAGAACGAGGGATGGGAGATGAACTTCAACGCCCGCGACTTCATCAAGAGGGGCAAGTTCTCGGTGAGCGCCAGCTTCAACGTGGCCCAGAACTCGAACAAGCTCACGGAGATGGACGAGACGGTGCTGGCCGGCCTGAACAACTCCAACAACTGGACTGCCACCTCGCGCGGCTCGTATGTGCAGCGCGTGCAGCTGGGCGCCGCGCTCGGATCCATCTTCGGCTTCCGCTACAAGGGCGTCTACCAGTACTCGTATGAGTATCTGGAGAACTACCGCAAGGAGAACGGACTGACCACAGGCGAGTACGAGGCCTGGATCAACGACAAGCTGGCCAGCGGCTGGACGGCCCCCGTGGCAACCGACGCCAACGGACGTGTGCTCATGGACAAGGAGACAGGCAAGCCCAAGCGGCTGGTATACAACTATGACGAGGGCAGCACCACTTACCAGTTCCAGGGCGGTGACGCCATTTACGAGGACATCAACCACGACGGCCAGATTAACCAGCTTGACGTGGTGTACCTCGGCAGCTCGCAGCCCAAGGTGAACGGCGGATTCAACCTGACGCTCAGATACGGAAACTTCAGCGTGAAGGGACGTTTCATGTACCGCTTCGGCAACAAGGTGGTGAACTTCGCCCGGATGGACCTGGAAAAGATGTTCACAACCTACAACCAGAGCGCGACGGTGAACTACCGCTGGCGCAAGGACGGCGACGACACGCCCATGCCGCGCGCCATGTACAACACGGCTTACAACTGGCAAGGCTCTGACCGCTATGTGGAGGACGGCTCGTTTGTGCGCTTCCAGAACCTCCAGGTGGCTTACTCGTTCCCGAAAAAGACCATCAAGCGGTTCGGACTCAACCAGCTGCAGCTCTACTTCTCCATGGACAACCTCTATTGCTGGACGAAGTATAGCGGCACAGACCCCGAGGTGTCGCCCAAGGGTTACGGCGTGGCTTCGGACAACTCGCAGACTCCGCGCTCAAAGCAGTTTACCGCAAGTATTAACATTGGATTCTAAATATGACTTGTAGCATGAAAAAATATCTTTCAATGATAATGGGCGCGCTCCTCGCCAGCTCCTGTATGGACATGGAACTGCTGCCCAACGACAAGACCGTTGACGAGGATTTCTGGAAGTCCAAGTCGGACGTGTCGCTGATGGTCGACGGAGCCATGCAGCAGTTTGCCTCCAACCCCGTGCAGCAGCGGCTGATGGTGTGGGGCGACTTCCGCTCGGACGAGCTGCAGCCCAACTCGGGCGTGAGCGCCTCGAACAGCACGATGATTGCCCTGAACCAGATTTACGAGGTGAACATCGAAACCACCAACATGTTCTCCAACTGGGCTTCCATTTACACGGTCATCAATTACTGCAACATCGTCCTGGCCAAGGCGCCTGGCGTGATGGACATCGACCCCGCCTACACCGAGGGCGACTACCTGACAGACCGCTCGCAGATGCTGGCGCTCAGGGCCTTGTGCTACTTCTACCTGGTGCGCACGTTCCGCGATGTGCCCTATACCACAACGGCCTACATGACCTCCAGCCAGAACATGGTGATTCCCCAGCTGCCTCCGACAGAGGTGCTCGAGCGCTGCATCAGTGACTTGCAGGAGGCTGAGAAGAACGCACTGTCTGCCCAGATGACGGGGTGGAAGCGCGTGGGCCTGATAACAAAGGATGCCATCCAGACCATCCTGGCCGACATCTACCTGTGGCGCGGCTCGGTGCTTCACAGCGACGCCGACTACCAGGCGTGCGTGGACTACTGCGACAAGGTGATTGCCTCGAAGAAGAGCCAGCAGGCCAGCGACGGCACCATCCAGAAGCTGGACTACCCGATGACGCTCGGCGGTGCGGCTTTCACCGACCTCTATGGCAATGGCAACTCGGAGGAGAGCATCCTGGAGGTGCAGTACAACTACAACAACTACAGCAGCGGCAACTCGGACACCTGGAATGCGCTGGCCCAGCTGTATTACAGCAACACCAGCAATGGAAGCGGCGCCCCATTCCTGCAGGCCACAATGAACTTCGGAAGCCTGAAGAGCTCTTCGACCGGTGATGCTACCGATGCCATTTATCTCAACCAGTATGACGCGCGCTATTGGAACAACTGCGTGGGCGTGGGCAGCGGAACAGCCACCTCTTTCAATGTGGGCAAGTTCACCTCAACCCAGGCCTACTATACGGGAGGCACCCCGCCATCCAAGGGGTCTAGCGCCTTTATAACCCCACGTCCGTTCAACCAGTATTCCCAGAATTTCCTGATTTACCGTCTGGCCGACGTGCTGCTGATGAAAGCCGAGGCCCTTGTGGCCCAGGTGAACAACGCCCCCGAGGAGGCAGACGAAGAGACAGCCACGGCCAACAGCGAAAAGCTGAAGGCTGCGCTGGAGCTGGTCAACCAGGTTTACAAGCGGTCGCTTGACGAGAGCCAGTGGTCGGCAGCGCTCTATGGCGAGGGCTTGGCCCGTGACGCCAGCAGGATGGAAAACCTCGTGCTGCAGGAGCGCATGCGCGAGCTCTGCTTCGAGGGCAAGCGCTGGTTTGACCTGCTGCGCTACAACTACCGCCACCAGGACACGCCGTGCAGCTATTCCACCATGCTCGCCGACCAGGGCTCTTACATGAAGAACTACCAGACTTTCCTGGATATCGTCGGAAGCAAGTATGACAACGGCAGCGCGCGAACCAACAAGATGAAGGAGGAACCGCGCCTCTACCTGCCCATCCCCCATACGGACATCATCACCTGCAAGCCCTGGCTGCGCCAGAACCCGATGTACACCGATGAGAACTGAGTGAATTAACGAACAAAGATTTAGGACTTTTCAGCTATGAATATCATCAGAAATAAGAAAATTGTTGGCGGAATGGCCTTCGCGGCCCTCGTCTTCGCGGCCTGTAACCCGGAGCCTGACGAGTCGAGCCGCTTCACGGAGACCCAGGAGACCATTGGCGCGATGATAGACAACGACACCTCGCTGGCCTCGTTCAACTACATCTTGCAGCGCAGTGGCATGGACCGTATGATGAAGTCGTACGGCCAGTACACCTGCTTCGCACCGAACAACCGGGCCGTGGCATCCTACATTGACAGCCTGTACAACGACAAGACAAGCGAAAACCACAACTCGATGACCGAGAACTCGCTCGAGGGACTGTCGGACAGCCTGTGCAATGACATCGCCCTGTACCACCTGGTATCCACGCCCCAGCAGCTGAGCGACCTCGGCGGAAGCGGCAAGACCATCACAACGATGCTGCGCCGCTCCATAACGAGCAGCGTGGACAGCGAGGGCCTGGTGTTGCTCAACAGCCAGGCGCGCATCCTGGGCAGCAACGACGTGAGCGGCGAGGTGGAGGCCAGCAACGGCATCCTCTACCGGCTGGACAAGGTGGTGCCCCGCAACAACAGCAAAATCTCCGATGTGTTCGCCGGCCTTGACGGCTTCTCCATCTTTGCGGAGGCCATGCGGCGCACCGGCCTCTCGGACTCGGTCAGCCTCACACAGAAGGTTGACGAGACCGGAAAGGTCATCCAGTATGAGCTGAATGACGCAAAGGATGTGTCCGACGGCAACAAGGAGAGCTACTGGCCCAAGAACTGTGACGTGAAATACACCGTGTTTGCCGAGAGCGACGAGGTGATGGAAAAGGCTTTCAAGGCCGAGGGCATCACCCAGACGGGCTTTGACGGCCTGGTGGAATACTGCAAGAAGGTGTACGGCGGCGCTGCCGGCTGGTATGACTATGTGTCGGAAAAGGGCATCCAGGTGAGCCAGGGCGATGACTATACCAACCGGTTCAACGTGCTGAACATGTTTGTGGCCTACCACATCCTTTACTGCGGCATGCCTTACAACCAGCTGGTGTTCCTCAAGCCGGGCAGCGGAAACCAGAACCCTCCCGCCGGGGTGAAGTGGAACTACTGTAACGGTGGCGAGCCTTACGACTACTATGAGACGATGCTGCCGCACACCCTGATGAAGATATGGAACCCGCGCAACACGAAGGGCTCCAGGATATTTATCAACCGCTGGGTGCGCAACAACACCCTGACCGACGAGGTGGGCACCTACGGGTCGGACGCCATGCACCCCATTGAGTCTGAGGGCGTGGAGGTGCAGAACCCCGATGAGTCTATCAAGGACAAGTCGGCCACGCGCAATGGCTACATCATTCCGCTCAAGAGCATGCTGGTTTACGACAGCAAGGTGCCCAACGGCGTGCTCAAGGAGCGTCTGCGCTTTGACTCGTACACGTTCCTCCCGGAAATTATCAACAACGGTTTCCGCTACATGACCATGAACGAGGCCAAGGAACTGAGTGGCGGAATCACAGGCGCGCGTATCGCTTTCCCCCTCAACTTCTTTGACAATGTGGTGTGCTACAGCAACACCACCGCGCTCCGTATCAACGTAAAGGGCTGGTACCGCGCCTATCAGGGAGATGCATTCCAGGGCTGGGGCAGCAGCTACGACCTTGCCGTGCGCATCCCCCCCGTGCCCACGGGCGACTACGAGTTCCGCATCTTCTACTCGCCGATGAAGCATGGCGGCATGATGCAGTTCTACATGGGCAACAGCAGCGCCAAGAACTCGATGGTGGCCATGGGCATCCCCTTGGATGTGCGTATCGATGCAGACGACCCCCTCATTGGCTGGACCAAGTTCTACGAGGAGGACGACCGTGGCGTGGCCACCGACCAGGCTATGCGCAACCGCGGCTATATGCGTGCCCCGTTTGGATTTTTTGGCGGTTCCAATGTGTCCGCGGGCGACGAGGAGGGTGCCAACTGCCGTGGTGACAACGTTGTCACGCTGCGCCTGATTCTGGGTACCGACCGCTACCGCCAGAGCGACGACCACTGGTTGCGCATCAAGAGTGTTATCGAGGATCCCGACCTCAAGTGGCAGCTTGACTTCATCGAAATGGTGCCCACAAGCGTGGTGAACAACGACCAATATTCGGAAGACTGGTACTAAATCCCTAACCCCACTTTAATCAAAGCAACAATGAAACATTACCATTGTATAGGAATCACGATGATGGCTGCGGTTCTGGCCGCCTCATCCTGCTCCGACTTCGACGATTACAACGAGGTGCCGGGCGAGCGCCTTCCCTCGGCCTCTCAAAGCCTCTGGGAAAACATCAGCGGCAATGCCGATCTCTCGCAGTTTGCCGCCCTCGTCAAAAAGAGCGGCTACGACAAGCTGCTGTCCTCCTCGCGCTTCTACACAGTGTGGGCGCCGCTCAACGGCAAGTTCGACCATGCCAAATGGGAGGCGGCCGACAGCGCAACGGTGCGCTTCCAGTTTGTCGAGAACCACATCACCGACTACAACCACTACATCTCGGCGCCGGTTGACGAGCGCATCACCACGCTCAACGAGAAGACCTATGACTTCAAGGGCACTTCGGCCGATGCCAGATTCGGCGGCGTGGCCGTCGAAAAGGCCAACGTGGCCGGACGCAACGGCGTGATGCACCTGCTGGACGGCGAGGCCATCTACCGCCCCAACTTCTACGAGTACCTTACGGCCAACAAGGCCGCTGACTCCCTTTCGGCCTACATTCTGCGCTATGAGCAGAGTGTGCTTGACGAGGAGAACAGCGTGGCCGGTCCCATTGTCAACGGCGTGCAGACCTACGAGGACTCGGTGATGATTGTGAGCAACACCATGCTCAGGCGGTTCGACGCCAAGCTGGACAGCGAGGACAGCACCTATACCGTGTTCGTGCCCACCAACGAGGCTTGGAACACTGCCTATGCTGCCATCAAGAGTACGCTCAGCTATGGCAAGGGCGTCATTAAGTCCGAGAAGGTTTATATGCAAAACGGCGTGCTGAAGACCGAGGATGTGAAGCAGGAGGTGAATGCCGCCTACCTGTCTGACTCGCTCACTTGCCTCACGCTGGCCTCCGGCCTGTACTACAGCAACAACAACCAATACAACAAGTGGCTCGTTGATGGCAACAGCTTTGCCGACACCTTGTACAGCACCACCAGGACAAAGTACAGCCATCCGCAGGAAATCCTTGCCCGCCAGGTGGGTGAAACCGAGCAGATGAGCAACGGCGAGCTGCGCGTTGTGGACAGCCTGGCCTTCCGCTCGTGGGAGTGGTACAACCCCGTATTGCGAAGCTCGTACAGGATGTCGGCCTACAAGAACGCTTCTGTGCCCCAGTATATCACGGCCAGGACCCTGCGCGAGGGGCTTGAGGAGATTGACATCCCCCACGTTGACATGGCCAACTTCCTGGAAGACGGGCTCAAGTTCAGCTGGATTCAGCCCAAGACCATGAGCGACATGATTGCCTACTTCAACCTGCAGGGTGGGGTGCTCTCCACGAAATACAGCATCTACTGCGTGATAGTGCCGCCCTGTGCCGACGCCAACTATGCCGCCTACGACCCCGATGCGGAGATGAAGCCCAGCCTTTTCAACGCCTCGCTCAGCTATTACGACCCCGCAAAGGGTGAAACCAAGGACCACTTCTTCCATCCCACCAACCCCGAAGGTGATTCCAAGGGGCCGAAGACCACTGCCGCCAAGCTTGGCGAGTGGGCCTTTAAGAACAGCCTCGACAAGGTAGACCCCATCTACCTTGGCGACTTTACGTTCCCTGTTTCCTACACGGGTCTTGAGAGCTGCTATCCCTATGTCAAGATAACATTCCCGAGGCTGGACAACAAGTCAAAGGAAACCTATGTCCGCGACCTGCGTGTAGCCGGTATCATCCTTGTGCCGGTTGAACTTTCCAAATCCAATGAGCAATGACGATGAAAATCACAACCGACACCAATACACAGCGCAGGCCGAGTCTCAGACTGGCTTTCTGCGCCCTGGCCCTGACCGCAGCGATGCCTGCCCTGGCCCAAATGAAGACCCTCAAGGGCAAAGTTGTCGACCATGCCTCGAAGATGCCGCTGGCCGGCATCCAGCTGCAGGCGCTGGGCAACAACCGCTATACCGCCATGACCGATGACGACGGAACGTTCACCATCAAGGTGCCCGCCAGCGTCACAAGCCTTTATGTACACTCAGAATCGTTCATGTCGCAGCAGGTTGGCGTCGCCGCCTACGACTCGACCCGGACGATTGCCATCGAGATGCTCAGCGACAAGTTCCGCCCCATGTACGGCAAGGGAACCGAGATTACCGCCAAGCGCGAGTTCGTGTCGTCCCAGACAGCCGCCACCATCGACCAGGAGATTGGCAACACGCTCGGCGCCGACGTCCGCTCCATCCTGCGCTCGGGCTTTGCCGAAGGCGGAGCCGCCATGTTTGTGCGCGGTCTCAACTCGATCAACTCCAACAGCCAGCCCCTCATTGTCCTTGACGGGGTGGAGCTGGACATGCAGTACAGCCGCTCGTCGCTGCACGCCGGACATTTCAACAATATGCTGGCCAACATCTCGACCGATGACATCGAGAAAGTCACTGTGCTGAAAAACGCCACAGCCCTTTACGGCGCGCGCGGCGCCAACGGCGTGATTCTCATCGACACCAAGCGCGGACGCAGCATGGCCACCCGCATCGACGCCAACATCTCGGTGGGTGTGAGCCTTGTCCCGCAGACACAGACGATGATGAACGCCGCGCAGTACCGCACGTATGCCACCGAAATGCTCGGCACAATGTCAGAGCTGAAAGGCCGCAACATTGCTTTCCGCTTCCTGAACGACGACCCCAACGGCTATTACTACAACATCTACCACAACGACACCGACTGGCAGGACTACGTTTACCGCAATGCCCTCACCCAGAATTACAGCATCAACGTGCAGGGTGGCGACGATGTGGGTATGTACAACCTCTCAGTGGGCTATATGGATGCCGAGGGCACCGTTGAGAGCACGGGCTTCGACCGCATGAACCTCCGCTTTAACACCGACATCGAGGTGTTCAAGGGGCTGCAGACCAAGTTTGACATCTCTATCGCCCGCACCAACAGCGAGCTTTATGATGACGGCTTCCCCATTGACTTCTCGCAGAGCACCATCACGTCGCCCACCAGCCTGGCTGCCATCAAGTCGCCGCTGGTCACCCCCTACCAGTACAACAAGCGCGTTGGCGGCTTCACCAGCCTGCTCAGCAGCTACGACGACCTGTTCAGCCAGATTGACAACGGCACCAAGTACTCGCTGGCCAACCCTGTGGCTATCATTGAGAACGGCAAGGGTGACAACAAGAACATCGTGCAGAACACCAACTTCACCGTGCGCCTCGCTCCGGTCTACACGTTCAAGAGCGGCCTCAAGGTGGGCGCCAACGTGAGCTATATGCTCAACCGCAACACCCAGCGCTACTACCGCCCCTACGAGGGTGTGCCCCCGTTCAAGATTGATGGCATCGGAACCGTCTACGCCAAGGTAGGCTCACTCTTTGCCGAGGAGCGCAACCTTGCGGCGGGAGCCTTTGCCAACTGGAACAAGCAGTATGGCGCCCACGGCCTTTCGGCCACGGCAGGCTTCCGCTACAACAACTTCTCGTTTGAGGCCAACAGCCTGATCACCGACTATACCGCCCAGACCGACGACAAGAACCCGCAGCTCAGTGCCAGCGGCGGCAACACCGACGGCGTGAACGACGTGTGGAAAAACATCCAGTGGTATGGCACGGTAGACTACAATTACATGAACCGCTACTTCGCCACGGTGTCGCTGCTGGGCGAGGCCAACAGCCGCTTCGGCGACAACGCCGACGGCCTGGGCCTGTTTGGCGTGAAGTGGGCCCTGTACCCCAGCGTGCAGCTGGGCTGGGTGCTCACCAACGAGGCCTGGTTCCCCCAGGGGAGCGGTGTCAACTACCTGCGCCTGAATGCCGGCTTTGACATCAGCGGCAACGACGACATCAACAACTATGCCGCCCGCAGCAGCTTCAGCGCCGTGCGCTTCCATGACAAGAAGACCGGCCTCCAGCTCACCAACATCGGCAATGACAACATCCAGTGGGAATCTACCGCAAAGTGGAACATTGGCCTGGAGTCGCGCTTCCTCAACAACCGCCTGGGCGTGAGCGTTGACTACTTTGTCCACAACACCACCAACCTGCTCACCCTCCAGAACTTCAGCAACCCCGTGGCCGGCATCAACAACTACTGGTGCAACGGCGGCGAGCTGCGCAACACCGGCTACGAGGTGGCCGTAACGGCCAAGCCCGTGGTCACCAGGGACTGGCGTGTCGAGGTGGGCGCCTCGGTGGGACACTACAAGAACGAGGTGACCAAGCTGCCTGCCGGCAACTTCGAGACCGATGTCTACGGCGCAACCATGCTCACTGCCGTTGGCAACCCCGTTGGACTGTTCTACGGCTACAAGACCGCCGGCGTGTTTGCCACCGACGCCCAGGCCAAGGCGGCCGGCAAGGATGGCAGCTACCTCTACATTGAGGATGCCGCCGGAGCACGCCAGAACTTCATGGCCGGTGACATACACTTTGTAGACCTCGACGGCAACGGGCGCATCGACGAGAGCGACCGCACGGTCATCGGCGACCCCAACCCCGACATCTACGGCAACATCTTTGCCACTGCCAACTGGAAAGACCTCACGCTGAGCCTCGGCTTCAACTACAGCCTGGGCAACGATGTGTTCAACTACCAGCGCACCATCCTCAACTCAGGCTCCACGCTCTACAACCAGCAGGTGGCCGAGGTGGGCCACTGGCGCTACGAGGGCCAGCAGACCGACCTGCCGCGGGTGAACTACGGCGACCCCATGGGCAACAACCGCTTCAGCGACCGCTGGATTGAGGACGGCAGCTACCTGCGCCTCAAGACGGTGAACCTCGCCTACCGCGTGCCTGTCCCCGGCTCATGGACCTGGCTGCAGGGCCTCACCGTATGGGCCGAGGCGCAGAATCTCTTCACCCTCACCAAGTACACCGGCAACGACCCCGAGTTCAGCATTGGCAACAGTGTCTACTACCAGGGCATCGACTGTGGCACACTGGCCCAGAGCCGCTCGTTCACATTTGGCGTAAAGATTAACTTGTAAAAACCTCGATATGAAGAAAATTGTTATAGCAATCGCAGCCATGCTCGGGCTCGGTTCCGTGACCGGCTGCTCCGATATGCTCGATACCGACAGCTCGCAGCGGCTGTTCGACCCCGACATGGACCAGAAGACCGACTCCATGTACTACGCCTTTGGCGTGCTGCAGGCCATGCAGGCCGTTACCGACCAGTACTACCTGCAGGGCGAGATGCGTGGCGACCTTGTCGACGTGATGCCCGGCGTCACCGACAAGAACCTGCAGGAACTGGCCCGCTTTGCCGCCGGAACGACCAACCGCTACGACAGCGCCTACCAGTACTACCGTGTGATAAACAACTGCAACTACTACATTGCCCACCGTGACACCTCGCTGATGACCGGAAGCACCCAGGTGGTCAAAAACGAGTATGTGGCCATCAAGGCCATCCGTGCCTGGGCTTACCTGCAGCTGGCGCGCAACTACGGCAAGGTGCCCTTTGTCACCACGCCGCTCACCACCATCTCGCAGATTGAGTCAACCCGCTTCGAGGAGAAAGACCTTGCGGGCATCGTAGCCGAGCTTGCGCCCGACCTCGCCCAGTATTCCGGCACCCCCTGCCCCGACCACGGGCAGTTTGACCTTGGCTCGACCAACTGGGGACAGAACTACAGGATGAACTCCAACCTCTTTTACATCCCCGTCGACGTGATACTTGGCGACCTCTACCTTGAAGCCAACGACTATCCCAACGCAGTGAAGTATTATGTCACCTTCCTCTCGCAGGTGGCCGAGGCTACCCAGCTCCACGTCGGCGCGCGCGCCTCGCTCACGGATCTGCCCCGCATGGACTATACCGACCGGATGCCGACCGACGTCTCCAATGCGCCTGAGCAGCAGAAAACCATTGGCTATTCGCAGCTGTTTGCCGCCAACCAGAAAGAGGAGTGCATCACCAAGGTGCAGATGCCCGTCAACCGCCTGAAGGGTGTCACTTCCTCGCTGCCTACCTATTTCGGCTACGATTTCTATGGCACGCAGAAGTTCAACCGCTCCACCCCGCGCCTCGACCAGGTGCAGCTCAAGGCTTCCCAGAGCTTCACCACTTTGGTGGACACCCTGAGCTACTATTATGTCGAGAACGACAAGAACACCGTGGTGACCGCCAAGGTGGGCGACACCCGCTTCCCCTCCATCTGCGACCGGGTGAGCTACGGCGAAGACTCTGTGCAGGTGTGGATACCCAAGCTGTCGCAGGCCAGCGTGTCGCTCTACCGCACGGCCACCGTGTGGCTCCACCTGGCCGAGGCGCTCAACCGCATGGGCCATCCCGACCTCGCCTTCGCCATCTTGAAAGACGGTATCAACCAGTCTGTCCTTGACTATGGCACGACCGACTTCGGCGGCTACATCACGCAGGACAGCAAGAACCTGCTGACCAATGTCTACCCCCTGATTACCGATGCCACTGCCGACAAGTTCCTGAAGACCAACACCTATGGCATTCACCAGCGTGGCTGCGGCTGGACGTCGGACTATGAGTCACAGAACGGCAACTACACGCCCGGTCTCTCACCCTACCAGTTTGCAACTGTGGTGGGACAGAAACTGTCGTATATCGCCGACACCTACAATGTGGCCGGCGACCCCTCGCAGTACACCAAGAGCGACACCGTCAACGCTGTCGAAGACCTGCTCTGCGACGAGTATGCCTTGGAGCTGGCCTTCGAGGGCACCCGCTATTACGACCTGATGCGCCTGGCCCGCCACAAGAATGAGGCCGGTCTTTACGGCGCCAACTTCGGAAGCCTGTGGCTGAAGAAGAAGCTGGAGTACAAGAACCCGGCCGTCGACCTGGCAGACCCCAACAACTGGTACCTGCCTTACAAGTGACCCCTGCCGCACAGGCAGTGCCGGCAGGCGTGCTGACACCTGCATCCCGGTGCGGCGAACAGGCTCGCGCCTTGTTCAGCCGGGTGGTCTGCGTCACCGTGCCAGGCCCGCCGGTTTCATAAAACGCTCATTCGAGCTTGCCAAACGGCCCGCTTCGCCCTGCGAAGCGGGCCGTTTGGCGTTACGGAACGCACCGTTTCGCGAGCCGGAACGCACCGTTTCGCGAGCCGGGATGAAGCGTTTGGCGTTACGGAACGCACCGTTTTGTTTTTTTAGCTTGCGAAAGTCCGCCGTTTCAACGATTATCATTACTTTTGCGCCGGGTTCGAACGGTGTCACGATGGCGTGAGCCGCCGCCCCGACCCGTCCGCAGACTCTACCCTGAAAGGGCCGTAATGGTGAGCTGGGCTGGCTGGAATGGTGAGCTAATTTGGCTGAAAAGAGCGTTTGGCCGGTTGAAAACCAGTTTGTGCAATGGCTTGTTTCGGCCAGTGAAAGGGTTGGTCTTATGGACGGAAACAGAATGAGCAAATGCGTGAGACAACTGCGAGGCGGTGATAAAAAACGCCATTGCCCTTGCAACAGAAATGAAGTTATGCGGATAACAGCACTCCTTTTGCCGGCCGTTTTCACGGCTACAGCAGTCCATGCCCAGACCGACAGCACTGACATGTCGGTGAAGCTGAAGGGTGTGGTAGTGAACGCCACCCACGGCACCCGGATGGACCGCCTGGCCACCAACACCGAGCTGATAGGCTCCGGCCAGCTGCTGCGCGCGGCATGCTGCAACCTCGGCGAGTCGTTCACCGCCAGTCCCTCGGTCGACGTCAACTATGCCGATGCCGCCACCGGCGCGCGCCAGATCAAGCTGCTGGGCCTGAGCGGCACCTATGTGCAGATGCTCACCGAGAACATCCCCAACCTGCGCGGCGCCAGCCTACCTTACAGCCTGGGCTATGTGCCCGGGCCGTGGATGCAGTCCATCCAGGTGTCCAAGGGCGCGTCGAGCGTGAAAAACGGTTACGAGAGCACCACCGGCCAGATAAACATCGAGTTTCTCAAGCCCCAGGGCACCGACGGGGTGCGCGGCAACCTCTACTTTGACTCGCAGGCCAAGCTCGAGGCCAACGCCGATGCCAGCGTCCACCTGTCCGACCGCCTGTCTACCAGTGTGCTGCTGCACTATGAGAACCGCCAGCGCGACCACGACGGCAACGGTGACGGCTTCATGGACATGCCCAAGGTGCGCCAGTACAACCTGATGCACCGCTGGGCCTACTTTGCCCCCGGGTTCATCTCGCAGCTGTCCGTGCGGCTGCTCCGCGACGAGCGCAACAGTGGCACGAGCCACCACGGACGGGCGCACCGCGACATGCCGCGCTATGCCGTACACGTGGGAGCCGACAGGTATGAGGCGCAGTGGAAGAACGCCGTGCTGTTCCGCGACAGCCACAACTCCAGCCTGGCGCTGATGCTGCACGGCTCGTGGCACGATGCCGGCTACCTGTTTGGCAACCGCCGCTATGGCGTTGACCAGAAGAACGGCTACGCCCAGCTGATGTTCGAGACCGACATCACCGACCGCCACAGCCTGTCGGTGGGCGCCTCGCTCAACCACGACCACTTTGACGAGACGTTCAGCGGCAACCTGCAGCCCATCCTCTCGCCCTCAGAGACCACCGCCGGCCTTTACGCGCAGTACACCTACAAGCCCTCCGACCGGCTCACCGTGATGCCCGGCATCCGCTGGGACCGCTCCGACCTCTACGGCTCCTTTGTCACGCCGCGCCTGCACGTCAAGTACTCGCCCTTCGGGCCGCTCACCCTGCGCGCCTCTGCCGGCAAGGGCTACCGCACCCCCCACGCCCTGGCCGAGAACGTGCCGATGCTGGCCAGCGGCCGCACCTTCTACGCCGACCCGCACCTTGAACAGGAGGAGGCCTGGAACTGCGGCCTGTCGGCCCAGCTCAACGTGCCGCTGGGCGAGAAGACGCTCGAGCTGAATGCCGAGTACTACTACACCCACTTCATCCGGCAGATGGTGGCCACCGTCGACGGAGCCATGGGCGCGCACACCGTGGTGTTCGGCAACCTTGACGGCCGCAGCTACAGCCACACCATGCAGGTGGATGCCACCTGCCCCCTGCTCGAGGGGCTGACAGCCACCGCCGCCTTCCGCCTCAACGACGTGCGGACAACCTATGACGGAACGCTCCGCCGCCAGCCGCTGACCTCGCGCTACAAGGGACTGCTCACCCTGTCTTACAAGACCCCGATGGAGCTGTGGCACTTCGACGTGACCGGCCACCTGGATGGCGGCGGCGAGCTTTACGACCGCACCGCCTACCCCGCCTACTTCCAGCTGCAGGCACAGGTCACCCGAGACTTCCGCCACTTCTCCGTCTATGCCGGCGGTGAGAACCTCACCGGCTACAAGATGGCCCGCCCCATAGCCGGGGCTGACAACCCCTGGGCGCCCGCCTTCGACGCCACCCAGATATGGGGCCCCACCGAGGGCGCAATGGCCTATGTGGGCATCCGGGTCAAGTTCGAGAAACCTTAGGCATCTGTCTAAATCACACACAACATGGAGAACAAACATTCAGCGGCACCTTTCAAGTCAGTCCGGCCAGCGTGCTTCTGCTTGCTGGCGTTGCTTTTGGCGCTGGTTTTTTTGGCTTCGTGCAGCGGCATAAAGACCCTGGAACTGTACTTCAGCGAGCTGACGTTCTATGTTGGGGACAACAGTTTGCCCTTGCTCGAAAAGCTCATTCTGCATGAAGGGCTCCGAAAGATAGACGCCATTTTGGAATGCCCGCTGCTAACCAGTCTGACGGTTCGGGCGAGCGTAAGGGAGATCTATTCGCGCACGTTCGAAGGCTGCCACCTCAGCCAGCTGCATTTCAAGTCGGTGACACCGCCAAAGATGCAAAGGTCTTACTTGTGGCAGGAGCACGCCTGCACCCTTTATGTCCCACAGGGGGCAAAGGCCAATTATGTCAGTGCCGGTGAGCCGTGGACGCTTTTCAAGGAGATCGTTGAAGAACCTGCTGGCGGAACTGACTGAGTGCGCTTGCCGTTGCACAACAGGTAAGATTTCCCAAGCCCAGGCCGGACAAAGTGCGTTTGCCCGGTTCTTCCCGCCAGCAGGGTGCGGTAAAATGCCCCTGGCCAGTCGCAGACAAGGCCCTCTTTTGGGTGTAATGCCATGCAAAGAAATTACAAAACGGCTGCAAATGTGTTTCAGCGCGATTGTACGACCGTTAAAATTCGCGTGCAACAGGTGAAAAAAAGCTGAAAAGGGCAGAAAGGTCAAATTATATGTTTACCTTTGTATGATGCCGGTGATTGAAGCGGGGGCTGGTACAGCTTGCCTGTTGTTGCCGCCTGCTTGCTGATTGCTGACAAATCAAAAGAAACAATAAATCAAAAAATAACAAAACCAATTCAATTAAACGTTTGTTCAAATGAAGAAAAAACTACTGTTTTTTACGCTGGCGCTGGCGGCTTGCGTGCCTGCGGAATCGCTTGCACAGGCTTCGCCCGGCACCACCAAAAGCTCTGCGGAGCAATGGGGTGGGGCGTCGCGCGAGCCGTCGAAGATGTCAAACCTGTTTGTGTTAGACAGGGCGTTGGCAAAGAAGAATGTGCCCGGCGGGCTGCAACAGCTGCGCGCCAACAGTGCGTTGCCCAGGCAGGCCAGGGCGCTGGCGCCGTTGCGCGACGGCAATGAGCGCCGGCTTGTGACGGCCTCCGGCCGCGAGCTGTGGGGCAACCTCGTCTACCGCTCCGACTGGAACGGCGAGACGGCGGAGCAAGGCATCTACGGTTTCGACACCACTTCGCCCGCTGCCCAGACGGCCAGATACACCCAGTCGGGGATGCAGGCAAACGGCAAAGGCTCGCTGTTTGCCGGAAAGCTGAACTTGGTGAACTACAAAAAGACCGATTACGGCCTTTCCGTTTATTTTTACCAGTATGACGTGAAGACCTGGAAAAAGCTCAAGTCGCAAACGGTTTACGATGACGGTGTGGTGGCCCTTGAAACGGCAACCGACCAGGCCACGGGCAAGGTGTACGGGCAGTTCTACAACGCCGGTGACGCCGCGGTGAAAGAACTCGGTGTCATTGACTATACGGGCTTTGCCCCTAAGCGCACCACCATTTCAGCGCTTGCCAAGACATACGTAGCACTTGGAATCACTAAGGAGCAGAAGCTGTATGGCGTGGCCACCGACGGCAACCTTTACCGGATAGACACGGCCACCGGCGAGGAGACCCTCGTGGGCGCGACAGGCGTGAATGTGGCCTACGACGAGGCCGGACAGTATTACCTGCAGTCGGGAGAGATAGACCAGGAGAGCGGCGTGTTCTACTGGGCTGCTGTCCGGGCCGACAAGTCTTCCGCCCTTTACACCGTAGACCTGCAAACGGGCGCGGCGTCAATGGTGGCCGACTTTGAGCATGGCGAGCAGTTCTACGACCTGTATATCCCCGATGCAGCGAGCGCGCCGGCCGCCCCTGCCGCTGTCACGGACGCTGTGGCCAGCTTCCCCAACGGGTCGCTTTCAGGCACGATTTCTTTCACTGCCCCCGAAAAGAGCAATGCGGGCGGCGCCCTTGACGGCGAGCTGGACTATTGCGTGACAGTCGGCCGCGACACACTGGCCACCGGCAAGGCCGCCCCCGGCGCGCGGGTAGAAGCAGCCGTCACCTCGCCCTGCGACGGCAAGGTGCTGTTCACCATCACGACAGCCAATTCGGAGGGGACGAGCGAAAAGTTGCGCCTCGAAACCTTCGTGGGCTACGACAGCCCGAAAAAGGTTACGAAGCTCAAGTTCAACATTGACAATGCGACAGGCCTGGCCAGTGTCACCTGGGCTGCGCCCACCTCGGGGCAGAACGGCGGCTATCTTGGCGACCTCGTCTATGACGTTGTGCGCTATCCCGATTCGGTCAAGGTCGCTTCGCACATCGCCGAGACATCGTTCTCAGAAACACTGACGAACGAGTTTGCCACCACATATTATTATACCGTGACGGCTTACAACGGCGAGAAAGCCGGCGAGGAGGCCAGGACAGCCAAGGTGGTCTTCGGCAACGTTTACACCACGCCCTACGAGGCAAAGCTCAACACGAACGACGAGTTCAAGCGCTTCACCGTCATCGACGCCAATGGCGACGGAAAGAAGTGGGCCTACTGGTCGTCCATGGCAAGGTATTCCTACGGCAGCAAGGATGCCGACGACTGGCTGGTCACGCCAGCCATAAGGCTTGAGAAGGGACGCTTCTACAAGATAAGTGTCAAGGTGGGCGCTTACGGAACGCGCTATACCGAGCGCATCGAGGTGAAGGCCGGCCGTGGCAACACTGCCGCAGACATGACGATGAGCGTTGTCGAGGCCAAGGACTTCTCCACTTCGCGCAATCAATACGAGACCCTTGAGGGCGAGCTGGTTGCCAACGAGACCGGCGACTACTACCTCGGCTTCCACGCGTTGAGCACAGCCGAAGACGGCTACTACCTGTATCTGAAAGACATTACGGTTGACGGCGGCACGTCGCAGGACATTCCCGGCGCGGTGACCGACCTCAAGGTGGAACCCGACCCCACAGGACTTCTCAAGGCGAAAGTCAGCTTCAAGGCGCCGGCCGTCAACGAGGTAGGCGGCGCGCTTGGCTCCCTGGCAAAGGTCACCGTAAAGCGCGAAGGCAAGGAAGTGAAGGTGTTCAGCGACAACGTGAAGCCCGGTGCCTCCCTGGAGTTTGACGACACCGTAGAGAAGAACGGCGCCAACACCTATGTGGTGAGGGCTTTCTCAGAGGCAGGCCCTGGCGACTCCGTGGCCGTCGAGGCCTACGTAGGCGTTGACGTGCCCCGCAGGCCGAAGAACGTGCTGCTCCATGACAACGTGTCTTCAGTGAAGATGACCTGGGACGCGGTGAGCGCAAAGGGACTTAACGGCGGCATTGTGAGACCGCAGGATGTGTGGTATTACATCTATGACAGCGCGCTTTCCGGCACGCTTGAGCTGCGTGACAGCGTGCAGGGCCTGTCCTACGACTTCGACATCAACACGAGTACCGGCGCGCAAAAGCTGCTCCAGTACGCCGTGGCTGCCAAGAATGCAGCCGGAACGAGCTATGAGTCTTATTCAACGGGTCTCGTTGCCGGCAAGCCCTACGCCCTCCCGTTCCACGACAGCTTTGCAAAAGGCAAGCTGGCGTATGACCTCTGGTGGCTGGAGCAAACAGGGACAGGCGCGTTTGAGCTGTACACAGACAAGTCGTCCGACAACGATGGCGGCTGCTTCGTGTTCCGTTCCTACCTCATCGGTGACGAGGCGTCTGTGAACACCGGCAAGATAAGCCTGCAAGGGGCAGTCAACCCCGAGCTGAGCTTCTACCACTTTGCAAAGCCCGGCAACCGGCTGAAGCTGTATGCCGACGTGTACAAGGCAAGCGGAGAGACCGACAGCATCCTTGTGGCCGACTTCTCGGCGGCGCAGGGCGAGGCTTCCTGGCAGAAGGCTGTCGTAGACATGAGGCCCTACAAGGCCGAGAGGTTTGTCGTGCTGAAGCTCCGCGTGGCTGCAAAACGTTCGGGCGACCCGCTCTACCTGGACAATGTGACGGTGCGCGACGTGCTCGAAGACGACCTGGCTGCGGCAATACAGGCTCCCGAATCGGTTGAAAAGGGCAAGTCGGCCAAGGTCAGTGTGGTGGTCAGCAACATCGGTCTCAATGCCGCGTCCGGCTATACGGTGACCCTTTCTGCCAACGGCAAGGAGATAGGCTCGGCGTCTGCCAAGGGCGCGCTGCCGGCCGGTGGCAGTGCCACCTACCAGTTTGACTATGCCACTTCTGTGTTCGACAACTTCTCAAAGGCCGAGCTCAAGGCTGCGGTCGACTATGCACTCGACCTCGATGAGACCAACAACACCGCTTCGGCCAGCATGGACCTGCTCTCGAAAGAGTTTTCAGCGCCGGCCAACGTGGAGGCTTCCGGCTCAGAGCAAGCAGTCGAAGTGAGATGGAATGCGCCGCTGGTATTCTCACGCAACTTCACCGACAGCTTTGAAGATTACAACCGCGGCGACACCACCAACATCGGAAACTGGCTGACAGTGGACATGGACAAGGGCGAAGCCGGAGCCGTGCTGACATTTGACAACGGCAAGACCGCCCTGCACTACCATGAGCCTTATGCCTTCACCGTGTTCAACCCGGAGAAGACCCTGAACGGACTTACCACGCAATACCCTGGCTACAAGCCCCACACCGGCGAGCAGTATCTGGCCAACGTGTATGGCGGTGACTTTGACCAGCAGCAGACCTACAATGCCGACAACTGGCTGATAAGCCCTGCGCTGTCGGGAGAGAGCCAGACCCTGAGGTTCTATGCGCGCAACTATCCGACCGAATCGTCGGACTTCCCCGAGACCTTTGACGTGCTTTACTCGACCGGCTCGACCAAAATTGCCGACTTCGTGAAAGTGGGCCAGACACACACGGTGTCTGACGGAGCGTGGAACAAGATAGAGGCCGAGCTGCCGGAAGGGGCGCTGCGGTTTGCTGTGCATCATAACACGGTGGCCAAAAACACGTTCTTCTTCTCGCTCGACGATTTCACGTACCGTGCCGTGACCGACGCCCCGGTGGGATACAATGTCTACCGCGACCGCGAGAAAGTGGCCTACATCCCATTCGGCACAACGGCATTCTCTGACGCTAGAGCGCCAGAGGGCGAGCATGTCTATGCCGTTTCGGCTGTGTATGCCGATGGCGAGTCGGCAGCCGTTTCTGCAAAGCCCGTGATAGTGACCGGCATCGAGAGCGTTGGCGCCGAGGCAAGCGGCAGGTTCGATGTTTATACCACGGACGGCCGTCTTGTCGGCAAGGGCTTGAAGTCGCTGAAGAAGCTGCGCAAAGGCGTTTACATCGTCAACGGCAGCAAGCTCATTGTCAAGTGACTTAAAAATGGAACAGTTATGCAGTTGAGAAACTTTATGGAACGTTTGGCTGGCTGTGCATGCCGCCCATGCAGCCTTCCGGGTTGCCGTAAGGTCTTCTTGGCGGCGCTTGCAGTGCTGGCTCTGGCGCAAGTCCCGGATGGGGCTTGCGCCAAGCCGCGCACCAAGGCCGCGATGAAGGCCGCCGCGTCCGGGCTGTTCCGGCGGGCCGGAATGGGTGCCGGTGCCCGCGAGGCAGGCGGTGTGAAGGAGCTGCGCGTTTCCAGTGGCTATGCCGTCTACGGCATGGGGCGGCATGGCTTCGCCGTTGTCGCTACCGACGATGTCGCTCCGGCTGTGCTCGGCTACTCCACCTCGGCCTACCGCGACCCGGCGGAAAACTCCGCCTTTGCCTGGTGGCTGGCTGCGGTAGACGAAGCCGTGACCACTGCGGCAGCCAGCGGCGAGCGCCTTGCCGGCGCAAGGCCCAACCGGCTGAAGCACGCTGAGAGCGTGCCCTACCTGTGCCGCAGCAAGTGGGGGCAGGAGGCACCCTACTCAGACCTGTGCCCCACGGCCTCGAGCGGACGGCACTGCCTGACCGGGTGTGTGGCCACGGCCATGGCCCAGGTGCTTTACTACCACCGTGCGCCGGAGCGCGGCAATGGGTCGGCCACGGTCTATTATGCCGAGACACCGTTTACGGTCAATTTCGGCGAAGACGCCTTTGACTGGGACAACATGCTCGACTCCTATTCGGGCGGCTCTTATTCGGAGGCCGAGGCCAGCGCTGTGGCCCTGCTCATGCGCAACTGCGGAGTGGCCTCGAAGATGCAGTATGGCACGAGTGTGAGCCTTGCTTATTACGAGGATGCCGCCAAGGGCCTTGGAAAGTATTTCGGCATTGAGGCGGCCAGGTATGCCGTTCGCGAAGACTATGACCGCCAAGGTTGGATGGACCTCATCTACGACCAGCTTACAAACAAGATGCCCGTCATGTACGGTGGCTACGACAACGCTTTCGGAGGCCATGCCTTTGTGGTTGACGGCTACGACAAGGAAGGGCTTGTCCACGTTAACTGGGGCTGGAATGGCAGTATGGACGGCTATTACGACCTGTCGCTGCTCAACCCCTCGTCCTATTCGTTTTCGAAGTCGCAGGATGCCATCATTGACATCAAGGTTGAGGACAGGGTCGGTGGCCGCTCCGACACGCTCAGTGTGAGCCAGCCGGGAACGCTGCACGCGCTTGTCGGCGATGAGCGCAAGTATGACTATGACACGCTGAAAGTGGACGGCACGCTCAGCGAGAGCGACCTCTCCTTCTTGCGCGAGATGGCCGGACGCGACGCTGACGGCCTCCGCACGGCCGGCAACCTGAGGGTGCTCGACCTGAGGGGGGCCACCCTTGGCGGCGCGAAGGGCAGCTCGCTGCCCGGCAGTGCCTTCCGGCGGACCACGCTCACGGCGCTCTATCTGCCCGAAGACCTCGTGGCGGTGGGCGACGGTGCCTGGGCTTTCTGCTCTCGTCTCGATTCCGTTTATGTGCCTCGGGCCGAGGGCCGCGACTATGTAGTGCGCAACTCGCTCGTACTTACAGCCGATGGCAAGGAGGCGGTTGCAGCCCTTCCCCATGGCGACAGGGAGATAGACGTGCCCGAAGGCGTGACAGTGCTGCATCCGTATTGCTTCGCCGGAAATTCAGTCTTGCCCGTGGTGTCAGTCCCGGAAACTGTGACATTGATCGGTCAGGGATGCTTCGGCGACTGCTACGGCCTGTCACGGATAAAGCTGTATCCAAAGGAGGTGCCCGCGCTTGGAGGCGACAGCGTTTTCAGCGGCATCAACAAGGCTGTCACCAAGCTCTATGTGCCGCTGGGTTGCAAGGGCGTTTACGCCGCAGCCAAGCAGTGGGCTGACTTCGCTTCGGCAGAGGCTGACAATATCGTGGAGTTCGGCAGCCGGCTGAAAGTGCGCAATGTCTCGCGCCTCTACGGTGACGCCAATCCGGAGTTTGGCTATTCCACAGTGGGCGATGCCGTGAGCGGCGTGCCAGACTTGCTGTGCGAGGCAACCGAGAAGTCGCCCGTTGGCCGCTATCCCATCCACATTCAGCGCGGGAGCGTGACCGACGAGTGTGTCGAGTTTGAAGACGGCTACCTCATTGTGCGGCCAGCCCCGCTCACTGCCAAGGCTGAAGACTGCTCGCGCAGTGTCGGCGAGGCCAATCCGGACTTCGTCATTTCTTACAGCGGCTTTAAGAATGGCGAGGACGAAAGCGTGCTGGCCGAGAAGCCGACAGCCACCTGTGAAGCCGGGGCCGACGCGCCCGAGGGCGACTATCCCATAGTGGTCAGCGGCGGAAGCGCGCCCAACTACGCGTTGGAATGTGTCAATGGCACACTTTTTGTTAGATCAGCCACGGGAATTTCCGACGTGGCTGACAGCGGACAAAAGGTCGTACGCGTTTACAACATGGCCGGTGTCCTTGTCCGCAAGGATGTTTGTGGCAACGGAGATGTCGTCCAGTGGCTTCGCAAGTTGCGCTTGCCCGTGGGCGTGTATGTCGTGAACGGCAGGAAGTACGTTGTAAGATAAGCAGAATGGCAGTTGCCCCGGTGAGACGGATGTCCCCGGGGCATATTGCTTTCCCAAGCGTTTCGCCATAGCCCGCTATGCCTTCAACACTTACGTGGCAAGCTGCACGAAACAAACAGCAACCCGGGACGAAATCTAATGACCGATTTGGGTTAATTAAATTGATTTTGAACACCTACTTGTTTCGGCCTGATGGCCGTGGACTAAAACTGATATGACAATGAAAAGGATGATTGGCGCCGCCTTGATGGCACTCATCGCGCTTGGCGCCGGCGCACAGACCAAGAAGAGCGTTAACGACACGCTCGTTGTGACCACCACTCCGCAGATGCACTGCAGCGCGTGTGAGAACAAAATCAAGCAGAACATCCGCTTTGTGAAGGGCACCAAGCGCATCACAACCTCGGTGCCCAGCCAGAAGGTGACCATCGTTTACGACAAGCGAAAGGCTGCCGTAAGCGACTATACGGCAGCCTTTGCAAAGATTGGCTATGAAATCAAGCGGGTAAACAGGTAGTTTGCCGCTTGCTACTTTCTGATGGCCTCCGCCACAGCCGCAGCTATCTTGGCCGCGCCCTTGGGCGTGGGGTGGACGCCGTCAGCTTGCATATCCCACTTGTCGGTACTCACAACAGGATAGAGGTCGACAAGTGGGAGTTTGTTTTTCCTGGCCACCTTGCGGATGGCGGGGATGATGGCGGACGTTACGACCGAGTCGCGAATCTGCCATTTCTGCGACAGGGCGGTACTGGCAGAGCGGATGGGCGTACACAGCAGGATGCGCGGCTTAGAGGGAAGGGCGCGCAAGGTGTCAATCATGCGCTGGTAGTCCTTGGCAAACTCCTTGGAGTGGCCGTCCCAGTTCATGTTCTTGCTGTCGTTGGTGCCCAGCTTGATCACCACGATATCGGGGCAGAAAGCCTGCGCCTCCTTCCACACAGACTCGCGCATATAGGGCAGGTTGCCGCTGTTGAGCAGTGTGCGGGCGCTCATGCCGAAGTTGCGCACGTAGTAGCCGTGTCCCAGCAGCTGCTGAAGGCGGGCCGGATATCCGTTGACATCGGCCATCTTGATGCCGTGGCCGTCGGTGATGCTGTTGCCGATGCAGGCCACTTTCACGGCGTTGGCGTCTGGCACGTACAGGCTGTTAAGCCATGCGTCTAGCTCGTCGAGCATCTGTTTGTGCCACTGGAACGTCTTTCTGAACCCGAAGCCGTGGCCGCCTGAGGGGTAAATGTGCATGGAAGCGGGGACACCGGCCTTGCACAGTGCGAGGTAGTAGGGCAGGGCGTTTGTGGCCGGTGGCACGGCCGTGTCGTCGGCCGCCATCAGCAGGATGGCCGGCGGCGTTTGGTGTGCGCGCACCTGCCGGTCGTTGCTGAAAGCCTTGACCAGGTTCCTGTCGCCCCGGCTCTTGCCGAGGAAGTTGGTCACCGAACCCTTGTGGGTCAGCCGCTCGTCCATGGAGATGACCGGGTAGAACAGAATCTGGAAGTCGGGCCGGGCCTCTTCGGGGGCGTGTGTGGCCGTGGTCGAGGCCAGGTGGCCTCCGGCCGAGAATCCCATGATGCCCACGTCGTGTGGGTTGACACCCCACGCCGCGGCCGAATCGCGCATGGTTGTCATGGCCTGCACGGCGTCACTCATTGGCAGAGAGCGGTCGCCCTTGGGCATGCGGTAGGTCAGCACGCCGTAGGCGATGCCCCGGCTGTTGAACCATTTGGCCCAGTCGGTGCCTTCGTTTTGCATGGACAGGTGGGAGTAGCCGCCGCCGGGACAGTCTACGATGGCACGGCCCGACGGACGCTCGGGCAGGAACACCTGCATGGTTGAGGCCCCGTCGGGCGTGATGTTCACGGTGACAGTGCGCCGTGTCTGTCCGCCGGCGTTCACTGTGGCCAGCAGCAGCAAGGGTAGTAGCAGTCTTGTTTTCATTGCAGTTGTCTTTTAATGTCGTATATGCAAAGATACAAACTTTTGTCAGTATTGGCAAGCTAAAGCGCGGCAAACTGCCAAACTGGCACTTTCTGCGTCTGGGCACGAAGTTTGAAAGGTGCTCGGTAGGCTGTGCGAGCACTGCATGAGCAAGGTTCGGACAGCCGAGGGTAAAGTTAGAACAAAAAATAATAACATAAAAACAACAAAGAACATGACATTAGACAAGTTTACAATCAAGGCGCAGGAAGTGGTGCAAGAGGCTGTGAACATAGCCCAAGGCAATGGCCAGCAGACCATTGAGCCAACTCACCTGCTCAAGGCCATGCTCACGAAAGCCAAGGATGTGACAACGTTCATCTTCCAGAAGCTCGGTGTGAACGCCAGCCAGGTTGGCATGCTCGTTGACCAGGACATTCAGCACCTGCCGAGAGTGCAAGGTGGCCAGCCCTATCTGTCAAACGACGCCAACAGCGTGCTAGGCAAGGCTCTCGAGCTTTCGCAGAAGATGGGAGACGAGTTTGTCAGCGTGGAAATCATCCTGCTGGCCTTGCTGTCGGTCAACTCCACCGCCAGCCGTATCCTGAAGGATGCCGGGTGTGCCGAGAAAGAGATGACAGCAGCCATCAACGAGTTGCGCCAGGGACAGAAGGTGCAGAGCCAGAGCGGAGACGAAAACTACCAGAGCTTGGACAAGTATGCCAAGAACCTGGTGGAGCAGGCCCGTGCCGGCAAGCTCGACCCCGTGATAGGCCGTGACGAGGAGATTCGCCGTGTGCTGCAAATCCTGTCGCGGCGCACCAAGAACAACCCTATTCTGATAGGTGAGCCGGGAACGGGTAAGACCGCCATTGTGGAGGGACTCGCCGAGCGCATTGTCCGGGGCGACGTTCCCGAGAACCTGAAGGACAAGCAGCTCTACTCCCTTGACATGGGCGCCCTTGTGGCCGGAGCCAAGTACAAGGGCGAGTTTGAGGAGCGGCTGAAGAGCGTCATCAACGAGGTGACCAAGAGCGACGGCCGCATCATCCTCTTTATCGATGAGATTCACACGCTGGTTGGCGCTGGCGGCGGTGAGGGTGCCATGGATGCCGCCAACATTCTGAAGCCGGCCCTCGCGCGAGGCGAGCTGAGAGCCATCGGCGCCACCACGCTCAACGAGTACCAGAAGTACTTTGAGAAGGACAAGGCCCTGGAGCGCAGGTTCCAGACTGTGACGGTCGACGAGCCTGACGAGCTGAGTGCCATCTCAATCCTGCGCGGACTGAAGGAGCGTTACGAGAACCACCACAAGGTGCGTATCCAGGACGATGCGTGCATAGCTGCCGTAAAGCTGTCGGAGCGTTATATCAGTGACCGCTTCCTGCCCGACAAGGCCATCGACCTGATGGACGAGGCTGCCGCCAAGCTGAGGATGGAGCGCGACTCCGTGCCCGAGGAGCTTGACGAGATCACCCGCAAGCTGAAGCAGCTGGAGATTGAGCGCGAGGCCATCAAGCGCGAGAACGACCAGCCAAAGATAGCCCAGCTTGACAAGGAGATTGCCGACCTGCGCGACCAGGAGCGCCAGTTCCGGGCCAAGTGGGAGGGCGAGCGTGCCCTGGTGAACAAGATCCAGGATGACAAGCAGCAGATGGAGAGCCTGAAGCTGGAGGCCGAGCGGGCCGAGCGTGACGGCAACTATGAGCGCGTGGCCGAGATTCGTTACAGCAAGCTGAAGATGCTCGAGGATGACATCAAGCACATCCAGGAGCAGCTGAAGAGCACACAGGGTGGCGACGCCATGGTGCGCGAGGAGGTGACCGCCGATGACATTGCCGAGGTGGTGAGCCGCTGGACGGGCATACCTGTCACCCGTATGATGCAGAGTGAGCGCGAGAAACTGCTCCACCTGGAGGAGGAGCTCCACCGCAGGGTGATTGGACAGGATGAGGCTATCCGTGCCGTGAGCGATGCCGTGCGCCGCAGCCGTGCCGGACTGCAAGACCCGAAGCGGCCTATTGCCTCGTTCATCTTCCTCGGCACGACAGGTGTGGGCAAGACCGAGCTGGCCAAGGCGCTGGCCGAGTACCTGTTCAACGACGAGACCATGATGACACGTATTGACATGAGCGAGTACCAGGAGAAGTTCAGCGTGTCACGCCTGATCGGTGCGCCTCCCGGCTACGTTGGCTACGACGAGGGTGGCCAGCTGACCGAGGCCGTGCGCCGCAAGCCTTACTCGGTGGTGCTGTTTGACGAGATTGAGAAGGCCCATCCCGATGTGTTCAACATCCTGTTGCAGGTGCTGGACGACGGGCGTCTGACCGACAACAAGGGACGCACGGTGAACTTCAAGAACACCATCATCATCATGACGTCAAACCTCGGCAGCCAGTTTATCCAGCAGGAGTTCGAAAAGATTGACGCTTCCAACCGCGACTCCATTGTGGCCGGCACCAAGGCCAAGGTGATGGAGATGCTCAAGAAGACCATCCGGCCGGAGTTCCTCAACCGTATCGACGAGACCATCATGTTCCTGCCGCTCACCAAGGCAGAGATTGCTAACGTGGTGAGGTTGCAGATGAACGGCGTGAAGAGGATGCTGGAGCCGCAAGGCTTCACGCTCCGTGTGACCGACGCAGCCATCAGCTATCTGGCCGACGCGGGCTACGACCCCGAGTTTGGCGCCCGTCCGGTAAAGCGGGCCATCCAGCGCCTGGTGCTCAACGACCTGTCGAAGCGCATCCTTGCCGAAGAGGTGAGCCGCGAGAAGCCCATCACCATCGATGCCAACGGTTCGGGCTTGCAGTTCAGAAACTGATTGCCGCCCCATTGGGGCTGACAGCATAAAAAAGGCATAAGGAGAAGAGAGAGACTGATTATGGGCAGTGCCCCGGCCAGTCCCTCTCTTCTCCTTATGCCTTTTTTTATGCTTGGCTTATTCCAAACCGGTCATTAGACCTTGTCCCTGGTTGCTGCTTGTTTCGAACGGCCCTGCAACGGGAGTGCCGAAGCCATAGCTCTGCGTGCCGCGAGTCAGCTGTTTTCCTCCTGGAAGTCCAGGTCGGCCTGTGCCACGAAGAACACCTCTTCGGGGTCGTAGGTGGCGCGGCCCTCCTCACCGGCCTTGTGGCACACGTATTCGGCCACCTGCTGAAGGTCAATGTCCACGCAGCCGTCTGTGCCGGCCTCCTGCTCCAGCACGCCGCTGGAGAAGTAGTAGTCAACGATGGCCTCCATCATGTACAGCAGGTCGTCGGTGGCGAACTTGTCCTTGAGTTCTGCCGGCAGCCTGTCATGGATGTACTGCGCCTCGCGTGCGTTCTCCTCGTCGTCGAGCCTGAGCTCCTCGTCAATGCTTGCCATGTGCGCCGGGTTTAGAGCAAGGTGTCAAATTTCTCCTGCAGCTTGGGCTTGGACACTGCGCCCACAATCTTGTCGACTAGCTTGCCGTCCTTGAAGAAGAGGAGGGTGGGGATGTTGCGGATGCCATACTCGGCGGCCAGCTCGTCGTTCTCCTCGACGTCACACTTGCCCACGGCGATGCGGCCGTCGTATTCCTTGGCCAGCTCCTCCACGATGGGGGCGATCATGCGGCACGGGCCGCACCATGTGGCCCAGAAGTCAACGACCAAGGGCAGGCTGCCATTCTTCAGACTCTCAAAGTTCTCGGATGTGATTTTTGTTTCCATTGCTGTTCTGTTGTTATTCTGTTTGTTGGTTATCGTTTGTCTTGATGCGTGCGCCGGCTTGTGGCTGCTGCCATGTGTCGGCTGAGCCTGTGTGTCAGTTGATACTGTACGACAGGGTGTCGCTGTTGGTCTCGATGAAAGCCAGGATGTCGTGGCTCACGTCAATGGTGTGGCTCTTGCTGCGCAGCAGCACGTTGCGCTTGCCCGTGGCGTCGGTGAGCTTGAAGAACACCTGTGTTGGCCCCGCGTGCTCGCTCATCATCTCGCAGAGGTCGGTGACAACCCGCTCGTTCACCAGGTCGGCCTTGACCCCGATGGTGAGCTTGCTGATGGCTTTCTCCTTGACCGACTGCAGGTACTCTATCTTCTGGATGCGCAGGTCGTACATCTTGCTGTCGCGGAAACGCTGCTGGCACCGTGCCGTGACATACACTGTGGCCCCCTCGGTGAACATTCCGCTCCAGCGGCCCCACTCCTCGCCGAAGAGCGCAATCTCGCCGCTGCCGTCGAAGTCCTCGATGGTCACGAAGCCGCACGGCTTGCCCGTCTTGGTGAACTTCGACTTGATGGCGGTCACGATGCCGCCGATGGTCACCTCCTCGCGGGTGCACAGCTGGCTGATGTCGGCCAGCTCGGCGCACTTGGCGCTGCACAGGTTGTCAAGGATGATGCGGTACTCGTCAAGCGGGTGGGCCGACAGGTAGATGCCCACCAGCTCGCGCTCGCGGTTGAGCCGCTCGATGGCGCTCCACGTCTCGCCCCTGATGATGGGCGGTGTGGCAATCTCCACCTCCTCGTCGCCGCCGAAGAGCGAGTTCTGCATCTCCTGCTTGCTGGCCTGGTAGGACTGTCCGTAGCGGGTCAGCGTGTCGAGGAAAGCCTCGCCCTTGCCGTTCTTGGCAAAGTAGTCCTCGCGCTTCATTGCGCCGAAGCTGTCAAAGGCGCCGCTCAGTGCCAGGCTCTCCAGCACCTTCCTGTTCACGGCGCCGTAGTTGGTGCGCTGGGCAAAGTCGAAGATGTCCTTGTAGGCGCCGTTCCGCTCGCGCTCGGCGATGATGGATGCCGCGGCGGAGCTGCCCACGCCCTTGATGGCCCCGAGGCCGAAGCGTATCTCCCCCTTGCGGTTGACGCCAAACTTCTCCACGCTCTCGTTGACGTCGGGGCCCAGCGTGTCGATGCCCATCGACCGGCACTCGTCCATCAGCTTGGTGATCTCCTTGATGTCATCCTTGCGCCGGCTCATGATGGCCGCCATGAACTCAGCAGGGTAGTTGGCCTTGAGGTAGGCCGTCTGGAACGCCACCCACGAGTAGCACGCGGCGTGGCTCTTGTTGAAGGCGTACGAGGCGAACTTCTCCCAGTCGGCCCAGATTTTCTCCAGCACCTTCGGGTCGTGCCCGTTCTTCTTGCCCCCTTCGATGAACTTGGGCTTCATCGCGTCGACAATCGCCTTCTTCTTCTTGCCCATGGCCTTGCGGAGCGCGTCGCTCTCGCCGCGCGTGAAGTCGGCCAGCTGGCGCGAGAGGAGCATCACCTGCTCCTGGTACACCGTGATGCCGTAGGTGTCCTTGAGATACTTCTCCATGCAGGGGATGTCGTACCTGATGGGCTCGCGGCCCGTCTTGCGGGCGATGAACGAGGGAATGTAGTCCATGGGCCCCGGGCGGTAGAGCGCGTTCATGGCGATAAGGTCCTCGAACACCGTGGGCTGCAGCTCGCGCAGGTATTTCTGCATGCCGGCCGACTCGAACTGGAAGGTGCCGATGGTGCGGCCCTCCTGGTAGAGCTTGTAGGTCTTCTCGTCGTCTATGGGGATGTTGTCCAGGTCAATCTCCACGCCGCGCGTGCGCTTGATGAGCGCCACCGCCTCCTTCATCTCCGAGAGGGTCTTCAGTCCGAGGAAGTCCATCTTGATGAGGCCGGTCGACTCGATCACGTGCCCGTCGTACTGCGTGCAGTTGGTCTTGGTGTCCTTGAAGTCGGGGTCGTCGGCTGTCGACACCGGCACCCAGTCGCTGATGGGGTCGCGGCAGATGATGAAGCCGCAGGCGTGGATGCCCGTGCCGCGCACCGTGCCCTCGAGCATCTTGGCATACTTGATGGTGTTGGCCAGCTGCGGGTCGGCCGAGGCTTCGGCGTCGCGCAGCTCCGGCGTACACTTGATGGCGTTGGTGAGGTTCATCTTCATGCCGTCGGGCAGGCGGTCGGGGATGGCCTTGCACAGCGCGTTCGACATGGCCAGCGGCAGCTTCTCCACGCGCGCCACGTCCTTGATGGAGTTCTTGGTGGCCATGCTGGCATAGGTGATGATGTGGGCGCAGTTCTCCGGGCCGTACTTCTGCTCCACCCATTTGAGCACCTTGCCGCGGCCGTCGTCGTCGAAGTCGGTGTCGATATCGGGCAGCGAGATGCGGTCGGGGTTGAGGAAACGCTCGAACAGCAGGTCGTATTTCAGGGGGTCTATCTTGGTGATGCCGAGACAGTAGGCCACCACCGACCCGGCCGCCGAGCCGCGCCCGGGGCCCACCATCACGCCCAGCTTGTCGCGCGCGGAGTTGATGAAGTCCTGCACAATCAGGAAATAGCCGGGGAATCCCATGGTCTTCATGATGTGGAGCTCGAAGCGCACCCGGTCGTCAACCTCCTTGGGCAGCGGGTCGCCGTAGCGCCTGCTCGCGCCCTCGTAGGCCAGCTTGCCAAGGTAGTCGGCCTCGAACTTGATGCGGTAGAGCTTTTCGTAGCCGCCGAGCTTGGCAATCTTCTTCTCCCCCTCCGCGGGCGGGAGCTGGTTCTCGCCGTTCTCGTCGCTGGTGAACTCCCGGTAGAGGTCTTGCTCCGTGAAGCGCCTGCGCCACTCCTCCTCCGTGCCGAAGTCCTCGGGTATGGGGAAGAAGGGCATGATGGGGTCGTGCTCTATGGAGTAGAACTCCACCTTGTCGAGTATCTCTGCGGTGTTGGCCAGCGCCTCCGGGATGTCGGCGAACACCTCGTTCATCTCCTCGCGGGTCTTGAACCACTCCTGCTTGGTGTACAGCATGCGGGTGGGGTCGTTCAGGTCCTTGCCTGTCGAGAGGCAGAGCAGGTGGTCGTGGGCCTCGGCGTTCTCCTCGTCTACAAAGTGCACGTCGTTCGTACACACCAGCTTGATGCCCAGCTCGCGCGCCAGCTCGACCAGCCCCCTGTTGGCCTTCTGCTGCATGGGGAATGTCTCCCTGTTGGCCCTGATGGCCGGGTCTTTCACCTCGTGGCGCTGCAGCTCCAGGTAGTAGTCATCGCCAAACACGCGCTTGTACCACATCGCGGCCTCGCGGGCCTCAGCCATCCGCTGCCGCATCACCTCGGGCGTGGCCTCGGCGCCGCGCTCGGCCTTGCTGCCCAGAATCTTTGCCGGCACCTCGCCGGCGATGCACGCCGAGCAGACAATCAGCCCCTCGTGGTAAAGCTCCAGGTCATGGCGGTCGGTCCGCGGCCTCATGTAGAACCCGTCGACCCACGAGTTGGACACCAGCTTGATCAGGTTCTTGTAGCCCTTGTAGTTCTTGGCCAGCACGATGAGGTGGTATCCGCTGCGGTCGCCGTTCTCCTTCACCTTGTCCTCCTTGCGGTGGCGGGCCACGTACATCTCGCAGCCCAGGATGGGCTTGAACGGCTCCAGGCCCTCCTTCTCCCGCCCCTTGTTCACGCTGTTGCAGTAGTCAAAAAACTCCTTGATGCCAAACATGTCGCCGTGGTCGGTGATGGCCATTCCGCGCATGCCGTTGGCGATGGCCTTGTCTACCAGCCGCGAGATGCGCGACTGGCCGTCCAGTATGGAATAGTAGGTGTGAACGTGGAGGTGAACGAAATCTTGCATTTGAATGGAAAACCGTGTGTTTGGGAGTGTAAAGTTACGCCAAATGGCCGAAACGGCCAAAAGAAAAGGTTGAAAATGTTGGCAGAACAGCAAAAAACGCGTACCTTTGCACATGCAATTTGAAACAATCGAAGACTAATTTATGGGAGACAGAATCAGGAAACTGAAGAAAATACGCATCCATAACGAGGGCACCAACACGCTGGTTTACAGCATGACGGCCATTGTGCTGGTGGCCGCCTGCCTGTGGCACGCCTTCGACTCAAAGGTGGCTTTCTGGACTTTTGCCGCCGTCTTCGGCACGGCGTGGTCGGTGGTGCTGAACTTCTACCGCTGTCCCATCCGCTATTTCAACGGCGACACCGGCAGGGTGGTGGTGGCGCCCGCCGACGGGCGCGTGGTGGTTGTCGAGGAAGTCGAGGAGAACGACTATCTTCACGAGCGCCGGCTGATGGTCTCCATCTTCATGAGCCTGTTCAATGTGCATGCCAACTGGTTCCCCGTTGACGGCAAGGTGCTCTTCGTGAAGCACCGCGACGGCAACTATCACAAGGCGTGGCTGCCCAAGGCGAGCGAGGAGAACGAGCATGCCGACGTGATGATCGAGACCCCCGAGGGCCACAAGGTGCTCTGCCGCCAGATAGCCGGCGCCATGGCGCGCCGCATCGTCACCTATGCCAAGGCCGGCGAGGAGTGCTTCATCGACGAGCACCTCGGCTTCATCAAGCTCGGCTCGCGCGTGGACGTGTTCCTGCCCCTCGGCTCCGAGGTGTGCGTCAAGATGGGCCAGGCCACCACGGGCGACCTCACCGTAATCGCCAAGCTGCCCTGACACGCCCGGCCCCCCTCCCTTACGACTGTAAAAATCATCTGCATTATGGCTAACTGTGTAACCAAGCACGTTCCCAACGCACTGACCTGCAGCAACCTCGTTTCCGGCTGCATCGCCGTGCAGTTCGCTTTCTGGGGCAACTACCCCATGGCTTTCCTCTTCATCGTCATCGGAGCGGTGTTCGATTTCTTTGACGGCATGAGCGCACGCCTGCTCGGCGTGTCCTCGCCCATCGGCAAGGAGCTTGACTCGCTGGCCGACGTGGTGACCTTCGGCGTGGCCCCCTCGGCAATGGTCTTCACGCTTCTCAAGACGCAGATTGCAGCACCCGCGCTGTCGCCCATAGGCAGCTATGTGCCCTTCGCGGCCTTCCTGATGGCCGCCTTCTCCGCCCTGCGCCTGGCCAAGTTCAACCTTGACGCGCGCCAGGCCACCTCGTTCATCGGACTGCCCACCCCGGCCAACGCCCTGTTCTGGGCCTCGCTCGTTGTGGGCTGCGGCGACCTGCTGCCGTCATCGCTGTGGGTCACGGCGGCCATCGTGGCGCTCGTCTTTGTGTCGAGCGCGCTCCTTGTGGCCGAGATTCCCATGTTCGCGCTCAAGTTCAAGCACTGGGGGTGGCAGGGCAACCAGGTGAAATACGTCTTTGTCATCACCTGCATCCCCCTGTTGCTGCTGCTGAAGTGGCTGGGCTTCGCCGCCATCATCGCGTGGTACGTCATCCTCTCCGTTCTGTCTGACAAAAAGTCCTGACCGGTTATGCTGCTCAAAGGACTGCTCTTCATCATCGTGGTGATTTTCATTGGCTGTGCGGTGGTTGCCGTGCTCGCCTCCCTGCTGGTGGCGGCGGTGGTACGCCGGTTCCGCAGGGCCGTTGGCGGTGCAGGCACCGGTCGTTCCGACCGCCGCAGCCGCGACTACACCGGGCGCCGCCAGCAGCAGTACGCTTACCGTGAGGCCGCGGGCCAGCAACGGGCCGGCACCGGTCGCCGCCGGCAGTGCCGCCCGTCGCAGACTGACGAGAAAATTGTGATTTTCGACGCGCGCTCGGAGTATGTGGCCAACCGGCGCATCTTCGCCGACGACGAGGGCGAATATGTAGAGTTTACCGAGGTGACAGAATCCTGACAGCAGCCCTCCTGCCTTTCCCCATCGCTTGCTCCCCTTTCCTCTCCCCCTTCCTTGCCCCCGCGGAACCGTCCGTTTTGGCTTGCCAAACGGTTCGTTCCGCGTGCCCAAACGGTTCGTTCCGCAGTGCTAAACGGACGGTTTCGCGTGCCCGAACAGGCCGTTCCGCGTGCCGAAACTGACCGTTGTGCAAGCCCTGATTCAAATGTTGGCATCCCTGAACGGTTTTTGCCATGGCAGACCTCTCCGATAAACTTTGCTCTCTGCTATACCAATGCGAAGGGCAAAGGGGAGTTAGGTGGCAGAACAGCCTGGCGTAGGTATGGCGACAATACATAAATGCGAGAATGGAACAGCCGCCAACGTCCCATTGTCTACATTCATTCTTTTGCTGAAAGTTGTTGGACAGATAAACGCATTGGACCATATGCTGCCCGAATTGCCGGAGTCACCTTGTCTTGTATGTAAGGACGATAAGAATGCACAACGCGTCTGCCACTCTAAATAACGCATGAACAAGCAAGTCATATATTACTATTTTTTGTAATTGTAACCTTTGATGTTCAATATAAAAGCTATAACTTTGCAACTAAAATATAATCAATATGGTAAAGAAGCATCAATCGTCAAGACTAACAAGACAACATCGAAAAAGTCATGGCGTTGTAGGTATTTTTGGAAAAGAGGCTCAGATGCATGACAAAGAAACTGGATGTATCTCACATATCGTAAGGAATGCATAGGAGCAAAAATATCCACAACTTACATTTCGATACCGTCAAAGCGTAGAAAAGAAAGAAATAAATGAGGCATTACAAAAAATAGATCCATATCTCGGACAAACACTTTTTGTACAAAATGCAAGTATAATTCCAGATGGTGGAATTATTGAAGTGCAAGATGACAACAATAATTGGCGAGTAGTATTGGTTTCAGAAGCAAAACACCAAGGAAAGGACATTGAGAATATAAAAAAAGGAGAACTTGTTGGCAGAAATAAGAACCAAGATTTAATGGCAGCAGGCAATGCTATAGAACGCTCACATAAGAACATCTCAGAAATTGCAAATATGATGCTAGCCGAATCGTATTTTCCATATGTTCTGTTTCTTGAAGGTTCCAATTTCCTTACTGAAACACTTCATGTAAAAAGACCAGATGGAAGAATTGTCACGTTGGAGTATAACTCAGGCATGTTAAACAGATTGGATCGTTTGACAGCAGCCAACTATGGTATGCCCATAAACACCAACTTATGTAGAAACAGATTTGTAAACCATGAAGACAAGAACATCATGCTACAAGCTGCATCTATATATACCCAAGGCGATGGTAAAAGTTGGGACGCTCAAAAAATGTTTGACATCATGTTTAATATAGCAGAAACTTCCTTACAAATGCTTGGAAGAGATTTATGGAATCAAATTAACGGAAATTCATGACAAGGCAGGCATCAAACATATTACTGAAGAAAGCAAAGAAATCAAAGAATGATGAATTTTACACACAACTTTGTGACATAGAAAGAGAATTACAATATTATCCTAATTGTTTTAAGAACAAAGTGGTATATTGTAATTGTGACGATTCTAGAACAAGTAACTTTTATAGGTTCTTTCACGATAATTTTCATTCTTTGGGGTTACGTAAACTTATAGCATCATGCTATAAGGAAAAGTCTATGGACTTATTTACACAACAAGCAAATGAACAAGCTTTTTATTGTATATATGATGGACGGGAAGATTCGGAGCGTATATTTCCATTCAAAGGAGATGGGGATTTCAGAAGTCCTGAGTGTTTGGAGCTTTTAGAACAGTCTGATATTGTAGTGACCAATCCCCCTTTTTCTTTATTCCGTGAGTTCGTTTCGCAAATCGTGAGACATAATAAGCAATTCCTTATTATAGGCAATGTAAACGCCATCACATATAAAGAAATATTTAATTTAATACAAAAAAACAAGGCGTGGTTAGGCGTGAACCTCGGTCGTGGCATCTCAGGCTTTATAGTTCCTAACGATTACCGACTTTATGGTACAGAAGTAAAAGTGAATGAAAAAGGACAGAATATAATAGCCACAAATGGTTGCCTGTGGCTAACAAATTTGGAACTGAACCAACGCCATGCTGATTTGGAATTAAATAAGGCGTATAGTGGAAATGAGGATGCATATCCCATATACGACAATTGCAATGGAATTAATGTTAATCGCACACAAGACATTCCATATGATTACAAAGGACTAATAGGGGTTCCTGTCACATTTCTCCATAAATATAACCCAGAGCAATTTGATATTGTCAAATTTCGGAAAGGAGACGACGGTAAGGATTTACGTATAAATGGGAAATGCCCATATTTTAGAATACTCATAAAGAACAAGAGGGTACTTGGCAGTCTATAACGTGTTTATAACGACACCGGGGGAATAGGCGTTGGAATGCTTGTATGAGTATTTTTCTGGCTCATACTTGTGTTTTCCATTCTTATTGAATCTGCAAATCCATGTAAAGAATAACTTGAATTCTTAGCGGATGAGATGTTCCAGATAATTCCTGATTCTTTTTCTTTTTGCAAAAAATGTCTCTCCTGCAAAGAAAGTTCTCCAAAAATTTGGTTGGGACGAAATAAAGCGCTACCTTTGCAAACGCAATAAGGAAAACAGCCTTAACGCAAATGGCTCCTTAGCTCAACTGAATAGAGCATCTGACTACGGATCAGAAGGTTATAGGTTTGAATCCTATAGGAGTCACAAAGAGACCTTTAAGGTCTCTTTTTTTTTGTGCCAGCCCTGTGCGCTTATCCAGGCAGAGGGACAGGGTACCATGTTCATAGTCATAGCCGCTATGGCTTCAGCGCTTCTGTTGCGAGCAGTCCGAAGCAAGCTGCAATCCGGGGTTAAACCCAATGGCCGATTTGGGTGAAAAATAAAGCAGGAGGAAAACGAAGCGTTTTCCTCCTGCTTTATTTCAGATGAAAAGGTTTCTACTTCACGTTCACTTTCACGGTCTTTGCCGACGCACCACCCTTTATGCGGACGATATAGGTGCCGCCGGCAACGGGAACGATCGATGTTCCGGCAGCAACCTTGCAGACCCTCTGGCCGTTGGTGCCGTAGATTTCGGCTGTTGCGCCCTCGGCCACCGAGGTGACGATTGTGCCGTTGGAAGAGTATGCCTTGCTTTCTGCCGCTTTTGCAGCGTCAATGCCGGTGGCGAGCTTGAACGTGGCAGTAACGGTAGAAATGCGCGAAACCTTGAACTCGGTGCCCTCGATGGCATTGCCGTTAACGGTCACCCTGTCGAGCGTGTAGCCTGTGGCAGGTGTCGCGATGAGCGTGATGGGAGAGTTGCGCTTAACCCTGCCACCCGACAGGATGTCGTTTCCGTCAGCGTCTTTCAAGGCGATGGTGCCGTTCTCGGCCGCTCCGATGTAGATCCATGTGAAGTCGCAGCCCGAGCCGTTGCCCGTCATGCTGGCAATCCATCCCTTGTCGGTGGCGATAGAGGTGTCCGAGCCTTTGGCATCGTTCGGAGTGGCCTCCGTGCCGGTGAGGACGGTAAGTGTTGCGCCCTTTATGGCCTCCTGCTCCTCCTTTGTCAGCGTGGGGTATTGGGGCAGGTCTTTGTAGAACTGGTTGAGGTCGCAGGCCGTCATGTTGTTGCCGCCGCAGTTCACCAGCCGCAGCTCTTTCAGCTGGCTCAGGTCAAGAATCTGTATGGCGTTGTTGTTGAACGAGAGGCTGCGCAAGTCCTTGTTGCTGTCAAGGTTGAGGTCGGTCAGCTTGTTGTTGCCTACACCCAGTTCCTGCAGTTTCGTGTTCTTGCTCACGTCAATGGCGGTCAGCTTGTTGCTTGCCACGTTAAGGCTGACGAGTTCAGGCAGGTTGGCCACGCTGATGGACGAAAGGCTGTTGTTGTTGACAATCACCTCTTGCAGCTTGGGGTTGTTGGTGAAGTCAATGGCCTCGAGCTTGTTTACGCGCGCGCTCAAAGTTTCCAGCTCCGTGTTCTTCGAGAGGTCAAGCTGGGTCAGCGCGTTGCCGTAGCAGAGAAGATTTTGCAGCTTGGTGTTCTTGGTCACGTCAAGCCGGTCCAGTTCGCAGTAAGAGCAGTCAAGATAGAGCAGCCCTGTCTGGTTGCTCACATCGAGAGTCTTTATCGGGTTCATGTAGAGGTTGAGCAGTGTGAGCCGGTCGTTGCCGCTCAGGTCAATGCTTGACACCTGGTTGTCCCATGCTCCCATCTCCAGTCCGTATTCGCCGTAGCTCTCGAGGTTGAGCTGGTCAACGTCGCCGTAGATGGTGATGGTCGACTCCTTTGCCGTTGCGTCTGCAGGCGTTGCGGCTGTGCCGTCGATGCGCGTGCGTTTGGTGTCGGACAGCTCATACTCCATCTTCGCACCGTTACCCCAGTCTACTTGCACGTTCTTCTCGGCATCTTTCATGACTGCCATCTGGAACGACAGGCTCTGCCCGACGGGGGCGGTGAACGAAATCTTGCGAGCCTCGGCGCGGAACACGGGCTTGATTGTTGCCTCGCCGTTCACGGTGAACCACTCCTCGTCAATCTTCTCGCCGTTTACAATCACTCCGTCGTAGACATAGCCCTCGGCAGGCGTGGGTGTGATGTGGATGGCCACACCGGCCTTTGCCGACGTGGTTACGTCAGTCAGCTGCTGCCAGTAAGCTCCCGACCACTGCGAGACGGTGAACGTGCCGCCGGTGGTGGAGTATTTGGTGAAGCTGAATGTCTGGTCTCCCGATATTCCGCCGAACGAGCCTGTTACGGTAACGGTCTCGCCGGTGTTGGTGGCGTCGACCGTAACGGGCACAGCCTCGTTCTTCGCCGTGCCGTCGCCCTGCACGTCTATTTTCCAATTCATGTCGTTGGATGTAGGGTAGTCCGTGTCGGCCGTTTCCCCGTTGGAGCCTGCTATGAGCAGCGAATTGCTGTATTCCGAATAGGCCTGCGGCAGTGTGCGCAGCGTGAAGTTCATGGAGTTTCCGGTCATCAGCTTGTTGTCGCGGATGTCAACATAGTTGAATCTTCCCCAGGTGTTCACGTAGTTGAAGTAGAAGAACGAGCACTTGGTGTTGCGTGCGCGGAATTCACGCAGACTGTACAGGTCTTCCATCGGGATGTACCGTATGTCGGTGTTGCTGATGTTCAGCGTGGTGATGGTCCTGATACCTTTTAGGTCGAGCTTTGACAGCTTTGTGCCGTTCACCGAGAGGTAGGACAGGCTCTTGTTGTTTGACACATCGAGCTTTGTGATGTCAATGCTGTCGCAGTTAAGGGTGGTCAGGTCCGGGCAGTTTGCCACGTTGAGCGAGGTGATTTTGTTGTTGCCGCAGTACAGGCTCTCGAGCTTGGTGAACTTTGTCACGTCGAGGCTTTTCAGGTGATTGCCGTTTACCGACAGCGTGCGGAGATTGGGGTAGTCGCCCTCTTCAAGTTCGCGCAGCGCGTTGTTCGACAGGTTCAGCGATTGCAGGTTTGGCAGAGCGCGCGAATAGAAGTGCATCACGTAGCAGTTGTTCATGCTGATTCTCCTGAGCTTGTCGTTGTTGTCGGCAAACACCGCTGTGGTGAACTCAGGGTTGTCATTGCAGTAGAATGTTTCGAGCGCTGTGAAGGCGATGAGGTTCAGGGTGATGAAGTTCTTGCCATTGTTCGAGACATTCAGCTCTTTCAGCGTTTCAGCAGCGTCGGTGATATTGAATTTGTAGCTGTCAAGCAGGTTGTCATTCAGGGTGAGTTCCTGAAGCTGTTTCATTCCTGTTGCGTCAAACGCCGTGAGCTTGTTGCTTGAAAGGTCGAGGTCTTTCATGGCGGGCAGCTGGTCGAACTGGAACGATGCGATTTCGTTTTCGCGCAGGTCAAGTTTCTCAAGGCTTGACTGCCCGGCAAGCGTGACTTGCGTCAGGCCGGCCTCTCTCAGTTCCATGTGTACCATCTTTCCCTTGATGGTGATGGTTGAACCCTTGATTTGGGTTCTGATGCGTCTGGAGTATCCGTAGTCATCGGGGTTGATGTTGTAGGTTTTCACCTCACCGTCGCCCCAGTCTACGGTGAAAGCCTCGTCTTTGGATGATGTGTAGGCATCCAAGGTGACAGCTGTGCCTGCGGCTTTCGACGTGGTCATTGTAATGGTGTTGTCATCGGCAGCGAAAGCCGTCGCCGCAGACATCACCATTGCGAACAAAAGCAGTAAGTACTTTTTCATAACTGTAAGTGTGTTTGTTGTTATGGATTAGCGGCATCTTATCCTGTTTGTCTCTGTGAATAATGGTCTTGTCGCAATCACAGAGCGTGAGCGTGCCTGGGAACTTGCGCAACTCCGATGCCGCATAAAAGTCATGCAACTCCCCTTTTGCGTGGCAAAGTTAATAAAAAAATGAGCAGTTGTTCAAAACTATTCGAATTTATTTCATGTCAGTGGATGCCGGAAAACAGTTTTCTTATTTTGCTTTTGGCCTGTTGCGCTGCTGGCAGTCTTTCACGTTGAATGTCCACTGCCCCGATCCTATCCGCTTTACCTTTCCGGTGGGCAAGTGTACCTCTGCGGTGGTGTTGGCCGGTATGCCGACTGTCCAGCAGACATGTCCTTCCTGTCGCGTGTAAGTGCTGTGAATCACGCCGTAAGGCGAGGGGTGGGAAACAGTTACGCCGCTTATCTCAGGCACGGAGAAGTCGGGCTTCATGATGATGTGCTTGAATCCCGGCCGTATGCTGTCGGGCTGGATTCCGCCCAGGTTTTCATAGCACCAGGGTAGCAGGTCGCCCAGCAGCATCACGTGGTTGCCGCTGTTCATCGAGGGATCTGCCGTGTTGCCGTTCCAGAGTTCCCAGATGGTGGTGGCCCCGTTCTTGACCATGTAGCCCCAGCCGGGGTAGGTGTCGGTCATTGCCAGCCGGTAGGCGACATCCGAATGACCCGCAGACGACAGGTAGCGCATGAGCCACTGGATGCCGATGACCCCGGCAGAGATGTGAGTGCCGTTCTTGGCCACGATGGTCTCCAGAAGATTGTCGCGCACCGTGGCTTCCTGGTCGTGTGGCACCATTCCCATGGCCAGCGGAAGCAGGTTGGCCGTGACGGTGGCATTGGCGTAGTTGCCGTCCTTGAGGTAAGTCCTGTTGACGGCTGCAAGTGTGGTGGCGGCTTCAGTTTCAAAGTAGGGCGTGTCGGCCACGTGGCCGAGCAAGCGGGCGTAGCGGGCCATCAGCCGGCAGAGGTAATAATAGTAGGTCGACGAGATGAGCTGGCCGTCGGTCTTGCGGGCCGGGTCTTTGCTGTGTACCAGACGTGGTGATTCGGGCGGCACGCACCAGTCGCCATAGCGGTCGTAGGGCACAAGGCCGTCCTTGTAGTTCTTGCGGCGTATCATCATCAGGAATCTCTTGATGGCTGCATAACTGTCGGCCATGGGGCGGAGGTCGCCATACTGGCGGTAGAGCATGTCGCAGACCATGGGAAAGGCGGCCGGCCACGTCACGTTGGTGTTATACAGTCGCCAGTAGGCGGGTGTCACGTCGCTGACACGTCCGTCAGGCAGCTGTCCGTCGCGGAGGTCGCGGCTCCATTTTGTGTAGAGGCCGTGGTTGTTCATCAGATAGCTCTCGCCCAGGCATCCCGTGGTGCGGTCGCCCAGCCAGGGCATCCGCTCGTCGCGCTGCGGGCAGTCGATGGGGATGCCCTTGTAGTTGCTCCGCACCCCGCGGCGAGCGTTGGCCACAATGCGGTTGAGCATGTCATGGCCGTTGCGGTCGGTCACACTGAAGCCGGTGTGGGCATCGTCCATGCGGTCGGCAATCAGTTCGCGGCAAATCTGGTCGGGTGTCAGTTGTTCCATTCCCGTCACTTCGGCATAGCGAAAGCCATAGTACGTAAACTCGGGCGCCCACTCGGCCGTCCTCCCGTCAGACACATAGCGGGCTGTAGCCTCGGCACTGCGCAGGTTGGCCACATAGAGTGTGCTGTCACCCTGCCCGAGTAGTTCGGAATGGCGGACACATACCGTGTCGCCCTTGGCGACCTGCCCTGTTCGCAGGCGGACGCGTCCGGCATTGTTGGTGCCGAAATCCACTATGTAGCGCCGGCCGTACCGGTGTACAGCCACGGGACGCTCGGTCTGGTAGACACTCATGTTGGGAGCCAGCGCCCCGCAGAGCACGCCGCCCGGAGGCGCCACCGCCCGGGCCTTCATCCACAGGCTGTCAGCATAGCCGGGACAGTCCCAGCCGTCCATGCTCCGGTTGGCATCGTAGAGCTCACCGTCATACTCGTTGGCATAGCGCACGGGGCCGTCGGCCCAGATGCGCCAGGTGGAATCGGTGGCGACAGTGTCTGCCGTTCCGTCGGCATACTCGATGGCAAGATGGGCGCGGAGCCTGGGCAGACCGTAAGTGGTGCGGACGTTCGTCTGGTAGTTCTGGGTCTGCGCGAAATAATGCCCTCCCTCAAGAGTTACGCCGATGGCGTTGTCACGGTCAAGGAACTTTGTCACGTCATAGCTGTCGTAAGCCACCGTCTTGGTGTAGTCGGTGGGCAGGGGGGTGAGCACATCGCACCCCACCCGCCGGCCGTTGACCGACAAAGTGTAGTTGCCCAGTCCCGAGATGTACATCATGGCCCGGCTGACGGGAGCCTGCCTGGTGGAAAAGCTCTTGCGGAGATAGCGGGCCGACAGGCGGCTGTGACGCTCCACCCGGTCCCAGGGCATCAAGCTGTCGATGCCTATCCACTGGCCAGCCCAGTTGTTCGGTGTGAGCAGCCCCGCCGACCAGGTAGCTGTGGGGCTCCAGGGGGAAGTCCCCCTGTTGGTCACGGCCATCACTTTCCAGTAATAGGGGCGGCCGGGCTGTAGCGTGACCGACGGAGGCAGGGGAACCCACTGCGAGCTGTCAGACCTGACAGTGCCGCTGTCCCACACATCGCCCTCCCCCCTGTTTATTTTCTCCCGGGTGGAGGCGACAAGAATATGGTACGCCTTCTGTCTGACGTTGCGGCGTGGAGACTGAATCTGCCAGCCAAAGCGGGGTGACATGACATCTATCCCCACCGGGGCTTGCCGGCCTTCAACCGTAAGGTGGGTCAGTGTAACCTGGGCCTGGACGGCGGAAACTGCCAGCCATAAGGCCGGCAGCAGGAAGCTCTTCATGTTCATGGCCTTGTCACTTTATCGGCGTGTCAGTTCAAACTTGTCAATGTCCACAGCCCAGGCATAGGGATTGCCCATCTCAACGGTGTTGCTGCCGGGCTTCAGCGTGACAGGGATGGTAACAGTGGCGAGCGGCCCCTCGGTCTGGAGTCCGGCGAGCGTGGTTGTATGGCCGTTGACGCACACTTGCAAGCCCCGGAGGGGGGCAGGCTGGTAGGTGATGGTCATGTCATAGTGCCCGCCCCGCTCACTGTACACGCGGTCCCAGCGGATAACGTTTTCTTTGCGTCCTCCAAGATAGGCCACGGTCATGCCACCCGACGCTCCGGGGGTGCTGGCGTAGAGCACAAGCCTCTTGTCCTTGCCAAGGTTGTTGAAGCAGGGCAGATAGCCCCACTCGGCCTCGTAGCGTGACGGTTCAAGCCTCCGGGCGGCCTCGGCCCGCACAATCAGGACGCTGTGGGCAGGAAGGTCGCTGACAATGCTGTCCCTTACGCTTTTCAGATTTCTCCGGCGTACCAGGTCGCGGAGCTTCACCCGGCCGCCCAGTTCCAGTTCTGCAAGGGGAACGGAGAAGTGGGCCACAGAGTCTGTCGGGTTGTACAGGGCGACGGCACGCACCGTGCCACGGCGCTGATGAAGGTCTTTCACCAGTACATAGGTGCCGTTCTTTTCCATCACAGGATAGGCTTGCAGGGCCAGCGAGTCTTGGTTGATGGCAATGAGTTCCCTGTTCTTGAGCAGGGCCAGTGATTGGTCCTTGATTTTGGTCAAGTCGCATCCGATGAGCAGCGGCGAGCTCATCATGCACCACATGCCGAAATGGACTTCCTCCTCGCAGGGTTTCAGCCCGCGGCCGATTTCGAGCATGTCCATATCGTTGTAATGTCCGTCGCGGCAGTAAGCCGACAGGGGCATGTTCATGCCGATGATATTCTTCACCGAGTTCCACCTTGGCCTGATGTCGGGACTGATGCGCCACGAGGCGGCCAAGTCCTTGGCCCAGGTGCCGGGGAAGGCCCAGCGGCAGATGTTGACCGACACGTCGTTGCGGCCCGTCCGGTCAATGGCCTGCCGTATCTCCGTGTAGCGGCGGCGCTCCTCCAGGTTGAGTTCGGTGCCGGCACCGCAATAGTCAATCTTGATAAAGTCAAAGTTCCACTCCTTGAAATAGAGCTGCGCATCCTGGTCTTCGTGACCGTAGAGTCCGGCGCCAAATCCGTTGGGGTCGTTGTCATAGCGTGAGCCGCAGGTGTTGCTGCCGGCATCCGAATAGATGCCAGCCTTCAGCCCGAGCGCATGGATATGGTCTGACACGCCTCGCAAGCCGTTGGGGAAACGTTGGGGATGGGCATGCATCTTGCCCGAAGCGTCGCGGTGGCCAAAGAAGCCGTCGTCGACATTGACATATCGGTAGCCGCAGTCTTTCAGGCCGGTGGCAACCAAGGCGTCGGCCTGCCGCATGATGAGCGAGTCGCTGATGTTCACATGGTAGGTGTTCCAGGAACTCCATCCCATGACGGGTGGTTGCACGGTGACTTGGGCGTTCAGCCCTGTTACTGACAAGCCGAGGCCGAACACCGTTGCCAAAAGTCTTTTTGCAGTCTTCATAAAAAGGTTGTTAGTCGCTTTGTTTACACTAAATAATTAGCAAAGGTAGGAGGCGTGGCGGAATAGGGGCTTTTCTTTCTGCGCTTTTATCCGTGAAAAATGATATTCCACATTGATATTTCCCTGCGTCTGGCCCTGCGGTTCAGGGTTGTCCCATGAAATTGCCGGCGCGTTTTCCGGGTTTTCCGTTGCCCCCATAGCGGGATACTGCTGTCTCCAGCCTTGCTGCGCGTGTGCCAATGAAAAAGCCGCCCCGGCAAAGTGGTCTGCTTTGTCAGGGCGGCCCGTCTGTATGTTCTGATCTGCGTGGCGCGCTGCAGGTCGCTGTGTGGCGGCGGCTGAAGGTCAGTTGTGCACCAGCGTGCCAATCTCCTCTCCGTCCATCACTTTTTTCAGATTGCCCACAATGTCCATGTTGAACACATAGATGGGCAGGTTGTTCTCCTTGCACATCGTGGTGGCGGTGAGGTCCATCACCTTCAGACCGCGTGTGTAAATCTCGTCATAGGTTATCTCCTTGAATTTCGTGGCCGCAGGGTCTTTCTCCGGGTCGGCGGTGTAGATGCCGTCAACGCGCGTGCCCTTGAGCATGACATCGGCCTCAATCTCGATGCCACGAAGACTGGACCCCGTGTCAGTGGTGAAGTAGGGGTTGCCTGTCCCGGCGGAGAAGATGCACACATAGCCGGATTCCATGGCCTCGATGGCCTTCCACTTGGTGTAGAACTCGCCGATGGGCTCCATGCGGATGGCCGTGAGCACCTTGGTCTTTACGCCCAGCACGCCGAGTGCCGAACTGAGTGCCAGTGAGTTGATTACCGTGGCACACATGCCCATCTGATCGCCTTTCACGCGGTCAAAGCCTTTCTGTGAGCCGCTGAGGCCGCGGAAGATGTTGCCTCCGCCAATCACAATACCAATCTGCACGCCCATCTCGTGCACCTCTTTAATCTGGCGGGCGTAGTCGCTCAGACGCTCCGGGTCAATGCCGAAGTTTTGTTTGCCCATGAGGCTCTCGCCGCTGAGCTTCAGAAGAATACGTTTGAATTTTGACATATCTTTAGGGTTATCGTTTATTCGCGCTTGTCTGACTTGCCCGCTTGGCTGCGGTGGCGTTACTGTTTGCCAAGGACATGTTCCACCTCCTTGAATGCGTAGGAGTGCAGGTCGCCGCTCTCGTTGCGCAGCAGCAGGTGGCCGTCGGGGGCGACTGCCGCCACCTCTGCGCGGAACTCGCCGCCGCCATCCTTGAACCTGAACAGCCCCTTTCGGCGGTACAGCCGCTCCATGTAGGCTGTGCGGATGGCCTCGCCATCGCAGAGATCCATGGCGGCGAAAGCCCGGAGGATGTCTTGGAGCAGCTTGTCGCGGCTGTGCTCATGCCCCGTTACCTGAAACAGCGACACGGGATTGGGCGCATTGCTGCGGAACACCTGCTGGTTCACGTTGAGGCCGATGCCGATGATGCAGTCGCGGATGCGGTTTCCCGACAGGCTGTTTTCTATGAGAATGCCGCACACCTTGCGGTTGTGCCAGTAGATGTCGTTGGGCCACTTGATGCAGAAGCCCTCGGAATAGGCGTCAAGTGTGCGGCAGATGGCCAGAGCCACGGCCATCGAGATGACAAACTGCCGGTGTGGGGGGACAGTGGCGGGGTGGATGAGGATGGAGAACAGCAGGTTCTTGCCGTCTTCGCTCTCCCATGTGTTGGCCCCCTGGCCGCGACCGGCGGTCTGGCACTCGGCCACGGCCACTGTCATCCGCAGTCCCTCAGCGCCACGGTAGGTGCGGAGAAAGTCGTTGGTCGAGCCGGTCGTGCCGATGTGGATGATGCTGGTGCCGTGCATGGTTGTCTGACTGCCTTTCTTGCAAAAGTACAACAAATCCTTTACACATCAAAAGAATTGTTGTACTTTTGTGGAATACAAACCTTTGATGTCATGACAGCTGAAGAACAACTGAAGGCCGACGAGCAGTTTATGCGCAAGGCCCTGGCCGAGGCTGTGGCGGCCGGCGAGGAGGGAGAGATACCTGTTGGGGCGGTGATTGTGTGCCGGGGGCGCGTGATAGCGCGCGCCCACAACCAGACGGAGACCCTGCACGACGTGACCGCCCATGCCGAGATGCTGGCGATAACGTCGGCGGCCAACCTGCTGGGCGGCAAGTATCTCACCGACTGTACGCTCTATGTCACGGTGGAACCCTGTGTGATGTGCGCCGGAGCCATCGGCTGGGCGCAGGTGCCCCGCATTGTCTACGGCGCGGGCGATGAGAAGCGCGGCTACACCCTGCTCGCACCACGGGCGCTTCACCCCAAGGCCCAGGTGGTGAGGGGTGTGCTGGCAGGGGAGTGCGGCCGCTTGGTGACCGACTTTTTCAAGCTGAAGAGGTGAATCTCTCAACCCAATGAAAATGTCTTTCAACCCAATGAAAAATGTATGGGTTAAGCGGAAATGCGGCAAGCCTGCCCCTTACCTGATTTCGTAGGGGTTGAAATCGTCATCGTAGTCGGCGCCCGGGTCGGCGCCCTCGTCAACAAGGTGCCGGCCCAGGGGAACGTCCTTGTAGTCTTTTTGCATAGCATCTGTGCGCAGCAGGTAGTCGCTGGCGCTCACCGTGGGGAACACTATGCCGAAAAGGCCGACGGCCACGCGCACGCCGCCGGCATGGGCGTAGTTGTGAATGCGCACGGTGGAGTAGAACGTGTGCGGATAGACTGCAATCCTGTTGAGCTTGTTGAACATCTTGATCTGTTCGATGTTCCTGCCTGTGGAGTCCACTCTGGTAACCACGGCCGCCATGTTTCTCACAATGTCATCGGCAGCATCCTGGTCGTGCTCTATGTTGGAGATGATGCAGAGCGCGATGCCGTTGACCGCCTTCTCCCTCATCTGCTGTTCCGATGGCACTGTATAGTGGGCCGCCACCAGTATCAGGGCCACAATGGCCGCGGTGATGGCTGTGCGCCCTAAGCAGCTGTTGCCCAGCTGGCTGCAAATGTTTCCCTTGCTGTAAGTTCCTCTGTCTGTCTGGTACATGGTAGTTAAAAATAGGCTTTTTGGTTTCTCTTCCTTGCTTAGTTATGGATAAGGTTCATGAATTCCTGCCGTGTCTTGGCTTGGTTGAAGGCTCCGCTGAAGTCGCTTGTGGTGGTGACGGAGTTCTGTTTCTCCACCCCTCGCATCTGCATGCACATGTGCTTGGCCTCCACCACAACCATCACACCGAGCGGGTGGAGGGTCTGTTCGATACACTCCTTGATCTGCAGTGTCATGCGCTCCTGCACTTGGAGGCGGTGCGAGAAGATGTCGACCACCCGGGCAATCTTGCTCAGCCCCGTGATGTAGCCGTTGGGAATATAGGCCACGTGCGCCTTGCCGTAGAAAGGCAGCATGTGGTGCTCGCAGAGCGAGAAGAAGTCAATGTCCTTAACGATGACCATCTGGCTGTAGTCTTCCTTGAAAAGGGCGTCTGTAAGCACCTTGTTGGCATCCATCGCATAGCCCCTGGTGAGCACTTTCATGGCCTTTGCCACGCGCATGGGGGTCTTCTCCAAGCCCTCGCGGCCGGGGTCTTCGCCCAGCAGGTCAAGGATGGACCGGTAGTGGCCGGCCAGCTGGTCGAGTTGCTGTTCGTTGTCGGTGTTCATGTGAAGTGTGTCAATACTGTACGCTGATTTTTCCCTTGACGATGGCCGCCTGCCTGTAGCCCGCCTCCTTCACGGCGCGGAGCATGGCGTAGGCCTCCTCGTAGGTGCGGTAGTTGCCCACCCGGCATATCCATCTGGGTGAGTAGAAATGGACGTACACCGGTTCGCTGGGGAAGTTTGCCTTGATGTCGTTGCCGATGCGCTCCGCCTTTTTCCGGTCGTTGCGCGTGTTGCCACCGGCAAACACCTGCACGCGGTAGCCGTTCACCTTGTAGCTCTTGCGCATCACTTTTTTGTGAGTGTCCACATAAGGCTGGCTGTCCTGCACATTGTCCTGCTCGGCGCCAGTCCTGGGCTTCTCTGCTCTGATGGGTTCCTGCCGCCCGTCTCTGCCCGTCGCCGCCGGCTTGTGGCCCGGTTGCGGCGTGGCTTGCTTGGCCGGCTGCGTCCTCACAGCCTTGGCCGTGCCGGCCCTTTCAGTGGCAGTGGCCGTCTTGTTCCCGTTCACCAGGTCGTTGATTTCCTCACTCTGGGTCACCGTGACAGTGCCCTGTCCGTTGCCGCTCTTCTGCAAGCGGTCAAGGAAAGTCTGGGCCGCTGCCGGCAGTGCCGTGCAGAGGGTGAGCGTGATGATAGCGGCAAGATGCTTCATGTCGTCTGTCTTGTGTGTTGTTGTCTGAAAGGCGGGCACCCCGCCACGCTTGCCCATGGGGCGCGCGGTGCAGAGTGTCCGTTGCGGGTTGTGCAGTCCCTTATTTCTTCCAGGCGTCGATGATGCCCTTGAAGTCGGCCGCCTTCAGTGAGGCGCCGCCGATGAGGCCGCCGTCGATGTCAGGCTTGGCAAAGAGTTCGGGAGCGTTGCTGGCTTTGCAGCTGCCGCCATAGAGGATAGTGGTGTCCTCGGCCACCTCCTTGCCATATTTGTCTGCGATGGTTGAGCGGATGTAGGCGTGGATTTCCTCGGCCTGCTCTGCCGTGGCAGTCTTGCCGGTGCCGATGGCCCAGATGGGTTCGTAGGCAATGATGATGTTCTTGAATTCCTCTGCTGACAGGTTGTAGACGCTGCCTTCGAGTTCTGCTTTCACCACCTCGTTCTGCTTGTTGGCCTCGCGCTCCTCCAGGCTCTCGCCGATACAGAAAATCACTTTCAGGCCGTGCTTCAGGGCCAGCAGCACCTTTTCTTTCAGAATTTCCGGTGTCTCGCCATAGTAGCCGCGGCGCTCGGAGTGGCCCAAGATGACGTAGTGCGCGCCGGTGCTCTTCACCATCTCGGCGGAAACCTCGCCGGTGTAAGCGCCTTTTTCCTTGTCAGCGCAGTTCTCGGCGCCAAGTCCGATGATGTCCTTGTTGAGCAGCTGTGCCACGGTGGCCAGATGGATAAACGGAGTGCAGATAATCACGCCGCAGTTGGGCTTGTCTGCTGTCAGTGTCTCGTTAAGTTCCTTGGCCAGAGCCACACCTTCTTGCAGGTTCATGTTCATCTTCCAGTTGCCTGCTACGATTTTCTTTCTCATAGTTCTCTTGCTTTTTAAATGTTGAACACTTGTTCTTGATGTCTTTCTCTTTCTGATCCATTTGGTCCAGGCCCACAGGCGGTCGGCCAGGGTGAGCGCGGCCAGCGGCAGGATGAACCATACAAGGATGCCAGCCACCTTGCGCGGAGTCGAGCCGCTGGGCATCCTACCTATCTCCGCCCGGGCTATGGGCTCCTTGAGGTCGGCCTCTCCGGGCAGTCTGTTGTGGCTCCACTTGCGGATGATGGTGCCGTCTTTCAGCAGCAGCAGTCCCGGGTTGCTGCGGATGATGGTGGTGAGTGTGGTCTCGTCGGTCTGGCAAAACGTGTACTCGGCACCGGTATATTCCTTCCACCGCCTCACGCCCTTCTCGTTGCTTGCGGTGAGGCAGAGAAAGGGGATGCCCTGTTCCCGGGCGTATTCGGCGATGAGGTTGATGAGGTCGAGCCGGCTGTCGTCGGCCGTTTCCAGATGGGGGGACACCAGCAGGAACGTGTAGCCCCTCCGCGCGAGCACCGTGTCGGTGATGTCCTCGCCGTTGTCCATCCGCGTGATGGAGAAATCGTGGATGGGGGGCACGTAGCCCTCGCTCAGCTGGGTGGTGTGGCTGTCAACGAAAGTCCAGGTCGAGTCGGGGTAGTTGTCAAGGGTGAATGTCTTGGTCACCCCGTTCTTGCTGAGTGTGAAGGTTGTCACGAACTGCGGCTGTTGCGCTCCCGGCGGAATCTCCATGCCCTTGGCGATGTTGGCCCCGACGTGGTAGGGGCGGAAGTCGAACAGGGGCAGGTCGTAGAGGCTGTAGCCCGAGACGGCCAGGATGAACACAGCCGAGTAGTTGAACACTATCCACTGGGTGCCGGGGCTGATGAAGCGTGCCATCCTGAGCGGGGCCGCTGCCAGCGGAATGATGCAGGCCAGCAGCAGGATGTTTTTCCAGAAAGTCTGCCAGTTGGTGAGTTTCACCGCGTCGCCAAAGCACCCGCAGTCGCTGATGGGGTTGAACAGGGCCAGCCACAGCGTGACGGCCGCCATCACGGCCATAAAGGCCAGGGCCAGCCTTGACACCAAGCGGCGGCGTATGGCGAAGAGCAGACAGATGCCCATCACGAACTCAAAGGCGGAGAGCAGGATGGAAAGGGTGATGGTGATGGCTTGGGGCAGCCAGCCTTGCAGCCCCGCTGCCTCCAGGTAGTCATCCAGTTTGTAGCCCGTCCCGGTGGGATCTACGGCCTTGACGAAGCCCGAGAGGACAAACACAGCCGCCACCACAAGGCGGCACAGGTTTATGCCGGCAGTCTTGAAACGTTCCACTTTGTCAGTCGCTTTCGCTGAGTTTGATGACTCCGAACACCGCATAGTTGATAATGTCCATATAGTTGGCGTCAATCCCCTCGCTCACCAGGGTATTGCCGTGCAGGTTCTCTATCTCCTTGATGCGCTCAATCTTTGTGAGGATGAAGTCGGTGTAGCTGCTCACGCGCATCGAGCGCCACGCCTCGTCGTAGTCGTGGTTCTTCCGCTTCATCAGTTGCAGCGCCTCCTTGGCGTAGTGGTCATAGAGGCGCAGCGCCTCTTCGTTGCTGATGTCCACGGTGTCGGCGAAGCCCTTGTCGAGCTGGATCAGCCCCACGATGCCATAGTTGATGATGGCGACAAACCCGGACTTGGCACTCTCGTCAACCATTGCGTGGCGCTTGGTCTCGAGACTTCTGATGCGCTTGGCTTTGATGAACAGCTGGTCGGTGAGCGAAGAAGGTCTGAGAATGCGCCATGAGGGGCCATAGTCGTGCAGCTTTTTCTCGAATAGGGCGCGACATTCTGCCAGGGCTTTCTCAAACTGTTGTTCGGTTGTTTGCATGTAATGGCTGTTCTTGGGAAATCATGTAACGTGTGCAAAATTAGCCATTTTGGCCGAAACAGCCAAATCTGTGCGCTGTTTTTGCACCCTCAGTCCTCTTTCTGGCGCTTGTGGATATACTTGATTTTGGCGCACTGCACGTCGAATCGCACCTGGAGCGAGTCGCGCACCATCTTGGTGCGGGCCAGCATGTCAAGTTCCTCCTTGGTGGCACGCAGGTTGGCGCGGTCGCGCTCCACCTTGTCACGCTGGTAGGCGTAGTCGGCACTCACTGCCTGAAGGGCGCTGTCGGTCACGGCCAGGTCGGCCTGCGCCTGCTTCAGGGCGATGCTCTGCTTGAGGCGCAGCCCCCTCTTCCGGGCCTCGATGGCGTTGGGGTAGATGTGGCGGAGCGAGTCAAGGGAGAGCAGCGCCTGCTCATACAGCCCGCGGTTGTAGAGGCTTTCGGCATTCTTGAGCAGGTTGTCTGCTTCCTGCTTGGCATCCGAGGCGCAGCCGCAGGGTAGGAGCAGAATGAGCAGGGCAGCTGTTATGAGGGTTGAATGTTGAATCATGGTCATTCGTTTCATGCTGCAAAAATACTGAAAAAAGGCGAAAACGGTTTTTGACTGCCTTGAAAAAGGACTGTTTGACAGGGTGTTTAAGCATTATTTATATTTATTTGCATTCCGCGGAACGGTCTTGACAGGCAGGTGCTTGGGCGGTTTCGGCCGTTTGACGCTGCCTGTGCCGGGACGGACGGTCTGCCCTTGGCGGCTGGCCTGCGTGCCAGCCTGGCTGTTTATAAATAAGGTAGGCTGCACCTCAACAATAAAAATAAAGGCGGTGGAACGGCCTTTTTATTTTGTATTGTCTTCGGTTTGCACTACCTTTGCAGGTCAAAATAGGATAAACCAACCCAAATGAAGTTGTATACAGACACAGAACTGGCCGGACTGCTCGGCCGGGATATATTTCATCAAATCAGTGATGTGGCCGACCAGCTCGGCGTGGACTGCTATGTGGTGGGCGGCTATGTGAGAGACCTCTTTCTGGAGCGTCCCTCCAACGACATTGACGTGGTGGTGGTGGGCAGCGGCATCCAGGTGGCCTCTGCGCTCAAACAGCGGCTGGGCAGGGGGGCGCACCTCTCCGTGTTCCGCAACTTCGGCACTGCACAGGTGAAGTGGGGCAGCCTTGAGGTGGAGTTTGTCGGCGCGCGCAAGGAGAGCTACAGCCACGATTCGCGCAAGCCCGTAGTCGAGGGCGGCACACTGGAGGACGACCAGAACCGCCGCGACTTCACCATTAACGCCATGGCCATCTGCCTGAACAAGGCACGCTTTGGCCAGTTGGTCGACCCCTTTGACGGACTCTGCGACTTGGAGGACGGAATCATTTGCACTCCCCTCGACCCCGATATCACCTTTAGCGACGACCCCCTGCGCATGATGCGGTGCATCCGCTTTGCCACCCAGCTCAATTTCAACATCGACGACGAGACGTTTGCAGCCCTGGAACGCAATGTGCAGCGCATCAAGATTGTGAGCGGCGAGCGCATCAAGGACGAACTGAACAAAATCATGATGTGCAAGGCGCCCAGCAGGGGCTTCGTGGACTTGCAGCGCTGCGGACTGCTCAACTATATCCTGCCCGAGCTGGCGGCCCTTGACATTGTAGAGGTGAGGAGCGGAAGGGCGCACAAAAACAATTTCTATCACACGCTGGAGGTGCTTGACAACGTGTGCCGCAGCTCGGACAACCTTTGGCTGCGGTGGGCCGCCCTGCTCCACGATGTGGGCAAGACGCGCAGCAAGCGGTGGGCGCCTCTGGTTGGGTGGACTTTTCACAACCACAACATGATAGGCGCAAAGATGGTGCCCCAGATTTTCCGCCGCCTGTCTCAGCCCCTCGACACCAAGATGAAGTATGTGCAGAGGCTCGTTGACTTGCACATGCGCCCCATCGCCATAGCCGACGACGTGGTGACCGACAGTGCCGTGAGGCGCCTGCTCAGCGATGCCGGCGACGACATCGACGACCTGATGCTGCTTTGCGAGGCCGACATCACCAGTAAGAACGAGGGGCGCAAGCGGCGGTTCCTGGAGAATTTCCGCATTGTGAGAGAAAAGCTCGCCGACCTCAAGGAAAAGGACTACAAGCGGTTGCTGCAGCCCTGCATCGACGGCAATGAAATTATGGAAATGTTCAACCTCAAGCCGTGCCGTGAGGTCGGTGTGCTCAAGCAGACGCTCAAGGACGCTGTGCTTGACAACCGCGTGCCCAACGAGCGCGAGCCGCTCATGCGGCTGCTGCTCGAAAAGGCGGCTGGAATGGGGCTGGACAAAATGGAATAAAATGTGTTTATTATAGATGTTTTTTGTTAAATGTGCCCCCTTGCTTAGAACTATAACAAGGGATTTTCTATAACTTTGCACACAGAAAACCAAGGTGAAAGATTAAGTTTTCTTCCGTCTTGTCGTTTCTTCATGCGGTGCCAACCGCGCTCACTAAATGGTGTTCATTGTAATCGTGTTTCATCGTAATAACAGATAATAACAGATAATTGAAATTTTATAATTAGGTATGAGAAAGAAAATGATGTTATTGATCGCTGCTGTGAGCGCGATCGTGTCCTCTTGTGGAGGCGGAGGGCAGAGCGGAAAGCCCAATTACGCTGACAATGAGTATGCTGTCCGCACGGTGTCAACTCAGAGCACAGAGTTGCAAACCACTTACCCCGCCACTATCAAGGGCATTCAGGATGTACAAATCAGGCCCAAGGTGTCGGGCTTCCTCACGCAGGTGTGTGTGCATGAGGGACAGGCTGTCCGTGCCGGACAGCTGCTTTTCGTGATAGACAACGAGACCTACCAGGCGCAGGTGCGCCAGGCCCAGGCCGCTGTGAATACCGCCAAGGCCCAGCTCAGAACCTCGAAGCTGACCTATGAGAACTCGAAAAAGCTGTTTGACAATAAAGTGATTGGCGAGTTTGAACTGCAGACCGCAGGCAACAGCTACGCCACTGCCCGGGCCCAGATGGCCCAGGCCCAGGCTTCGCTGGCCTCGGCCAGGGAGATGCTGAGCTTCTGCTATGTGAAGAGCCCGGCTGCGGGTGTCGTTGGCAGTCTGCCCTATAAGGTTGGCGCACTCGTGAGTGCCTCGAGTGCCGAGCCGCTGACCACAGTGTCTGATGTCAGCACCGTCGAGGTCTACTTCTCTGTGACCGAGAAGGACGCACTGGCCATGACCAAGGGAAAGGGCGGTGTCAACGCAGCCATAGCTGCCTATCCCCCGGTGCAGCTGATGCTCGCTGACGGAACCATGTACAGCCAGCCCGGAAAGGTGGTCAAGGCCAGTGGCGTCATCGATGCGGCCACAGGCTCTGTCTCGATGATCGCCCGCTTTGCCAATCCCGGAAACGAGCTGCGCAGCGGCGGCGCGGGCCAGATTGTGGTGCCCACAACCGACAGTGGTGCCATTCTGATTCCGCAGGAGGCCACCTCTGAGGTGCAGAACAAGGTGTTTGTCTATGTGCTGGGCAAGGGCAACAAGGTGAAGTACACCGAGATTACGGTGAACCCGCAGAACGACGGGCACAACTATATCGTGACTTCGGGCCTGAAGGTGGGCGACCGCTACGTGTCGAAAGGAATCACCTCGCTGACCGACGGAATGGAAATCAAGCCCATCTCCGAGGCGCAGTATCTCAAGAAGATTGACGATGCCGCCAAGCTGGGCGAGAAGCAGGGAAGTGCGTCAGACTTTGCTGACGTGATGAAAGGAAAAAAGTAAACCCCAAACATTGAACTATGACATTTACCAATTTTATAAAGCGCCCGGTTCTCTCGACGGTGATTTCCATCTTCTTCGTGCTGCTGGGCATCATCGGCATCATCTCGCTGCCTATCGAGCAGTATCCTGATGTGGCGCCGCCTACCATCAGCGTGCGCACAACCTACACGGGAGCCGATGCGCAGACGGTGCTGAACTCCGTCGTGACACCGCTCGAGGAGAGTATCAACGGTGTGGAGAACATGACCTACATGACTTCGCAGGCCACCAACGACGGCTCCTGCAGCATTACGGTTTACTTCAAGCAGGGGTCCGACCCCGACATGGCTGCCGTCAACGTGCAGAACCGTGTGAGCCAGGCACAGGCATTGCTGCCGGCCGAGGTGACACGTGTGGGTGTGACCGTTGAGAAGCGGCAGACCTCGAATGTGATTATGTACACCCTCACCTCGGAAGACGGACGCTATGACGATGAGTTCCTCACCAACTACAACGACATCAACGTAGTGCCGGCCTTGAAGCGTATCTCGGGTGTGGGCAGTGTGCAGTCGCCGGGTATGAAGACTTACTCCATGCGTATATGGCTGCTGCCCGACAAGATGAAGCAGTATGGCCTGGTTCCGTCTGACATCAGCAGCGCGCTGGGTGAGCAGAACATCGAGGCCGCGCCCGGCAAGTTTGGCGAGCAGAGCGACATGGCCTACGAGTACACCATGCGCTACAAGGGCCGCTTGAAGACCGCAGAGGAATATGAGAACATCATCATCTCCAGCGACCAGAACGGCCAGACCCTCAGGCTGAAGGACGTGGCCAAGGTCGAACTGGGCGGACTGACATACAGCGTGAGCATGAAGAACAACGGAGAACCCTCCGTGATGGGTATGGTCCAGCAGATAGCCGGCTCCAACGCCACGCAGATAGCAACCGATGTGAAGGCCGAGCTGGACAAGCAGGCCAAGAGCTTCCCCCCGGGCATGGAGTACAAGATCAACTACGATGTGACCGAGTTCCTCTTTGCCTCTATCGAGGAGGTAATCTTCACCCTCGTCATCACCCTGTTGCTGGTGTTCGTGGTGGTTTATGTCTTCTTGCAGGACTTCCGCTCCACGCTCATCCCTATGATTGCCGTGCCGGTGGCCCTGGTGGGTACCTTCCTCTTCCTTTGGATTTTCGGCTTCTCAATCAACCTCCTTGTGCTTTCGGCCTTGCTGCTGGCCATTGCCATTGTGGTTGACGATGCCATCGTGGTGGTCGAGGCGGTCCATGCCAAGCTCGACCAGGGCTACAAGAGCGCGCTCACGGCCAGCATTGACGCCATGAACGAAATTTCGAGCGCCATCATCTCCATCACGCTCGTGATGTCTGCCGTGTTCATCCCGGTGTCGTTCATGGGTGGAACCAGCGGTACGTTCTACCGCGAGTTCGGCGTGACCATGGCCGTGTCCATCCTGATTTCGGCTGTCAACGCCCTGACCCTCTCGCCGGCCCTTTGCGCCATCTTGCTGAAACCGCACAAGGACGACGAGGAGCACAAGGCCATGTCGGTTGTCGACCGCTTCCACGCTGGCTTCAACTACCAGTACGAGAAGCTGCTGAACAAGTATAAGAAAGGCGTGGCCAGCGTCATCCAGCACCGCATCATTGCCGGTGTCACCGTGGCGCTGGGCATTGTCGCCCTCGTGGTGACAATGGTCACCACCAAGACGGGCCTCGTGCCCGACGAGGACACCGGCGTGATCTTCTGTACGGTGTCCATGGCCCCGGGCACCAGCCAGGAGCGCACCAAGCAGGTTGTCAACCAGATTGACAAGATGCTTGCCACCAACCCCGCTGTCAGAAACCGCGAGCAGCTGCTCGGCTACAACTTCATCGCCGGCCAGGGTTCCGACCAGGCCACGTTCATCATCAAGCTCAAGCCCTTCGAGGACCGTCCGTCGGGCTTCTTCTACAACCTCTCCGGACTGTGGCAGGGTGACGGCCTCATGCGCTTCTTTGTCAACCCGATGTCTTACACCTCGGTGCTGGGCATGCTTTACAAGCAGACGGCCGAGATCAAGGATGCGCAGATCCTGGCTTTCGCACCGCCTATGATCAGTGGCTATGGCGCCACCAACGGTATCACATTCTCCATGCAGGACAAGACCGGCGGCGACCTTGACAAGTTCTTCGAGGTCACAAAGAAGTACCTGGCCGAACTCAACAAGCGCCCTGAGATCTCCAATGCAATGACCTCTTACAACCCCAGCTATCCGCAGTATATGGTGGATGTCAATGTGGCCAAGTGCAAGCAGAGCGGCATTACGCCCCAGACGGTGCTGTCCACCCTCCAGGGTTACTATGGCGGTCTTTACGCCTCCAACTTCAACTCCTACGGAAAGCTCTACCGTGTGATGATTCAGGGCACGGTCGACAGCCGCAAGAATCCCGCCACGCTCACCAGTATCTACGTGCGCACGCCGGCAGGAATGGCTCCCGTCAGCGAGTTCTGCTCACTGAGGCGCGTCTATGGCCCGTCCAACATTAACCGCTTCAACCTCTTCACCTGTATCAATGTCAACGCATCGGCTGCCTCTGGCTACTCGTCAGGACAGGCATTGAAGGCTGTCGAGGAGGTGGCCGAGCAGGTGCTCCCCGACGGCTACGGCCTTGACTATTCGGGCATGACCCGCTCCGAGCAGGAGTCGAGCAACTCCACGGGCATCATCTTTGCCCTCTGCCTGGTGTTCGTCTATCTGATTCTGTCCGCACAGTACGAGAGCTACATCCTGCCTCTGGCGGTGATTCTCTCCATTCCGTTCGGCTTGGCCGGCGCGTTCATCTTTACCGACCTGTTCGGCCACAGCAACGACATCTATATGCAGATTGCCTTGATTATGCTTATCGGACTGCTGGCCAAGAATGCCATCCTCATTGTGCAGTTCGCCCTGGAGCGCCGCCAGACTGGTATGGCCATCCGCTACTCGGCCATCCTCGGTGCCGGTGCGCGCCTGCGTCCTATCCTGATGACCTCGCTGGCCATGATCATCGGCTTGCTGCCGCTGATGTTTGCCAGCGGCGTGGGCAAGAATGGCAACCAGACGCTTGGTGCCGCAGCCGTGGGCGGCATGCTCATCGGAACGCTGCTCCAGCTGTTTGTTGTTCCGGCCCTGTTCGCCGTGTTCCAGTGGCTGCAGGAGAAGGTGAAGCCAATAGAGTTTGCCGACGACAACGCACAGGTGGATACTGAGCTGTTGCAATACACGCAGCCCCTTGACAAGGATAAACTGACGAAATGACCAATGACGGAATGAATATGAAAACGAGAAATCTTTTAGCGATACTGTCTGCAACTGCCCTCGTGAGCAGTTGCGGGCTCTACAACAAATACGAGCGTCCCGATGTCAACGTGATGGGACTGGTGCGCGACACCGCTTCGGTGGCCGACACGCTGGCTGTCAGCGACACCGCCAGCTTTGGCAACCTGCCCTGGCGCAGCGTGTTCACCGACCCTCAGCTCCAAACGCTCATTGAGACCGGCCTGGCCCACAACACCGACCTGCTCAATGCCGCGCTCAACGTGAAGATGATTGAGTCACAGCTCCTCTCGGCCAAGCTGGCTTTCCTGCCCGCTGTCACGTTCTCTCCCCAGGGGGCGCTCTCATCCTGGAACGGGCAGAAGCCCTCGAAAACCTACCAGCTGCCCGTCACGGCCAGCTGGAGTGTCGACATCTTCGGCAAGCTGCTCTCCGTAAAGCGCGGCGCGCAGATGCAGCTGCTGGGAATGAAGGACTATCAGACAGCGGTGAAGACCAGTGTCATCTCGGGCATAGCCAACATGTACTACACCCTGCTCATGCTTGACCGGCAGCAGGAGATTGTCGAGGAGATGGCAGGGCTTACCAAGGAGACTTGGGACATGATGAAGCTGCAGATGCAGCTGGGCCGTGCGCGCTCTACCAGCGTGCAGAGCGCGGAGGCCGGCTACTACCAGGTGATGGCGCAGGCCGCAGACATCAAGCGGCAGATCCGCGAGACGGAAAACTCGCTCTCGCTCCTGCTCGGGCAGCCGGGCCAGGCCATCGCGCGCGGCAGGCTGGAAGACCAGTCGCTGCCCTCTGAGTTCAGCACGGGCGTGGCTCTCCAGCTGCTCAACAACCGTGCCGATGTCCACTATGCCGAGATGCAGCTTGCCGCCTGCTTCCACGACGTGCAGACAGCGCGCAGCCGCTTCTATCCCGGTATCACCATCAGTGGCACCGGCGCGTTTACCAACAGCAGCGGCGCGGGCATTGTCAACCCCGGCAAGTGGCTCCTCTCCGCTGTGGGCAGCCTCACGCAGCCCATCTTCCAGAACGGTGTGCTGATTGCCGGGCTCAAGGTGGCCAAGGCCAAGGAGGAACAGGCCTACAACAACTGGCAGAACGCCATTTTCAAGGCGGGCAACGAGGTGAGCAACGCGCTCGTCGCTTACAACTCCTCGGCCGAGAAGGCCGGGTATGAGGCCAAGCAGGTGGAACTCTACAAGAAGACGGTCGAGGACACCAAGCAGCTCTACACCAGCAGCGGCGCAACCTATCTCGAGGTCATCAGCGCCCAGTCGAACCTGCTCAACGCCGAGATTAGCAAAGTGACCGACGAGCTTTCCAAGATGCAAGCCGTAGTGAGTCTCTACACAGCTCTGGGTGGAGGCCGCGATTAACCCTTAACACAACGATTCGATTATGATTAGTGACAAAGCAATGGTAAGCGCAAAGGCTAAGATTGGTAACAACGTTACCATCTACCCCTTTGCCTATATTGAGGATGACGTGGTGATTGGTGACAACTGTGTGATCTACCCTTACGTCAGTGTGATGAACGGCACTCGCATCGGGCGGGGCACCCGCGTGTTCCAGAACACTGTGCTGGGGGCCGAGCCGCAGGACTTCAACTACCGTGGCGAACCCTCGCAGCTGGTCATTGGCGAGAACAACATCATCCGCGAGAATGTGGTGATCAACCGTGCCACCCACAGCGACGGCCAGACTGTCATCGGCAACAGCAACTTCCTGATGGAGGGTGTCCACGTGTCGCACGACACGAAGATTGGCATCATGAACGTGTTTGGCTACGGAACAAAGATTGCCGGCGACTGTGTCATCGGCGACCGTGTGATTTTCTCGTCCGGTGTCATCGCCAATCCCGGCGCGCGCGTGGGCGACGCCGCGATGATTCAGAGTGGAACGCGCTTCAGCAAGGACATTCCACCTTTTATCGTGGCCACCGACAACCCTGTGCGCTATGGCGGTGTCAACAGCACTGTCCTTCGCAACTACGGTGTCGACGATAAGGTGATTGCCCACATCGCCAACGCCTACCGTCTGGTGTTCCACGGTCAGACGAGCGTGTTTGATGCTGTCAACCAGGTGGTCGACCAGGTGCCCGACGGCCCCGAGATTCAGAACATCGTCAACTTTATCCGTGCCACCAAGCTCGGCATCATCAGCAAGCTCTGAGCCGCAGCGGCGCGACGAAGCGATTGAACTGATAGCGTGTGAGGCTCCGCCATCTTGGCGGAGCCTCACACGCTTTTTGCTGAAATGAAATATAATAATAACTGTAAATCGAAGAATATTAACTTATGCACAAATCGGAATTAGCAAAGACAAGAGCACGGAAAACATACAAAAGGATAGCCAAGGCTTTGCCGATAAATGATAATTTACGTGCAAGCCGAGCGTAGAGCCAAACAAAGTTTGAGCTATGCCAAGGCATAATTTCATATAAAC
>CALBLK010000019.1 GCA_937895845.1 uncultured Prevotella sp. | reverse complement strand
CCCAACAACTTAGCGAACTTCTCGTCTATTGTGTTTCCTTTCTTGCCAATAAATTTAATATTGCCGGAAATCACATTGCCTTTGGAGAGGAAAGTGTTAAGTGTGTCGAAATTCTCAACATACTTGTCTGCTGTCAATATGTACTTTCTTGCAATAAATGCTTCATCAGTAACATACGGCATTACAGAGCAATCATAAATGGCCAACTGCTCAAAATTTGTCACAATAGAAAACGAGGCACTGACAGACCATCCGTAAGAGCGGATTTGGAAAGCTGCATTTTTGTCTTCCTCAATGTTTACAGCAAGGCTTTTGGCATCGACAAATGACAATTTTACTGCACCATTAACAAGTGTGTAATCAGGGCGTGTATTGGTAGACCCTATCTCTTGAAGTTTCTTTTTCTCGTCTTTTCCAAGTGCGTGCTCTGTCAGGACCTGGTGCGTATTTTGCACATTCCACCCGAACAAAGATAAAAGTTCATCTATCCATGCTCTCATTGTCGCCTCTGAAGCTCCTTGAAGCTGCCCTTTGTTCTTTGCAGTTTGGTATCGGTTCACCAAGTCCTGCAATTTATCTTTAATTGTCCATTCTTGGCCTGTACCTTTCGAGTTCTTTATTGTATGTATCTCGTATTTGATGCTCATTTTGCATTTTTGTTTAGCTTTCAAAGATAACAAATAATCGGCAAATTATGGAAATCAGAAGGGCTAAAAGCCATAAAAATGTTCTAACTATAAGGTTTCTTAACCTTATATGTGCATAGATATTGTGTAAATCACATTAAAACGTTACGTGAAACAGTCTCATTTATTATCACATTTCGTACGATACGGGCATTCATATCGAACGAAATAATCGTTATGCAAAACAAAACAGCTGAAAGTGGCTTGACTTTCTCCAAACCGTTACCAAAAAAAAACAGCCAGTCGCAACAACTTCTTTGATTGTTAGACTGAAACAACTTTTTTTGCTTGTCCTGTGCAAGGATAATGCCAGCGAGTGCAATGAGTGCTTGCTCTCAGATGCCGGGCGCAGCTTATCCTATGCAAAGTTACAATATTTTTTGCAGACTGGCGAAAGAATCGCCCAATCTTACGTTAACATTTGTTGGCACGGCTTGCCCCTCCATTTAACACACTGTTTTCCGTTCAAATAGAGCGGTCTCAGGCCCTTGTCATCCCCTCCGCACCTCCGGGGGTAGCCGTACACCGCGTACCGGCGCGCCATACCGTCCGTTTGGTGCGCCGGGGTGGTGCTTTTCGCCACGCCATCCGCCCCGTTTTGCATGCCCATCCGCCCCAGCCCGCAGCGCAAGATGGCCAGTCCTGACCCTCATTACCAGCCGTTCTGCCCGGTATGCCGCTGCACATCCGCTGCCGCTCGTCCTGCTATGCGCTGTCGGTCAGTCACTTGCCGTTGCACACACGAGCGTGGCGTATTTTCGTGCGGCGGCCTTCCGATTCTAAAAACCGCCGCCATTTCACCTTTTATCTTCATTTTTCCGTGTCCTGCTTAACATAAAGAAACACCTGTTAACATATTGAATGAGCCTGTTGGCAGCGCGAAAGTTGGCGTGGGCCTCGCGCATTGCAGCCTTTGCCGATCGGGCAGCCGCAATGCCAGGTGCAAGTCTGAGCATTGAAGCATTCACTCATAGGCTTGGAGTGGCAGGGCGAGCGGAACAGCGTATAGGTGTTGTATCTTTATGCGTTATACAGTGCTTTTTGTCAGTCGGATGCTATTTTCTTCATCGTTTTGTTGCAGTTTTGTCTTATAATTGTTACTTTTGTTGCGCAAAAACATTTTTCTTTGTGGATAACAAATGTCTTTTTTTTGAATGAAAAGGTTTAGTGTATTAGTCTTGTCCTCCTTACTTGGAATAGCCGTTTCCCACGCTGTTCCTGCCAACCCGGCTCCGGCCAAATTGCTCCAGCCCGACGGCACGTATCTGACAGTGCGCCTTGTAGGTGACGAATACCAGCACTATGCCACCACCGAAGATGGCTATACGGTGCTGAAATCGCCGGCGGGCTACTATATGTATGCCCGGCTTGACGGTGGAAAACTGGTTGCCACGCAGTATGTTGCGCGAAACATGGCCGACCGCAGCGCGGCAGACAAGGCGTTTCTGCAAACCATGCCAAAGCACGTCCGCCCCACGCTCTCTGCGACAGCCCGCGAGATGAAGATGGCGCTGAGGAGCATGACAGGCGGCCCCCGCCGCCTGCATGGCAGTGACAAGTATGACGTCAGCAATTTCCGCGGCCTTGTCATCCTTGTTGAATTTAGCGACCGCAGTTTCTCACGCACCGACATCCGCGACATTATTGACAGCATGGTCAACCAGAGGGGCTACGACGGCTACATGTCGTCCTCGCTGATTCCCGAGAAGATCGAATGTACCGGCAGTGTTCGCGACTACTACTACGACAACTCCATGGGAGCCTTTGACCCGCAGTTCGACATTGTGGGGCCGGTCAAGATAAGCTACTCCATGTATGATGCCGGCGGCTCGGGCAACGGCCAGGTGCTTGCCGCCGCAGCCTGCCAGGCCGCCGACGGGCTGGTGGACTTCTCCCGGTATGACGGCGACGGCGACGGGACGGCCGACATGGTCTACCTTATCTATGCCGGCTATGGAGCCAACTCCTCGGGCAACAACTCCGACCTGCTCTGGCCCCATGCCTCAAAGATGCTCGGCGTCCGCCTTGACGGCGTGTCGCTGAGCCGCTACGCCTGCTCTACCGAGATGTACGGACGCGAGGGCTCCGGCGTGCTCGACGGCATAGGCACGATGTGCCACGAGTTCAGTCATGTGCTGGGCCTGCCCGACGAGTACGATACCGACTACGCCTCGGGCGGCGGCCAGAGCGTACACCCTGCCACATGGTCGGTCATGGCTGGCGGAAGCTACCGCAACAAGTCGCGCACGCCGGTGGGCTACACGCTGTACGAACGCTATGCACTGGGGTTCGCCAGCCCGCAGCTGATAGCGGCGCCCGGGCAGTTTTCCCTAGGCCCGCTGAACACGACCAACCAGGGGTTCCGCATCAATTCCGGCATCGCCAACGAGTTCTTCCTTCTTGAAAACAGGCAGCAGACCCGCTGGGACGCCTACCTCGCCGGCCACGGCATGATTGTCACCAGGGTCGACTCGACCTATGCGCAGGTTTGGGAGGAAAACACCATCAACTGCAACCCAGCCCACAACTACTTGGAGGTGCTGCGGGCCAACCCGCAGACAAAGGTATCGGGCGGCAAGGTCACTGTGACCGACTCGCAGGGCGACCCGTTCCCCGGCAGCGGTGGCGCCACGGAACTGACCAACAGCACGACGCCCTCGATACGCTCGTGGACAAAGGTGCCGACACCGTTGGAAATCAAGGATATCGCCGAGCATGAAGACGGGGAGGTGTCGTTCAGCGTTGGCAACGCCGATATCAGCGAGCTGGCGGAAGACTTTGAAACCATGGCGCTGACAACCGGCAGGGCCGTGGTCAAGGGCAGGTTCTGCGACTGGACGCTGGGCGACGGTGCGGCCATCGCGGTGCCGGCCGAGGGCTGCGGAAACGGAGAGCGGGCGCTGGCCCTGAAGAAGAAGGCAGAGGTAAGCACATCGCCTGTGGACTGCAAGGTCACCTCGTTGTCTTTCATGGCATACAACCCCACCGGCTCGCTCGCCGTTATGCGCTGCTACTGCTCGGCAGACAGCGGAGCGTCGTGGGCGATCATGAAAAATGTAGACGGGGTAGACAACACGACGGTGCCCGCCAACGGTTCGGCACACCTTATTTATAATGTAGAGACAGAGAATCCCTGCTTCAAGATAACGGAGACGATTGGCAGCAAGACCGCCTACTGCTATATAGACGACCTTACGCTGGCCTACGAGGGTGCGACCACGGCGATAGCCCCGGTCGCCACGCCTGACGGGCGGGCGGCGAGCCACATCTCCGTGGCGGGCAATACGCTGACCGTTAAGTCGGATGGCAGACAGGTGGGGGTGGCGCTGTATGATGCCGGCGGCGCGCTGGTGGCCAGGACAACCCTTGCCAGCGGAGTGGCTGCCATGCGGCTGCCCGCACGCGGAGTGTATGTCGTAGCCGTTGGCGGCAGGCGGTACAAGATAGCCTATTGAATAAATTTCGGAACGGTCGGTGCGGAAGGCTCCCGTGTGTAATAGGGGACCATACAGGCGCCAACCGCCGGCCATGACAGTGTGTTAAAACAGTCCCCTGGTATCATGTGTTAAAATGAGAAAATTTTTGTCTGTGCTCGGAACGCTGCTCCTGCTGTGGCTTCCGGTGTCGGTAGTGGCCGACGATGCCAAGATTTTCAATTCGGCGCAGAACCCGGCGCAACCGGTGCGCCAGGTCACGCAGCGGCTGCTGCCGGGCGAGACTGTGCGCCGGGTGTGTGCGCCGGGCGCGAAATTGAAGGTGGAGCCTGCTCCGCTGCCGTCGAAAAGACAGGTGGCCAATGGTAAAGGAGCCGCTGCTGCGGCAGCGATAGACTTTACCAAGGCGACCGAGTGTGTGATGACCTACAAGACACTTACCACATCGGGCAACGATGGCGGCCACGCTGTAACTGTCGCCCCGAAGGCCGGCTGCGCCGACTCCGTCACCATCACCAACTTCTACGAGGCCGGTGTCGTGGTAAGTGCGAAGGTTGACACACAGGCCAAGACCATAACCATCCCTAACCAGGTGGTTGGCAGGGACAGCAACTATGGCGATTACGACCTGGCCGTGTGTACCTCGAGCGGCAAGCCTGACCGCGCATCGCAGATTACAGGAAAAATCAACGATGACGGAACGATAACGCTCGACTCCTGGTGGGGCTTCTTCATCAAGAGCGGCGCCAATGCAGACAAGTTCTTCTGCGCAATGTACAGCACCGAGATTGTGAGGGCCAATGCCACGATGTCCTATACGGTGTGGAACTCCAAGAAGGCGGAGCTGCAGAACGTCTCGTTCGGCGTGTATGCCGAGCAGCAGTCTGCCAACGTGCTCTCTGTCCGCAACTTTGCCAACTACGGTCAGACCGTCGAGATAGAGCTGCAGCGCGACCTCTCCGGAACAATAGCCCAGCAGGTTGCGCGCAAGGACGCCACCAATGGCGACTGGTCAACAGTGTCGGCCACGTTCAAGGACGACTATAGCGGACTGACCTCCTACGCTCCCGTGATTAGCTGCGACAAGGCAACCGACAAGCGCCACATAACCTGGGGCGGCTGGACACTGCTTACATCCAAATACTACCTTGGCGCCATGATTGACGGCAAGATAGAGACGACTTTCGACATCACTTACCCGCAGCTCTCGGTAACCGACTTTGAGGGCGAGGGCACCGAGGCTGACCCCTACAAGGTGAAGACGCTTGACGACCTGGTGCTGCTCGCTGACAAGGTGAACGGCGAGGAGCCAACTTACGGCACGACACAGACCAAGTATGCCCGCCCGTTCCTGAACAAGTACTTCCGCATGGAGAACGACATCGATATGTCGGGCTACCGCTTCGAGCCTGTCGGCGCTGACTGGGCGCACCAGTTTGCCGGAACGTTCGACGGAAACGGGCACACCATCACCGGCCTGACCGTGAACACCGGTGACAATGGCTATGCCGGCCTCTTTGGCAAGACAGACACAGTGAGCGTGATCAAGAACGTGAAGTTTGACAAGGCCGATGTCAAGGCCGCCAACTACTACGCGGGCGTTGTAGTGGCATGGGCGCTGGGCGACATTCAGAACTGCAGCGTGACCAACTCGGCGGTAAGCAACACCGGCCAGACCGGCGCCGCCGGTATCGCTGCCATTGCGCGCAATATGACCGGCTGCAGCGTGACCACCTCTAACATCACAGGTGCATTCGGATATGCCGGCGGTGTGGCCGGACAGATTAACGGAACCATCAGCAACTGCCATGCCGTGAATGTAAGCATCAAGGCTGGCGGCGTTACCGACACTTATCCGTCGGGCGGCGTGGTCGGGTCGCTGTATATGGGCAAAGCCGAGAAGTGCTACTTCTCAGGCACCCTTGACGGCCGCTACACCTCAAACCTTAGTCTTGGCGGCGTGGCCGGCGTCTGCTACCAAGGCTCCATCGACAAGTGCTACGCCACAGGCTCAGTCTATGGCTATGGCAACCAGGCTGCCGTTGGCGGCGTGGTGGGCAACCTCTACGGCAGCGTGACCGACAGTTACAGCAATGTAGAGCTTATAAGCGCAGCTTCACGCTATGCCGGCGGTATTACCGGTTATGTGCGCAACTGGAAAAACGCGGCGGGCGCGGCCTGCGAGAGTGCCGTGAAGAGCAGCTATGCAGCTGGCAACGTGCAGGCAGAAACCTACCAGTACAAGCCCGAGACCGAGCGCCGGGAGATACTGGGCACCGTGATGGACGGCGCCAGCCCAACGCTCGAGAACATTTATTTTGACAGGCAAATCACCAACTTCGGCTCTACCGCATACGGCGCAACCACGTCAGAGCTGACCGCTGCTGCCGGTGTCAAGGGCTTTGACGCTTCAGTGTGGACATTTACCGAGGGCGCCTATCCCCGTCTGAAGGGGATGGACGGCACCGAGGCCGCCAAGTTCAGCGCCAGCGCAATCAACCTGCCTGAGGGAAGCTCGATTGACAAGGTGGCGCGCGACGCCAAGTTTACCCTGCTGGGCAACACTTCCGTGAAATATCTTGTTGGGGGCAAGCTGTCCGATGCCGGCACTTACTCTGCCATCAGCGGCAGCACCCTGAAGCTCAAAGAAGAGTTCGGTACCGACACCATCTGCTTCGTCAGCCAGGGCGTGGGCGCCCGCGTGCTGACCCTGATGATGTCTCCGATACCTTTCGATGGCGAGGGAACGGCCGAAAAGCCCTACTTGCTGAAAACCAAGGACGACCTGGTGACCCTCTCAAGGGTTACCACCGTCAAGCAGCAGCTCTTCCCCGACACATACTTCAAGCTGGCGGGCGACATTGACTTGCAGAGGGACGAGGAGTTCCTGGGGATATGCGCCAGCATCATCACAGGCTCGTCGGACGCCCATGTGCAGTTTGCCGGACACATTGACGGCGACGGACACACCATCCACAACATGGTCATCAAGAACGCCATGGTCTGGAAAACCGCCCCGACGGCTACCGCGATGGGCACCCCGCTGACAGGCTCATGCATTGCCTACAAGGGCTTCGTAGGCCGCCTCGGCCCCAACGGCAGCGTCAAGAACCTGAACATCGCCGCCGACTGCGACCTCACAGACTTGTGGGCCACGTCGGGTGCCGTGGTGGGCTATAACTATGGCACCGTGGAGAACTGCAGGAACTATGCCGACGTGAGGGGCTACAGCTGTTGGATTGGCGGCATCGCCGGACAGAATCTCAAGGGCGCTGTCATCCGCGACTGCTTCAACGCCGGCAACATTGTCACAGGCTATATGAATGTGGGCGGCATAGCCGGGTCAAACTACGGACTGATTGAGAGCAGCGAGAACGCCGGCAACGTAGAGGCCAAGGTGCTCTCGACCTTTATATCAGGCCAGAAGGCCAGCAAGCTGAACTCCGTGGGCGGTATCTGCGGCGGACAGACCGGCGGGCGACTGGTTAACTGTGTCAACTCGGGCACCACTTCGGGCTACGCCCGCGTGGCCGGCATCTCAGGCTCGCTTGGCGAGGCTTCTGCCGAGACCTACGACTACCACAACGACGTGATCAACTGTATCAACTATGGCACCGCTCTGTCGGTAGACAAGGTTGAGGTTGGCGCAATCGGTGGCCAGGCAGGTACCAAGGGAGAATGCCGCGACAACTATTATGACGGACAGATTACGCTGCACAAGGCCAACGGCAACGAGACGCTCGAGGGTGTGCAGGCTGTGGAGACCGGCGTGCTCACCGGCGGCAAGGCCCTGGCCAACTTCTCTGCCGACCTGTGGTCGTTTGAGGCGGGCAAGTACCCCGTGCTGAAGCGGTTTGCCGACGAGCCTTCTGTCAAGCTGGCACGCGGCATCGTCATCGGTGTGGCTGCCGGCCAGACCGTAGCCGACCTGAGAGGAGACGTGACACTTGGCACCGATGCCGACTGCACGTGGTCGCTGAAGGACGGCTCGGTATTTAAGATTGACGGCAGCACACTCGTGGTTCCCCCCACGGTGGCCACGCTTGCCGTGGATACGCTTGTTGCCACATACAAGGGCGGCTATGCCAAGCCGTTTGTTGTGGAGAGCCGCCCGGCCATCCCGCTGGCAGGCTCGGGAACAGCTGCCGACCCATATCTGATTAAGAGCGGTGACGAGTGGAACGCCTTTGCCGCGTATATGGCCACCTGTGGCGAGCCGATGACTGGCAAGGTGGTCAAGCTGGTGTCGGACATCAGCTTCGGCCTCTCGGTCCAGCCTTTCTCGTATGACGGCGTGACCGTCTTCGACGGCGAACTTGACGGAAACGGCAAGACGGTTACAGCCAACTATACCGCCAAGGGCAATGAGGAGGCCATCCTGTTCAAGGCACTCGGACGAAACGCTTGTGTGCACGACCTGACAGTGGACGGCTCGCTGACCACAGCTTACAGCAAGAGCGGCGCCGTGGTAGGCAGCCTGGCAGGCAAACTCGAGAATGTGACCAACCGCGCCAAGGTTAGCGGTGGAACCAAGAACTACCTGGGCGGCCTTGTGGGTATTGCAGAGACAGGCGCCCTGCTTGTCAGCTGTGTCAACGAGGGCGAGGTCACCTCTGCCGCTGCCTATACCGCCGGCCTGGTGGGCTACAGCAACGCCGGCGTGAAGTACGTGAACTGCGGTAACAAGGGCAAGGTGTCGTACACCGGGTCGGGCACATCGTCCAAGATTACCAAGTGCTACCTCTCCGGACTTATCGGAACCTGCTACCCCGACACGCTCATCGGCTGTTACAACACGGGCGAGATTGTGGTGGCCAACCCTTCGACCGTATGCACGCTGTCGGGCCTCATCGGTCTGGCTACTGCATCCAAGGACTCGGAGCCTTACTACATGAAGGACTGCTACAACACAGCCAGCATCTCTTCGGCCACCAACAACGCCGGACTTATCGTTGACGTTAGCTCGTCGGGCTATTCCAAGTTCTATATGGAGGGCTGCTACAACACGGGCGACATCTCGTCGACCATCGAGAAGACGGCTACGAGCACCTATGCCGCAGGCATAGCCACGCTCTATACCGCTGGCTCCACCTACAAGAACTGCTGGAACAGCGGAACCATCCTCTCGCAGAAGCCGGTATATGCAGCGGGTCTCTTTGCCTATTACAAGGGCTCGTTCTCAGAGGACAGCCCCGTGCGTTTCATCGGGTGCCACAACGAGGGCGACATTGTCGCATCGGGCAACCAGGGCGCCGGCATAGTGGCCTATGCTACCAATTACAGCGTCATTGACAGTTGCTACAATGTGGGTGACATCGAAGGCGGTTTCGGACTTGGCGGTATCGTTGCCGCGCTTTCCGGGAACAGCACTGTGATGTCAAACTGCTGGAACACGGGTGACATCACGACCAATGCCAACCGTGCCGGTGGCCTCATTGGCTACAACGCTGCCGGTGGCACCTCTGTCACGAACTGCTACAACCTTGGCAATGTGTCAACCACCGGTACCGACGCCAAGACTTGCTATGGCATTGGCGGCATCGCCGGGCACGGTGGCGGACTGTACAAGAATGTGTACAGCTATGGCACCGTCAAGGGTGTGGCCCGCGTAGGTGGCCTCATTGGCTATTCAATGGCTGGCAGTGAACGCAACGGAACCGTTAGTGAGACGCGATTGAAACACACATATTTGACGGGAAATGTTGAGGCTCCCGCCGATACCAGCGCCATGATAGTAGGCGTCAATATGACAGGGAACCCCAAGGTGTGGAACAGCGACTGCAACTATGTGAAGAACACATACTATGTCAGCGAGCTTGCCAAGGAGGGCGTTAACAAGGCTGGAACGGCGATAGCTCTTGCTGACCTGCTCAAGTGTGACATGGGTGAAGGCTGGAAGAGCTATGACAACTACACCATGCCCGTGTTGCAGGGATTCTGCGACAACGACGCTGCCAAGGTGGCTGCCGTCTCTGTCGTGCTTGACGCTGCCGATCTGGATGGCGGCGTTGCCACCAAAGACTTCCACATCGGTCACCCCGATGGCGTGACCATCACAACCGGCAATGCCAATGTTACGGTAGACGGTAACAGGGTGCACTTCAACAAGCCATTTACAGGTACGCTCACCTTCACCCTGACTGCCGGTGAAAGCACTGGCGAACTGCGTGTTGACTGCAAGGTGGTAAATGTGGTTACAGCTGTTTCGGCCGCCGAGACTGAGGCCGGCGTGGTGAAGAAGGAGTACTTCACTGCCTCTGGCATGAGGGTAGAGGCTCCAAAGGCTGGCGAAAAGGCTGTATATGTTGTTGTGAAGACCTACAAAGACGGTTCGACAAAGACCGAGAAGGTGAGCACTTCAAGCCGTTAATCCCAAATCGGTCATTAGATTTCGCCCCGGGTTGCTGTTTGTTTCGTGCAGCTTGCCACGTAAGTGTTGAAGGCATAGCGGGCTATGGCGAAACACTTACGGCAGCAAGATGCCGGAAGAAACAGTGACAAGGGGCGGAAAGAGGGAAAACTTCTCACTTTTTTGCCTGTTTCGGTCTAATGACCGATTAGGGTTAACCCGGTTGGCAACTGTCCGCAAACAGGCGGACAACAGAATGAAGGCCGGACTTCCGAAGGGAAGTCCGGCCTTCATTCTGTTCAGCGAGTACATGTTTGCGAAGGCAGCCCCTGGCCACTCTTGCGTTGCCGTTCGGGCCGTTTTGAAGCCAGAAACCGGCCATGTCGCGGCAGCGGAGCGGTCTGAGTGGACTTGTCGCGCCGCTCAGCGGCGGGCTAATTGCTTGCCAATCCATGCCATCAGCACGGCAACGATGTAGCGTTGCTCCGCTTCGGTCAGCTCCCGGCCTGGGGGAATATGATGCCATTTGTAAAGGCATCCGCGGCAACAGCAGCCTGTGGCGTGCTGGGCCAGGAATACGGGGTGACCACGCATAGGAGTCTGCTTGCCATCATTGGCAATCACTGCGGGTGCCAGCCGTTTGGCCACAAAGTCGCGGGCGTGCTTGCGTATTGTTTCAAGTCCCTTCTCGTTGACATAGTCCCTGTCTTCCGGTGACAAATGAAACTTCATCCGAAAGGCAGACTTTGACAGCCGTCCAAACAGGTCTGTGAGGTCGTAATCACTTTCTTTGTCATTTTTACGGCCTTGCAGTGACACCTCTTCTTGCTCTTGGGGAAATAGCGAAAGCTGGGTGTGTTTCATTCGCAGCTAGATAATCAGTTTTTGTATCTGTCTGTCTGTGGCGCCTGGCAGAATCTTTTTTAGATGTGCAAATATCCTGCGGTAGGATTCTTCCGGGGCCCGTCCGCATTGGCAGCATTCCCTTCCGCAGAACTCTTCGGGCGTGTCCAGCAACGACCAGCCCCAGCCATATTCCCTGTTGTGCTTGTCGCAAGGGTAGATGAAGTCTTCGGTCACGATGTATGTCGCCATCTCCAGCCGTGTGAGATAACCGTCGAACTTGCTTCTCATTCCCTTGCCGGTAAAGCCGCAGGCTGCCCTGAGTTCCCTTGTAATGAGTGAGCCTGAGGATTGGAGTGTGCTGAGAATGGCTCCCTCTATCGAGTCGCCGTTGGGACGCGGGCTTTTGCTCCTTCTGTAGTTGCAGAAGTCCGGCCACCATTCCAGGCTGACGAATCCCGCTTTCTTGTTGAAGAACTTTCCGTACATGCACGGCATCTCCCGCACAATCTCGCCCTTCCATTTCCACAGCGGCCAGTCCCAGCCGCCTTCGGGGAATGCCACGTAGCGGCAGTCCTCCGCAACGATGTCTTCGGCAGAGAAGCCTTCGATGCCGCTGTCAAGGAGCGGGAGAAATCCAATCTCCCGGATAAGTTCCATCATGCCTGTTGCCGAATATATCTCAGTAAACACCATGTTCATTTGCTTTTTGTCTTTGTCTGTTGTTGCTGGACACCCTGGCCAGGTCCCGGCCACCGCCCGCAAGCTGGCTGCACCTGCCCGGCATGCCTGTGAAGCCGCATTTCTACAAGGCCAATCGCGATGCGGTGTTGCCCGTGAAGCGGTCTGCCCTGATACTTGGAAGCCTCTGCGTCCGGCTCCTGCCAGCGGCGGAGCAGTGTTCATTCTGTCTCCATCGGGTCATTTCAACGCCTTGCCCGCAGAGAAAGCCTGGCCAGCCTTGCCGCCCAGCCCGATGTAGCCATGGTGGACAGGGTCGAAGACAATCAGCTCCATCTTCTCCAGGTCGGGATTTCCGTCTTCGGCCAGGTACTTTTCGTCCACAAGGATATTGACGATTTCGGCAACGAGGTAACAGCCTGTCTCGCTTTCACTGTACTTTTCCTTGATGCGGCACTCCAGAGTCATCGGGAAATCGGCAAACACGGGAGCGTCAACCATTGTCGCCTTGCCGACAGTCCATCCCGTCCTCTCCACCTTTTTCGGGTCGCTCTTGGCAGAGACAATGCCCACGAAATCAGCAGCCGCCATGGTTTTCCTGGTAGCGAAGGCAACCGTAAACTCGCCTTTGCGCTTCAAGTTGTCTGTGGTGGCATGCTTTCCCATCGAAATCATAATCTCTTTCATGTCCCACTGTCCGGCCCAGGCCGCGTTCATGGCGTTGGCAACGCCGTCTTCATTGTACGTGCCGATAATCAGCACAGGCTGTGGCGCCACCCACGGCTTTGGTGCAAAACTTTTCATACGCTTCGTTCTTTATTTTGTTAATGGTTCAAACGGTTTGCTTGGCTGCTTCCCCCGGATGCACGAACTGGCCATGCCTTGCAGTCCGCCTGCCATATTGTATGGCAAACCGGGGGCAGTGGTGCAGGCATTTCAGGCACAGCGTGCATTTCTCTCTTGTCCAGACCGGGAAGCCATCCTTGCACTCTATGGCTTGTTCGGGACATAGGCGGGCGCATCTGTTGCAGCCGACACACCTGTCCTTCATCACGTGGAAGTTCTTTGTCTTGCGCTGGTTCTCGTAGGTGAGGTAATACCAGTGGGCCAGCCAGTAGGGGAGGCGCAGGTAGTCGAAGTTGCCGGCCTTGCGGGCTACGGCTCTCTCCGCTATTTTTGCAATGCTCTTTTCCGCTTCTTCCGTTTTTCGCAAGCATTTCCCATGGTCTGACACGTCAAATATCGGAGTCCATACATCCACCATTCTCACGTTATACTTCGCATCGAGCCACAAGCCCTTGCGCTTCAGCAATTCCTGCATCATGTAGTGAGCCTGCCCCGTGGTGGTTCCGAATGTAACCACATGGTAAATGAAATTCCTGTGCAATGCAGTGAGATTCAGCTGGCGGACAAACCTCACCACGATGTCAGGAAGTCCCCAGAAATAGACCGGAGTGACAAATCCGGCACGCTCCTCCTTGCACAGGGAAAACGAAAACTCGCCCTTGTTCATGCAGTCTGCCATTGAGACGCAGCTTTCCCCTGTGGCCCGGGCCAGACACTGTGCCACACGCTTGCTGTTTCCTGTTCCTGAAAAATAAAAAATCATTCTTGCAATGCCGATAACCGTGATACATAATGGCAAGACGGAGGGTGTCACCTGGTGATTTCCCTGTTACATGTCAATCTCCGTGAAGCGATTGAATGTCTTGCCATCCCTTGTGACCTTTCCGAAAAACATCTTTTCAGGGCGTACCCAGTAGGACTTGTCGCCATAGAGCGCCTGGTAAACCGCCATGCGCTCCAGCGTCTCAGAGTCGAAAGCCGAGTGGACGAGCCTGTACTTGCCGCCTTTGAAGTGCTGGAAATACCTTTCCTCCTTTGCCGGAAACGCCATCATCATCTTTCTGGCGAGTGGGGCGTACCATGTTTTTACCTCCTGCTCGGTGGGCGTGTGGCCTCCGGGGAAGTGAAAGGCGTTGTTGTAATGCTCCAGGAAGAGAGCGGAGAAATGAGCGAGGGTGTCGTGCTCGCCAAAAAGTCCCCACACGCGTTCCTTGTAATAGGGGTTGCAACAGTCAAACTGCACGGCTTCGAGTTCAGCAAACTCCCCTGTCAGCGCTTCGTCTATCACAAGGCGCTGGTTGCCGTCTCTTCGTGGCGCCTTGTACTCGTGCTCGCCGATGCGCTTCCTCAGAAACTCCGTCATCTTGAAATACGGATTGCCGAGCAGGGCCGGAACGCCCGCTACCGGCGCCAGCGTCTGAGCAAGGAACGAGCCGCAGCTGTTGCCAAGAAGCAAGTCAGGATGCTCCCTGTCGATGATGGCGCGAATCTCCTTCAGCGCCTCCCTGGGATGCAACGGTAAGTCGGGAGCCAGCACTGCCGCCTCCCCCTCGAAAGCCTCTTTCAGGGCTTTCGCCATGGGACAGCTGCCCGTGGCGAAGAATCCGTGTAGGAAAAGTATTTTCTTCATCTTCTTCTTTGTGCCGTCCTGCGGTGTCACAGATATGGCAAAGTTAGTTATATTCACTGAGAACCGGCTGGAAAATGGCAGAATTTTGATGATTAGCACTTGATTTTCGCACTGTCTTGCTTGGAATGGGTGTAAAGTGCCAATGGCTTGCGCAAGTTTTTTCCTTGCCGTTCATGGGTGTCACGGATAATTAGCGTATCAGAGTATCAGAGTAGGAGGGTGATGACCGTTTTTCTCGGGCTGAAGAAAGCCTTGTTCCAATTATTTTGCTTATCTTTGCCATGCGTAAGAAAATGTTGTCGCAGTTTGAAATGCGGCAACAAGCCGTGTGTTTTTCTGACCGAAACAGTTGTTGGGTGACCTTTTGACCGTCAGGCGGTTCACTTCCAATAAATTGGTAAAACCTTTTAAATGTACAAGTCTGCCAAGTTTGGAGATGCAGAGCCAACCAGACAGGGCAGGCACAAGAAGCAAAGATTTATGCAAACGAAAAAGAAACAGTGGGGTTGTGTTTGGATGACAGCGTGCCTTGCGCTCGTCTCCGCCCCAGGCGAAGCCCAGGTCTATGACTTTGAAGACTGCAAGATTGGACAGGCATTCACCATGTGGAATGTTGACCAGGGCGTGGTGACCACCTCTACGGCAAAGGTTGTGGCCGACCCGGCCAATGCCAGCAACAAGGTGCTGCACGTGACATCCAGGCAGTGGGGCACTTTCCCCACCATCGTGCTGCCCAAAGAACTGGCAGGGCACCAGCTTACAGACAAGAAGAAATACCTCACCTTTGACTTCTGCCGCACCGATGCCGATGATGCGCCATGGGCGCAGTTCCACGCCTACTTGGGAAGTGACAAGCTGTATCAGGACGATGGCTACCCGTACAAGGGCGAAAAGAACCAGTGGCAACACCTTAGCTACACGCTCAACGAGGTGTCGACTGCCAGCAGCGATGAGACCCGGCTGCACTTTGGCATCCACAGTCCCAGTGCAGACTACTATATAGACAATGTGGAACTGAAAGGCGAATATGACGGATGGATGGTGGCTGACAACAACCTGGTGGACATCTGCGAAAAAAACACGGACAAGAGCTACACAGTCTACGAAACGCCCATCCTCGCCACAGAGGGCAAGAGCCTTGACCTGCGCACCTCGCGCTACACCTATTGGAACAGCAAGGTGGCCGGCAAGGGCACCATCAACCTTTATGCTGGCGGCGAGCGCACCTATCTGGGCAACAAGGCAAGCAAGGTGTATCACCCGGACTGGAGCCAGTTCAGTGGCACGCTGCACATCTTTCCCTATAAGGATGTCGAGCCTGAAGCGGGGTTCTACGGGCTGGTGTGGCAGTCGGGAAAGACATTCGCTCCCGACAATGCTGCACAGAATGCCTCGGACGGCAATGTCAACGCCACCCTTTCCGGCACCCACGTTGTGCTGCACGACGGTGCAGCAATGGCATGCGAGAGCGGAAAGCGCGGATTGCGCATAGCCCGCCTTGACACCGACGAAGGCAGCACCCTCTATGGCTATCTCAAGGCCAAGGCGAACAATGACGGCTACTATATGGTAGGCAGTGACAATGCTGACGGAACGCTTGCCGGCCGAATCATCCCTTTCGGAGGGACAAACCTTTCTGTCAAGGTGGGGCTGGTCAAGGAGGGAACCGGCACCTACCGCATCACGGGCAATGAGAACCTGATTACAGGCAGTGTCCGCGTGCTTCAGGGAGCCGTGATGGTGAACAACGACGCCGCCAAGGCTGAACGCAGCAGGCTCTCGGGAGGCATCGGCCAGCAGAGCGTGGCGTCAGCCCCCGGGGTGTACGTGATGAGCAAGGGGTGTCTGGGCGGCGTCGGCAGCATCGGCTCTACCGTTGACCTCTACGGCACACTGACACCTGGTGATGGCGGCATTGGCACACTCGCACTCAAGAATTTCGCTACCAGCGCGAAGCCCAACCTGGTGGTCCACCCGAAGTCGAAAATCAAGTTTGAAGTGACCGACAGCGAACGTTACGACCAGCTCCATGTGGACGGCACCCTCACACTTAACGACAAGATGGAGGATTTCACGGTGTCTGGGGAAAAGCCGCGCATATACATTGAACTGACCAGCAACCCGACACTCAAAGTGGGTGACCGGCTGCCCCTGCTCACCTATGCGTCGAAATCAGAGGGCCTGGAGTTCGAGATGCGCTACCCCAAGCAGTACACATGGAAGACCAGCGAGGTGAAGCAGACCGACGGAACGCTTGCTCTGGTGGCGTGTGTGACATCGCTCGAATATGGCGGGCAGGGAGAGTGGACCGAGGACACCGAAGACGACACCAGGCCGGACGACACTTCCATTGACATTGACAAGGAGAAACTCGACGCTACGCCACTGCGCGTCTATGCTGAAAATGCAGGCAAGTACGTAGGCACGTGCGTTTCACTCTATGACGGCAAGATAAACCTGGAAGATGAGCATGACGAGAAGACACAGCTGCTCGCCAGGCAGTTTAATATGGTGGTGTGTGAGAACGAGATGAAATTTGACGCCACCCAACCGTCGCAGGGAGTGTTCAACTACTACAACGGCGACAGGCTGGTGGCTTTCGCCAGGAAGCACAACATGCGCATAAGGGGGCATGCCCTTGTGTGGCACTCCCAGGTGCCAGCCTGGCTAAGCTCGGACGGCAAGAAAAACGACAAGAACTTCACCAGGCAGCAGCTGCTCGACATCATGGAAAAGCACATTGGCAATGTGGTGACGCACTGGAAGGGCAAGGTGGCAGAATGGGATGTGTGTAACGAGGTGCTTGATGACGACCAGTCTGTCGTGCGCACTGACCCGGACGGTTACAAGCTGCGCGCATCTTCCATTTGGAATTATGCCGGTGAAGACTATGTTGCACAGGCTTTCAGGCTGGCGCGCAAAGCAGACCCTGATGCACAGCTTATCCTTAACGACTATGGTGTGGAGTTCCAGGGACAAGCCAAGGCCGAGGCCTTCTATAACCTTGCCAAGCACCTGAAAGAGAGCGGTGTGCCCATTGACGGAGTGGGGTTGCAGTGCCACCTTGATGTGGGCAAGGTTGATGCTGCCAGGCTGAAAGCCACTGTTGACCGTTTCAATGCTATCGGGTTGCGCTGTGTCATCACCGAGCTTGACCTTGGCATGACGGACAGTGAAGCTAACCGTCTGCAACAGGCAAAAGACTTCTACAACATCGCTAAAGTCGCCATGGGCGCCGGCAATTGCAACGAACTGACGGTCTGGGGCCTGACCGATGCCATGACATGGCGTGGCGGCAGGAACCCGCTGCTCTACGATGGCAGTCTGAACCCCAAACCGGCATACTATGGCATGCATGCCGGTGTGCGCGAGGCGGCTCAAGCCACGGGCATAGAAAACGCGCAGGTCGATGGTGCAGCTGATGCCCAAACAGTTAGCGAGACCTGTTACACCTTGCAGGGCCAGCGCATTGCCTCTCCACTCCCAGGCCGCATCTGCATTGTCTGCCGCAAAATGAGCGACGGCGGCGTGGTCAGCGTGAAAGTGAAGAGGTAGCGAGAACGGCATACACCAAGGCCCATAGCGAAATCCCCGGCCCCGAACCCCCTCGGGCCGGGGATTTCGCTATGGGCTGTCCTTTCCCTTTTTGTTGGCGATTGGGAATTTTAGCTCGCCGTTGACGATAAGGCCGCTGTCTGTAACTCCTTCCGCACGGATGGTGTAATGCCCGTTGTGCAAGGCAAACGGAATGTTGACAACTGCCTTGCCGTTGTGCATCCTGACATCGCCGTTCCAGTAAACAGAACGTTTGCTGCCCTTGTCACGGTTGAAGAAAACAGACTTTGGCTGCTGGTAGCCCAGAGGTGTGCATCGGGAAATGCGGTTCTTGTTATTGTCATAAGGCCCGGTGCCTTTCTTGGTTGTTATCGATATAACCCCAGCTCCGCCTTGTGCGCCCCAAATCACCGCGTTCCCACCTTTAAACACATCAATGCGTGCAATATCCTGCATTGAGATGTTGTCAAGGTCAAAGGAGTCGTCAAGAATAAAGCCGTCAAGTGCAACGGCAGCATGAATGTTACCCTTGATAGAAACAGGCCCTCTGATATAGGCAGTGTCGCCTTTCATATAGATTGCCGGCATGCGCCGCAGCAATTCATGGATACAGGTGGCGTCAAGAAAGTCAATCTCGTCAGATGTCACAGAATAACTGGCCAGCGAAGAAAACGTGCCTTGCACCTGAGGCCTTTTATTTGCCGTTACCAGTATGTCGTCAAGCATGATTCCGCCTTTCGAGTCGTAGGAAAAGCCTTTGCCTGAATATTTGCCTGTCCCAAGTTGCCGCCTGACGGACAACTCGTCAACCTTCGGATAGCTAACCTCGTCCACCTTTACCTCCGTTCTTTCTTTGGTATAGCTTGTAGTAGCGTTCAGCATGTAAATCGTACTGTCTGCATAGTCCAACCCGGAAAAGGCAAACCGCCCGTTCTTGTCCGCAGTCTGCACGGCAAACATATCAGCCTGTGATGAAATAAGGTTTATCCGTGAATAGGACGCATTCCCGGCGTGAGGTGAGGTGGTCATGGCACACCCGGACAAGACCTGTGTTGTTTCATGGGGAATAGGCGAACGCCTGTATCTCTTTTTCAGTACACTGTCCACGCAGCACCTGTCACCCACCACATAATTCAGCAACGAGTCAAGGCGTGCCAGGGCTTCGGGCGTGTTGCCCCGGCTGGTATCCGCCCATGGCAGCCCACCTTTGATTTCCTGTGACACCAACAGTTGGAATGCAGTCGGAGAAACTGGTGTGTCTGTGCCGGCTGAATCTTTGGTGACAGAAAGTGACAGTGAGGCAGAGTCATTACAGTTGGGAACCGTAAGAACAATTTGGCTGTTGCTTGCATTGTCAAGACTGCTGCCAGTGAAGCTAATCTCTGCTATTCCATCGCCGTCGGGCATAAAAACCAATTTCCTGCCAACGACACGGAGGCTGTCGTCAAAGGCAAAGAACTGCGAGATACCCTGTGGCATCCTCGCCTTCTCGAACAGCATCGCCACGCCAGGCTTCAGAGTCTCCGTGCAGACCAGGCAGCCACGTGCCACAAGCGCCAACCCCAGGCTCTTCCGCTGGTCTGCGTCCATCCAGATACGAAAGGCATTTCCCACATCCTTGCAGTGCAGCACTCCATTCATGGCCATTGTGCACCCGGCAATGCTGTCACTTGGCAGATTGGCCGCCGGCGTTACACCGATATTGATTGGTATTAAATTGTCATAACCGGCCAATGCTGCGGAGTAAAGCGTGTAGCACCGCAAGAAATAATGGGCAGGGAAGATACCTGCTGGTATATCCAAATATCCAGCGAAAACACCCCCGTTGCTGAGCACCTTTACGCGCTTCACTACCAGGCCGCGTGTGTCAATCAGTTCTGCATACACATATTTGTCCTTGTTCAGAGGCGTGTTGTCAATGGCGTCTACCACATAGGTTCTGAACCATATCCTATCGCCTGGCATACAGTACGGACTGGCAACGTGTGTCGATATTTTTTCCTGGGGATAAGTCTTTTGTTGCTGTTCGAAACATCGAGACAGATTGTCCATGTTGTATTGTGCATGAGAAGAGTTCACAATCCACAACAGACATGCTGCAATAAGCAAATATTTTTTATCACAAACCATAGTAACCTAATATTTAACGTGAGTTCAATGAAATCACTTTGAAAAAGTGGAATGACCTATTTTCACAGGGTGTTGTATTTCATTGAACTCACTTCATACGCGTTTATACAGCCAAGTCGACTGTTGGTTAATTGACAAACGATTGAGCCTCACGCTTAATAGCTGACTTTCATTCCAACATAGTAGCTTCGTGGGAGTGCGGGACCGTAGATGTAGGCAGAATCACGGTTCCAACCTTTGTCGAAGTCATTTTGGTACGAATTGGTTATATTTTGGATGCCACCATTCACTTGGAGTGTGAGATACTTGGTGACTGGGAAATCGTACGACAACTTCATGTTTACCTCCATAAATTCAGGCGTGTTTACTGCCACAGGCTCCTCCACGCCAGAACCGGCAGAGTGGCCGACAAGCATACTACCCGTATAGTTGCCTGTAACCGAAGCCGTGAAGCGCTTCACTGGGGTGAATGATGCGGTGAAATAACCGTATGTGTCAGGTGTGCGCATCATCTTCTTGTACTTCTGCTCAGGCTCCTCGTCGTTCCAGGCGATAGCCTCATCGTAGTGGCTCTGCTGGAGGGTGATGCCTGCCTGGAGAGAGAACCAACGGGTAAACATCGCCTTACCCTCGATGTTCAATCCCAACACCTTGGCTCCGTAGGCGTTGTAACGCTCTTGCACGGTATTGCCCTGCGCATCGGGCTGGTCCAGCTGGCGAAGGGCGAACACATTGTTGAGGTCGGTATAGAATCCCTCTATCAAGAGATTGGTCTGTACATTGCCAAACTTATGATACAAGTCGGCTGACACGCTGAAGCTATTGGAGCGCTCCTCTTTCAGGTTATCCGCCAATACCGTAACCAATCGCTCGCCACCTACTACGCCAACGTGCAAATCCTCGTCAAATGCTTGCGGAGCGCGGAATCCACTGGCATAAGTGATGCGCAGGTTGATGTTTTCTGTTGGGTTGAAGCGAAGGTTGGCACGAGGACTAAAGATGACATGATCCACCAAGTTGTGCTTATCCAATCGACCGCCCAAGAGGAAGCTCCATTGCTTGTTTTTCCACTCGTTCTGGAAGAAGAAACTTCCGATGCGAACATCCTGCCTGAAGTGACGGTCGTAACCCAAGATAACATCTTTCAAACCATCAAGGTTGTATTCTGCGCCAAGAGTCAGGTCGGATGGCATAAAGAGCAATTTGCTGAATGAGCGAACATACTGTGTTCCTGCCACATAAGTAAAGTTGTGAGTAGTTCCGTAAGCTTTTTCTGCCGTCTCTACATCATCTTTTGTTCCTTCTCCGATGCCGCCATAGTAGCTTTTACGTGCCGTTGTCTGGAAAGAGAAATAAGCCGAAAGGCGATTCTTCTCGTCGGGAGAGTAGAAATTATAGGTGAGCCCACCACCTTGTATGTTGTGCTCTACCTGCTCGGCGATATTAGCCTCGTGGGGTGCTTGGTCGAGCTTGTTGCCGCCACGGCGGAATTCATGGATGCCGTGATACTGGAGGCTCAACTTAGAGTAAGGACTGAGACGGAGGTAGGAATTGAGGCCGAAAGTCTGGTTGTTCAACTCGGGCAACTCTGTGTATCCATCGCCATCGTGGTCGTAGCCCTGGCGAGTGCGAGTCTGCCCATAGGCATAAACGCCCGCCTTGTTGTCGTCGGTCACCAAGGAGACATTGCCAGTCGTCACGTTATCGAACGAGTTAGCGCCGCCCACCGACATGAAAGTATGTCCGAATGAAGCCGAATTGCGGATAGGCTCCTTTGTGATGATGTTGATAGTCCCGCCGATGGCAGATGCGCCGAAGAGGGCAGAGCCTCCACCACGAACCACCTCCACGCGGTCAATCATGTTGGCTGGTATCTGCTCCAGTCCATACACACCGTTCAAAGAGGAGAACACAGGGCGCGAGTCCACCAATATTTGCGAATAGTGACCATCGAGACCATTGATGCGCACCTGGGTAAAGCCACAGTTCTGGCAGTTGTCCTCAGTACGCACGCCAGGCTGGAAGTTGAGTCCTTGCGCCAAGCAAGTGGATTGTGTGATGTCAAAAAGTTTACCGCCAATCACATTCACCAAATTTGGAGCCAATCTTCGTTCGGTCTCGCTTCTGTTGGCGGAAACGACTACCTCGTCAAGAATCAAATCGTTGGGAGAGAGACTGAAATTCACCTCTTTAGTCTCATCCTTTTTGATTGTCACGCTTTTAGACTGAGTAGTATAGCCCATGTATTTGGCCTCTATGACAAACGTACCTTCTGGCATGTTTTTCAAGAAGAAATGTCCGGTCCTGTCAGTTGCAGTGGCAAGGGTGGTTCCTTTCACATGAATGATGACATAGGGTATATGCTCACGTGTCTTGACATCCACCACATGGCCAAACACATTGGCATCTGTGCTCTTGGTGATGTTCTCAACTTCTGCATCTTTGTTTATGGAGGAAGCTATGCCATGGTTCTTAACTTTTGTTGCTTGGGCTGTAAATGAGACTGTCAATGCACCTGCAAAGAGCATCAACTGAAAAATCTTTGATTTCATTTTGTCTTTTATTTTTTATTATGTCCTGCTTCTATATTCAAATGCGCACGTTATTCTTTTATCTTGATGCTTACGGCTTTGAGCTGCTGCCAGCCAGCCCTGTCTGTTACACGTATCATGAAATGGTAATCGCCAAGGTCTATGTCCTTAGGAATGTCAATGTTGACTTTTGCCTCATAAGATTTCAAACCAGACGGAATGGCCTGGTCCTGATTGTACACCCATGGGTTCACAGGGGGCTTTTTAGCATCAAGTGGGCAGTCGCCAGCCGAAGTTGAATGAGTGTGGTGGTCGAAGTTGTTGTGTATCTCTATGTTAAAGCTGCCGAGCTCAACATTATCAGTAAAAGTGTAGCGAAAGGCGATGGTCTCGCCCCTCTTGTATTGCTGGCAGTCAATAGGGTTTGCTAACTCGCCCTCCGTTATCTTGGGCTTCTCTTGGTCATTGCCCTTGGTGGTATCGTCATCATCACTGGCGCATGAGGACAGGCTGACTGCTGCGCCCATGACCGTTGCCAAACAAAATGTATATAGCAAATGAAGTGTATTCCTTTTCATCGTTCTTACGCATTATTAAACCCAAATCGGCCACCAGGCTTTGTGCCAGGCTTGCTGCTTGTTCTGGCCTGATGGCCGATTGTGGTTAAAGTTTGAGCCTCTTGGCTCAGCACCCAAGTGCAAAAGCCAAGTGGCCGGCATCCTAAATTTATCTCACACACTAATTATTCCTTGGTAATCTGAATCCCCTCGGCTTCCTCTGTCGTAGAATTGCCAGCGGCATCGGTTACAGTAAAGTGGATGTGATATTCACCTTCGGGAGCGTCGGCAGGAATCTCAGGATGCTCATGGAAGAGCACAGAAGTCTCGCCCACATACTTCTCGCCTGTGTAGGTAAACACATGCTCGTAGCCGGCGGCTGTGTTGTGAAATTCAACCTCTATCTTGGCTATCTTGTGAGGAGCCTCAATCTGTGCTTCCAGGTGCATCTTCTGACCTGTCACAGCCTTGTGGCTATCGTTCTCGCCCACTTCCTTGAAAGTGATGGCAGGGGCTGTCTTGTCGAGAGCTTTGACTGTAAGGTCGGAAGTGAAGGTAGTACTCTGGCCCAACTTGTCAGTGACGACAAATGTCACTTTGTAAGCACCCGGGGCAGCGTCGGCAGGGATGTCAAGATGCTCGTGGAACGTGGTATTCCTCACACCGATGTACTTTCCGTCCGTATATGATTTCTGAACAATATTGGTCTTGCCGTCAGCTGTGGCAATCGTCACGTCAATGCGGGCTATCAAACCCTCAGCCTCCAAGTCGCCCTCCAAGTGGAGGTCCTTGCCGGCGATGGCTTCCTTGGAATTTTCCTCGCCCACCTCGGCAAGGGCTGCAACTGGCTTTGCTACACTCTGCTTTGCATCATCATCATCGCTGCTGCAAGACGTAAATACTAAACTAAAAACACAGAACAGCGCAGTGGCTGCTAAAAACATTATCTTTTTCATTGTTGTTTGCTTTTTTATAATAGTTAATGGATGTCCTGCCCCTATGAATAGAGGAAGGACTTAAAACATCCAGGAAACCATCGCTGAGAAGTTTCTCCCTGGCTCCGGCACTCCTATCAGTCTGTAATAGCTGGTGTGGTCGTAGTAGCACTTGCCTAGTAAGTTCTCTCCACGGAGCGTCAGCTCCAACTGGTTGCCGCCAAACTTGAGCTTCTTCCCTACGCGAGCATTCAAGAGCTGATGTCCCTTGGTCTTTTCCTCAGGAGGAACGATCCTGTTCTGCGCTCCCACCACCTGCCATTCCAATGCCACGAATCCCGACTTAGCAGGGTCTTGCGCTGGCAAAAGATAGCGAAGCTCTGCGCGAGCCGACCACGGGGTGGAGAACGGGAGGCCATAGCCTTTCTTCTCTCCACTGAGCTGATTGGCGTAAAGGTACTCGCCATCGGCACCCAGCAGCAGACAAGGAAGAATCTTCCACGACAGGCTTGCCTCAAAGCCCCATCTCAGCACCTTGGCCTGCGTGTAATAGTAGAGCTGCAAGCCCTCCTTGTACTGAGGCGTAGGGTTGAGATAGATATAGTTGGGGAAATAGTTGAGATAAGGGGTCAACTGCACCGAAAGCACACCCTGTTCATATACGACGCCCGCATCCACCTGGTAGCTTTCCTCTGGTTTCAGATTGGTGCTTCCTTTCTCATAGCGGAAGAGATTGTAGTTCACACCGTCCATTCCCAACTCCTTGGCTATCGGCATACGGAAACTCTTGCCCACATTGAGCTTGAGCACCCAGTCGCCCAGCATCCGATTCACGCCCACCGACCAAGTGAAGCTGTTGAAACTGCGACTCAGACTGGCGGAACGTTCCATATAAGCGGAATCTCCTTGTTGCCCATAAATCGGTGTCTTATACCAATCACGGTAGCTGTGAATCCTCACGCTTCCACGGTCGAATCTCGCCCCGGCGGTAAAACTGAACTTGTCGCTCAAGCTCCACTTGTCCATGGCGAAGGCGCCAAAGGTCAACTGCTCGAAGTCTGGCAAGATGAATCCCCATCCTCCTCGGCGGTTGCGCTGGCACTCGACATTGGCTCCCGCCCGAAGCTCGTGCTTGCCCATCTGCTGCATCGCCTTCACTTGGGCTGAGAAAGTCTGCTTTGTAAAGCTTCTCTCCAATGTGCTCGGCGGTATCGGCATATAGCCATGCGACACTGGCTCGGCGAGTTCTCGCTGCCGGTTGCTCTGATAGGCGAAATCGCCTTCCAGTATGCCGTCCGCCCAGTTCCAGTCGGTATGGTTGGATACCAAGAAATGGTTGACGGTATGGTAAGGTAAGTCAATGTCGCGACGCGAACTGTCATAGTCAATGTCTGACAGCCTCACCTCCAAACCGTGGGCATTGGCAAAGAAGCCTGCTTTCGAATTCACATCAGCGATACGAAAAGAGGTGTTCCATCTGTCCCCGGCATACCCGAGCATCAGATTCCCGTCCAGCTCGCGACCCGCCGTGTTGCGAAGACGCCGGTCCTTGAGCTTGATCCAATAGGAGTAGTACTCGATGCTGTCGGCAGGAACCTTGTAGTCGGCATAGTCCACCCATGTGGCATTGGCCTTGTACCAGAACTTTCCGCTTCTGCCTGCCAACCGAACCGATGAGCCTGCCGACTCATTGTTGGTCCTGCCGAAGAGATACACCTGTCCGGCAAACCTCTTCAGCGGCATGGCGTTGCTCTTTAGGTTGATGACACCACCGATGGCATCGGAACCGTAGGTGAGCGAAGCGGGGCCTTTGACGACCTCTGCTTGGTCGATGGCATACAGGTCTGTCTCCAGTCCATGGTCATCGCCCCATTGCTGGCCTTCATGCTTGATGCCATTCTCTGCCACCAACACACGGTTGTACCCCAAGCCACGAATCATGGGCTTTGACTCTCCCGAACCAACGCTCTTTGCCTGAATGCCTGGCAGCCGGCTCAGCGTCTGCATCAGCGAGCCGCTGAAATTCTCTTCCATGAATTGTCGGCTTGCCATCACCACGTTGAGTGCTGACTTCATCTGCACTTCTTTGTTGGAACTTCCGCTTACCACAACTTCTTTCAGGGATACACCATCCCTCATCATTCGTCTTGCACTGTCTGCCACAGCCGTAATCCTTACCGAATCTTTCGACAGGGAAATCAGCTTGGCACCCGATGCATACGTATGACTGAAATTGATGAAAAGAGGAAGCGCAACGAATGCAATCTTCTTGTTCTCCATCATAAATCTTTGAAATTCTATCGGCTGAACCGACTAAAGTGTGTAGCGATAGCCGATTTTGTTTTGATGAATCTTCAAAAAACTACAAAGACGGGGAATGCTGGGGGCGCGCGTGTTGAATGTGTTTCGCCTTGACGAGTCTTGAGCAACAGACAAGGCACGACAAGGGCTGTGTGAACCATAGCAATGAACACTGCTATGTGAACAATGGTTGACACCAGGTATGGCAAACTCTGAAAGTGGCACAACACACACTCGTGCGTGGAGATCTGTTGCGTTGTGAGATGGCCATCATGGTGGATGTGATGCGTACAATCTTGACAATAGGACGTAATAGCGGCTGTGCCTTCCGCCTCCGCGTGGTGGTGAAAGGTGGTGGCGAGCATCATTGGCACATACACCAACATCAGCAGCCATGCAAACCTCATTCTTCTGTTGTCAATATTACGCATTGTCCTAAACTCTTTCTAAAATGCCGTAGGAACCTTTCAATATCAACCTTTCAATCTTTTTACATTGCAAAATTAAACACTTTCATCCATTAGTCAAAATAAATAAATGCTTATTAACCTATTTGCTGAATAGAATTTCTTGGACAAATACGAATAAACTACTTTTTATGTCGCTGTCGTTCAGTAATATATCAATTTGCAATCTGTTAAGTCCGAATCAATGCATTTAATAATCTTTATACGTTCATGCATTCGTTTTGTAGGAAAGTAGATGTAAAACGGCGCAACCGACAAACCCTGTGGGGAAGCAGTGCGGATGCTAACCCAAAAACATGTTGCCAAACGATACATGATTGCCTAAAATTTCGGGTCTATTCCTTTTGTCATTGCCGTCATGCGTTTTGTGGATAGAAGC
>CALBLK010000018.1 GCA_937895845.1 uncultured Prevotella sp. | reverse complement strand
ACGAGCGACTGACAGTAATTGAACATCTGGCTCATATCCGTTACATTCGCCGTGTTGAAGCCGGAGAGGTCGAGCGACTGTATGGCGTTGCAGAAAGTAAACATTTCGGCCATACTCGTCACTTCTGAGGTGTTAAAGTTCTCCCAGCCCTTAAAGGTGGTGAGTTGCTGAAAATTGCTAAATAATTGCTGGCACGACTTGAGGCGCGCATCCTTGAAACTCTCATCAAAGACAACAGTCTCTGTGTTAGACTTCACGCCACTGTCCCACCCTGGATGCTTCAGGTTTACCCCCCCCTCTTCTTCTGCCAGGCTGTCGGGGTATAGGATGTAAAGTTTCGCCGACTGCCCTGCGGGCAAGTCGCCATAGCAGAAGGTCAGTGTAGAGGCCTTTTCGCTGAAGGAGGCATAAGCCACAGGACTGCCAGCCGAGGTTGCCAGCGCCGCCGCCAGGCGGACGGGCAGGCACAGCAGCATGAGGAGCGCCAGCAAGCAAGGCAGCCAGCGGCACAGTTTGCATGATTGATTGTTTCTCATTTTTAAAATTAAAAGATTGTCTGTATTGTTAATTTGTTCTTGTTCACACCTTGTCCAATGGCTATATTTCTGCAACGGTTTGCATTTTGCCGGTTTGCAGACAGTTTGCAAAAATAAGCAAAAAGTGCCACGCAGACTGTCTCTTTCCTCCACTAAGGTGTCTCTTTCCTATCAAAAAGGTGTTTCATTGGTAGGAATGAAACACCATATTTGGCAAAATCGCCCCCGCACTCCACCCCTGCACACCACCAGCTGCACGGTGGCTGACAGGCCGGCAGACCGGTAGCGGCAGCAGGTCAAGGAGCGCGAGGCCGACACAAAAGAGCGGCACAAAAGAGCCGTTTTGGCAGGCCGACAACAATAAAACGGGCCGGATGGCGTTATTAGTGAAAAGGATTACTGACAATGATTGAATACATCAAGGGCGAGCTGGCCGAGCTGACACCGGCCATGGCCACGGTCGAGGCGTGCGGCGTGGGCTACGGGCTGAACATCTCGCTCAACACGTACAGTGCCATCCAGGGCAAGAAAGCGGTCAAGCTGTATGTCTACGAGGTGATTCGCGAGGACACCCACCTGCTGTACGGCTTTGCCGGAAAGAAAGAGCGCGAGATGTTCGAGCTGCTCATCACCGTGCAGGGCGTGGGCGTGAACACGGCGCGCATGATGCTGTCGGCAATGAGCACAGCCGAGCTGTGCAACTGCATATCGACCGGCAACGAGCGCATGATCAAGACGGTGAAGGGCATCGGGCTGAAGACGGCGCAGCGCATCATCGTCGACCTGCGCGACAAGATTGTGGCCCTCGGCATCGCCGACGAGATACCGGCCGGCGGCAGCATGGAGCCACCGGTGGACAGCCAGGTGAAAGACGAGGCCGTGGGCGCGCTCACCATGCTCGGCTTCGCCCCCGCCCCGTCGCAGAAAGTGGTGGTGGAGCTGATGCGCGAGCACCCCGACGCACCGGTCGAGCAGGTGGTGAAGATGGCACTGAAGCTCATCAAGTGAAGGAAGGCCCGCTGAGGGGAAGCCGAGGCTGAAGTCAAGCCGAGTGGGAAAAACCGAGTTGGAAGTGAATTGAAAAGGTACCTGTACATATTTATATGCCTGCTGGGGGCGGTCTGTCTGGCCGCACCCCAGGACGACAACACCCGGAAGCGGCCGAAGCCCAAGGCGCAGCCCGCGCTGGCATCCGCTGATGACAGCATACCCGACTCGCTCCTGCACGCGCGCTGGCGCGTGAAGCGCACCGCACCCGTCACCACATCCGACCTTGACACCACGGCGCTCGACCTGAAGACACCCGACAACATCAAGCAGGAGGCCGAATACAACGACTCGCTGGGCCTCTACTTCATCGGCTCGAAAATGGGCGGCACCTACCTGAACACCCCGGTGCTGATGACCCCCGACGAATATATGGCATGGAGCGGGAAGCGCGCCATGCAGGCCTTCTTCCGCCAGAAGGACGCGGAGAACGTGGCCAGCAAGGGCAAGGAGAAGTTCGACTTCACCGACATGAAGTTCGACCTGGGACCGGCCGAAAAGATTTTCGGCCCGGGCGGCGTGCGCATCAAGACCCAGGGAACGGCAGAGCTGAAGGTGGGCGCCACGCTGAAGAACATCGACAACCCGTCGCTGCCCATCCGCAACCGCAAGACCAGGCAGTTTGACTTTGACGAGAAAATCAACCTGAACCTCACTGGAAAGGTGGGCGACAAGGTGAACATGAACCTGAACTACAACACCGACGCCACCTTCGACTTTGACACCAAGAACATCAAGCTGCGCTACGAGGGCAAGGAGGACGAAATCATCAAGCTGGTGGAGGCGGGCAACGTGACCTTCCCCTCGAACTCCTCGCTCGTCCAGGGCGCCAGCTCGCTGTTTGGCGTGCGCACCGACCTGCAGTTTGGCAAGCTGAAGCTCCAGACGGTGCTCTCGCGGAAGAACTCGACAAGCAAGAGCGTGTCGTCGCGCGGCGGCACCCAGACCACCGCCTTCGAGATGGACGCCGCCGACTACGAGGAGAACCGCCACTTCTTCCTGGCCCACTATTTCCGCGAGAAATATGACCGGGCCATGAAGACACTGCCCAACCTGATGACCGGCGTGAAGATTACGCGCATGGAGGTGTGGGTGACCAACAAGACCGGAACCACCAGCAACTCGCGCAACATCGTGGCGCTGACCGACCTGGGCGAGGGCATGCACACGGCCAACGCCATCTGGGGCGGGGGCGGCGAGGTGCCGCCGGCCAACGGCGCCAACACGGAGTACTACGCCATGACCCACGACTATGCGGCCGCCCGCGACATTGACCAGACCAGCACCGTGCTCGACGCCATACCGGGGTTTGCCGGCGGCGTGGACTACGAGAAGGTGCAGAGCGCGCGGCTGCTCAGCTCCTCTGAATACACGGTGAACACGGCCCTGGGCTACGTGTCGCTGAAAAGCACGCTGCAAACCGACCAGGTGCTGGCCGTGGCCTTTGAATACACCCTGGGCGGACAGACCTACCAGGTGGGCGAGTTTGCCGCCGACAACACGAACACCGCCGAGGCGCTGTTCGTGAAGTCGCTGAAAAACACGAGCAACACGCCCCAGATGGGCAACTGGAGGCTGATGATGAAGAACGTTTACTTCCTGGCGTCGACGGTGGAGAAGGCGAAATTCCGCCTTGACGTGAAGTACCAGAGCGACACCACAGGCGTTTACCTCACCTACCTCCCCGAGAGCCAGGTGAAAGACTACACCCTCATCAAGCTGATGGGGGCCGACCGGCTGGACAACAACAACAAAATCAGGCCGAACGGCTACTTCGACTTTGTCGAGGGATACACCGTGAGCAACGGCCGCGTGTTCTTCCCCTCGGCCGAGCCTTTCGGCGAGGCGCTGCGCAAGCAGCTGGAGGAAAAGGGCGTGGACAGCGAGCGGGCGCGCCAGTATGCCTTTACCGAACTCTATGACACCACGAAGACGGCGGCCAAGCAGGTGGCCGAGAAAGACAAGTTTGTGCTGACAGGACAGTACAAGGGCACGTCGGCCAACGTCATCTCGCTGGGCGCCTACAACATTCCGCAAGGCTCGGTGGTGGTGACCGCCGGAGGCGTGGTGCTCACCGAGGGTTCCGACTACAGCGTCGACTATGCCAACGGCGAGGTGACCATCCTCAACCAGAGCATCATCGACGCCGGGACGGCGGTCAACGTGAGCCTGGAGAGCAACACCGACTACGGCATGCAGCGCAAGACCATGATGGGCCTGAACTGGGAATACGACTTCACCAAGAACTTCCAGCTCAGCGGCACGCTCCAGCACCTGCGCGAGCAGAGCCTCACCTCGAAGGTGGCCATGGGCGCCGAGCCGCTGAACAACTTCCTGTGGGGACTGAACATGAACTGGAAGAAGGAGAGCCAGTGGCTCACCAACATGCTCGACAAGCTGCCGGGCCTGCACCTCACGCAGCCCTCGCAGCTGTCGTTCACCGGCGAGTTCGCCCAGCTGGTGGCCGGGCAGGCCAGCGGCACGCAGGACAACGCCTCGTATGTCGACGACTTCGAGAACACCAAGAACGGCATCTCCGTGAGCGACCCCAAGTCGTGGGTGCTGTCGAGCGTGCCGACAAAGTTCGGCGAGAGCGGCGACAAGGACGGACTGACCAGCGGCTTCAACCGCGCGCAGATGGCGTGGTACACCATAGACCCGCTGTTCACCTACCAGAGCAGCTCGCTCACCCCGAGCCACATCAAGGGTGACCTGGAGCAGCTGTCGAACCACTACGTGCGCGAGGTCTACGTGAGCGAGCTGTACCCCAACCGCGACCAGAGCACCTACAACGGCGCCACATCGACCCTGCCCATCCTCAACATCGCCTACTACCCCACGGAGCGCGGCCCCTACAACTTCACCACACAGCTTAACGCCGACGGCTCGCTGCGGCAGCCGGAGCAGAAGTGGGGCGGCATGATGCGCAAGCTGGAGACCACCGACTTCGAGGCGGCCAACATCGAGTACATCGAGTTCTGGCTGCTCGACCCCTTCATCTACTCGCGCGAGCGGCCCGACGCACCGGCGTTCGGCGGCGACCTCTACATCAACCTCGGCGAGGTGAGCGAGGACGTGCTGCGCGACGGCAAGAAATTCTACGAGAGCGGCATGCCGGTAGACGGCACCAGCAGCTTTGTCACCACCCAGTGGGGCAAGATTCCGGTGCAGGCCACGCAGACCTACGCCTTCGCCACGACCAAGGGCTCGCGCGAGAAGCAGGACGTGGGCCTCAACGGACTGAACGATGAGGAGGAGCGCACGTTCGGGCCTTACCAGGAGTTCAACACCATGGTGACCTCGCTCGCCAACGACAGCCTCCGGCAGGCCTGGACTGCCGACCCGGCCAACGACAACTACCACTACTACCGCGGCTCCGACTACGACCGCGAGCGCAGGTCAATCCTGGAACGCTACAAGCGCATCAACAACCCGCAGGGCAACTCGCCCGACAGCGACAACAACAACGAGAGCTACGACACGTCCTACAAGACCACGCCCGACGTGGAGGACATCAACCAGGACTACACCCTCAACGAGTACGAGCGCTACTACCAGTACAGGGTGAGCATAAGGCCCGAGGACGTGAACGAGAACAACGTGGGCAACAACTACCTGGCCGACGTGAGGGAGACCAGCGCACGGCTGCGCAACGGCAAGACCGAGAAGGTGAAGTGGTACAAGTTCCGCATACCGGTGAACGCCGCCGACCGCGAGCGCATCGGCTCCATCAGCGACCTGTCGTCAATACGCTTCATGCGCATGTTCCTCACACAGTTCACACAGCCCATCGTGCTCCGCTTCGGCAGCCTCGACCTGGTGCGCGGCGAGTGGCGCGCCTACGAGCAGAACCTCAGCCCGCTGGCAGCGGCAAGCACCGGCACGATGGAGGTGAGCAACGTGAACATCGAGGAGTACACCGACAAGAAGCCGGTGAACTACGTGCTGCCGCCGGGCATCAGCCGCGTGACCGACCCCTCGCAGCCGCAGATGGTGGAGAGCAACGAGCAGGCCATGAGCATGATTGTGAAGAACCTGTCGAAGAACGAGGCGAAGGCGGTCTACAAGAAGACCTCGCTCGACCTCAGGCAGTACAAGCGCCTTCAGATGTTCGTACACGCCAACGCCCTGCTGCAGAACACCACCAACCTGCAGAGCGACCAGCTGGCCGTGTTTGTGCGCCTGGGCAGCGACTACAAGAGCAACTACTACGAGTACGAGATTCCGCTGAAGCTCACGCCCGAAGGGCAGTACTCCTCGGAAGACCGCACCTCGGTGTGGCCGCAGGACAACCTGCTCGACATCAACCTGGAGGTGCTCACCGCGGCCAAGAAGGCGCGCAACAAGTCGAGGGCCGCGGGCATGGCCTCGTACAACCGCGAGTACACGGAATACGACAGCGACAAGCCCGGCAACAAGATAACGGTGATGGGCAACCCCACCCTGGGCGAGGTGAAGACAATGATGATCGGCGTACGCAACATCTCGGCCCAGCCCAAGTCGGGCGAGGTGTGGGTCAACGAGCTGCGGCTGCTGGAGTTTAACAACAAGGGGGGATGGGCGGCCTCGGGCGCGCTCAACATGCAGCTGTCCGACTTCGGCACGGTGAACCTCACGGGCAAGATGGTGAGCGAGGGCTTCGGAGGACTGGAGGAGGGGCTGGCGGCCCGCTCCACCGACAACTACAAGACTTACAGCATGACGGCCAGCCTGGAGCTGGGGAAGTTCTTCCCCGACAAGGCCAAGGTGACCGCCCCACTCTACTACTCGGTGACCAAGGAGGAGACGCGGCCCAAGTATAACCCGCTGGACACGGACATGCTGCTGGACGACGCGCTCGACGCGGCCGCCGGCAGGCAGGAGCGCGACTCCATCGAGTCGATAGCGGTGACAAAGACAACCAACACCAACCTGTCGCTGTCCAACGTGCGCGTGGGCATCAAGACCAAGCGGCACCCCATGCCCTACGACCCGGCCAACTTCTCGTTCAGCTACAGCCACTCGCACCGCCGGACCAGCGGCGAGACCACCGTCTACGAGACCGAGGACCAGTGGCGCGGCTCGGTGAACTACAGCTACTCGCCGGTGTACAAGACATTCGAGCCTTTCAAGAGGCTCAAGGGCAGGAGCAAGTGGCTCAACTTCCCCAAGTCGCTCGGCTTCAACTACCTGCCGCAGAGCATCGGCTTCAACAGCGAGATGATTCGCAACTACTACGAGCTGCAGGAGCGCGACATGGAGAGCACGGAGAACGCCAAGCTGCCGCTGACCTACAGCCAGCAGTTCCTGTGGAACCGGGAATTCTCGCTGCGGTGGGACTTCACCAAGAACCTGCACGCCAGCTTCCAGTCGGCCACCCACGCGGAGATCGAGGAGCCCAACCGCCCGGTAAACAAAGACCTCTACCCCGACGACTACCACGTGTGGAAAGACTCGGTGTGGCACAGCATCAAGAACCTGGGCACACCGCTCGACTACCAGCAGGCGTTCACCGCCTCGTACAGGCTCCCGCTCAACAAGCTGCCCGTCTTCGACTGGGTGACCGCCGACGCCACCTACACGGCCAACTACTCGTGGGTGAGGGGCACGGAGCTGGAGGACGGCTCGTCACTGGGCAACACCGTCACGTCGAACCGCAACCTCAACATCAACTCGTCGCTCAACATGGAGACGCTCTACAACCACATCCCGTTCCTGAAAAAGGCCAACGAGCGTTTCAAGAAACAGGCGGCCAGGCCGAATATGCCGCTGAAGGGCCGCGAGCGCCTGGCCAACGGCAGGAACGGCGCGAAAAGCCAGAAAGACGGCAAGGACGGCAACAGCCGCGACAACGCCAAGGACGGGAAGAAGGGGACTGCCGGCACGGCGGCCGACGCCAGGCAGAAGCGCGAGCTGGAAAGGAAAAAGAACTCGTTTCAGCGAGAGATAAAGCTCAGGCCCGACACCACGGTCACCATCACGCACAACAAGAAGAGCAAGCGGATCTACGTGACGGCAAGAACCAAGGAGGGCAAGCCTTACAAGCTGAAGTACAAGGTGATTGACGACAACCGCATCCTCATCAAGAACCGCGACAGCGTGCAGCTGAAGCTGAGCGTAACGCCCAAGGAGCCGCTGGACAAGCAGTGGTGGTACAGTCCGGCACAGTATGTGGCGCGCGCGCTCATGATGGTGCGCAACGTGAGCGTGTCCTACCGCAACCAGTATGCCATGACCCTGCCGGGATTCATGCCCAACGTGGGCGACGCCTTCGGCCAGCACACGGGCGGCGCGCTGGCGCCGGGCCTCGACTTCGCCTTCGGCCTCATTGACAACGGCTACATCAACAAGAGCTATGACAACGGCTGGCTGCTCTGCGCCGACAGCATCGCCACGCCGGCCACGACGACGGCCAGCGAGGACCTGCAGGTGAGGGTGACGCTGGAGCCTGTGCGCGACCTGAAGATCGACCTCAACGCCAGCCGCACGGTGAACAAGTCGCGCAGCATACAGTTTATGTATGACGGCATGCCCACCACACAGAGCGGCACGTTCACCATGACCACCATCAGCCTGAAGAGCGCGCTCGAGGGCATGGGCAACGCCAACAACGGCTACGCCTCGGGCACGTTCAGCAAGTTCTGCCGCAGCATCGAGGGCTTCCGCCAGAAGGTGCAGGGACGCTACGCCAACGCCGTGTACCCGCAGGGCACCACAAGTGCCGAAGGCATCCAGCTGGGCGGAACGGCCTACAACCCCGCGCTGGGCCAGGTGAACCGGTACAGCGCCGACGTGCTCATACCGGCCTTCCTCTCGGCCTACACCTCGAGCGGAGGGTCAGACCTTGACATCTTCCCCGCGCTGAAGCGGCTGCTGCCCAACTGGACTGTCAAGTACAGCGGACTGGGCAAGCTGCCGTGGCTGCGCGACCATTTCAAGAGCGTCAACCTGAACCACAGCTACAAGAGCGTGTATGCCGTGGGCAGCTACGCCTCGTTCAGCACCTGGCGCGAGTACATGGACGGACTGGGCTTCATCACCGACGCGACCACGGGCAACCCCGCGCCCAACAGCATGTTCAACGTGAGCACGGTGAGCATCAACGAGTCGTTCTCGCCGCTGCTCGGCATCGACGTCACGCTGCAGAACAACCTCACCTGCAAGGTGGAATACCGCACCACGCGCGTACTGAGCCTCAGCACCACAAGCGTGCAGCTGAACGAGGCGCTCAGCAAGGACTGGGTGGTGGGCATGGGCTACCGCATCAGCAACTTCCGGCTGTTCGGCTCGGGCGCCTCGCGCAAAATCAAGAAGTCGCAGCGCGGCGGCTCAAGGCAGAACGCCAGCAACGCCAGGCAGGCCACGCAGACCGCCGGGCGCGGCGGCGTGAACCACGACCTGAACCTGCGCCTCGACCTGTCGTTCCGCAAGCAGGCGGCCATCACGCGCGACATCGCCACCGTCACCAGCGCGGCAAGCAGCGGCAACTCGGCCTTCAAGCTGTCATTCATGGCCGACTACACGCTGTCGCGCCTGCTCACGCTGAGCGCCTACTACGACCGCCAGACCAACACGCCGCTGCTGTCAAGCAGCAGCTACCCCACCACGACACAGGACTTCGGCGTGAGCGTGAAGTTCTCGCTGACAAGATAGCGCGGAACGGCTGGTTCCGTCCTGAATTTCTCCCCGCGCTGCCGAACGGTGCGTCCCGCCTCGCCAAACGGCCTGTTCCGCGCTGCCAAACGGTGCGTTTGGCATGCTCATCCGGGCCGTTTTACAGCGCGAAACAAACCGTATCGCAACGCGATATGGACTGTCTCGCGAGGCAAGACAGCAAGCGGTTTCTTTTATCCCCCTTCATTCCGTCCCTGTATCGACAGGAAAAATCCGGCGGATCCGCAACTTGCGCACATTTATGGAGAATGGGGGGGGAGTGTAGATGTAAAGTTATATCTTGTTAAAGGTTAAATTGAGTAATAGGGTTTCTATCTAAAAATCTTTATTTTTGCATAAAAAGCAATATATTGACGGTATGGAAGATTTAAATCAACTAAAACTTGTATTGGTAAAGAACAAAAAGACCAACAAATGGCTTGCGGAACAGTTGGGCGTTAACCAGACTACTGTTTCCAAGTGGTGTACCAATACAACACAGCCCGATTTGGCAACACTGAAGCGAATTTCCGAGTTGCTGAATGTCAATGTAAGCGAAATAATCAACTTTGACTAAACCTATATTTATGGGAAACTCTAACTTCAATGAGAATACCCGGGTGCAAGTTCCCGCTGCTCTGCATCTGTGTAAATTGGGCTATACCTACTTGGACAATATCAATGCCTATGACACAAAGACCAATATCTTGACAGACGTTTTCCGCAACGCTGCAAAGCGTCTGAATCCCACTATGTCAAGTCAAGATGTCTCTTTGTTGTTTTCAAAGATTGCAAACGCCGCCGGCAATGATGACTTGGGACGCGAGTTCTATCAGATGCTTTCTGCCAACAGCGGAATAAAACTTGTTGATTTTGACAATCCCGACAACAACGACTGGCACGTCACCACTGAGTTTGCTTGTGAGAACAAAGACACGGAGGATAATTTCCGTCCCGACATCACATGTTTCGTCAATGGTATGCCACTGGCCTTTATTGAGGTAAAGAAGCCTAATAACCATGAGGGTATCTTGGCGGAACGTGAACGTATCAATACTCGAATGAGCAGATCGTGCTTCCGCCGTTTCTTTAATATTACGCAGTTGATGATATTCTCCAACAACCAGGAATACGACAATGAGAGTCGTGTGCCTGTTCAGGGCGCATTCTATTGCTGCCCTGCCAAGGGCAAGGCTTTCTTCAATGTGTTCCGGGAGGAGGACAAGACGTTTGTCTCCGGTTATCCATACAAGGAAATAACGGATGAAGACGAATATAAGGTTTTGAAACACCGCAACTGTGTGGTCATAAAGAACCTTAAGGAATATCAGACCAACAAGGAGGTCAATACGCCTACCAACCGCATCATCACATCAATGCTCAGCAAGGAGCGTTTCTTATTCCTGCTACGTTATGGCATAGCGTACGTTGAACAAAAGGTTGATTTGGAGGACGGCACACAAGGCACGGAGTTGCAGAAACACATCATGCGCTACCAACAACTGTTCGCTTCCTTTGCCATTCGCCGCACCTTGTCTAAAGGAATAAAGAGCGGGATTATCTGGCACACACAGGGCAGCGGAAAGACGGCTCTTGCCTATTACAGCGTACGCAGTCTGACGGATTTCTTCGCTCGGCAGAACATCGTGGCTAAGTTCTATTTCATTGTTGACCGTATCGACTTGATGGAACAGGCTACCGACGAGTTTGCCGCCCGTGGACTCATCGTGCATAATGCCAGGAGCCGTGAGGAACTGATGAATGACATCGCAAGTCGCTCTATCACGCAGAACAATGAAGGCAAGCTGGAGATTATGGTTGTCAACATCCAGAAGTTCAAGGAAGACAAGGCAAAGGTGCGGGTGGATGACAGCTACAGCACCAACTTGCAGCGTATCTTCTTTATTGACGAGGCTCACCGCGGATATAACCCCAAGGGCAGTTTTCTTGCCAACCTGCTCGAGGCTGACCATAACGCAGTAAAGATAGCCCTTACCGGCACGCCGCTTCTGAAGGAGGAGCGGGAGTCGTGGCGCGTGTTCGGCGACTATATCCACACCTACTATTACGACAAGTCAATCGCTGACGGCTATACTTGCAAGCTGATGCGCGAGCCTGTCGAGACTGTTTACAAGGAAAAGATTGAGGATATTCTCGACAAATTGGCCGGCGGTGTGAAAGTGAAGAAGTCGGACATTGACCGTGACAAGATTATTGAGGATGACAGTTACCTCAATGCGCTGCTTGACTATATCATATCCGACTTCCGGCGTTTCCGCAGGGAGCAGAACGATGATTCTGTCGGGGCAATGATTGTCTGCAAGACCAATCCCCAGGCAAGGGAGATGTTCCGTTTGTGGCAGGAGAGGTTCCACAATGCGGAGAGAATATGGCAGCATAAGGAGGAACAACCCGGAATGGCGGCAGAGCCTATGGTCTTGCCTTCCGGCTACAAGCCCTTGACAGCTTCGCTTATTCTTCATGACGAGGGGGACAAGATGGAGCGCAAGGAATACATCGAGGGCTTCAAGAAACTGCAGGAGGTGGATGTGCTCATTGTCAACAAGATGCTTCTCACCGGGTTTGACGCTCCGCGTCTGAAGAAACTCTATCTCGGACGGTCGCTTGACGGACATGACCTTCTACAGGCTTTGACACGTGTCAACCGTCCCTACCATGACTTCAAATATGGCTATGTGGTGGACTTCGTGAATATCAAGGAGAATTTCGATGCCACCAACGACCGCTACCTGCGCGAATTGAGCCGCACTTCTGACGGTACCGGTTCCGGGCAGAACAATATCGCCAATGACGTGATGGTGACGAAGGAGGAGGTGGAAGCTAAGATAAAACAGGTGAAAAACGTTCTCTTCAACTTCACCACCGACAACATGGAGGAGTTCCGCAAGCAGATTGACGAAGTTGACAACAAGGACAGTCTGTATGAACTGCGCAACACGCTTTCTGAGGCCAAGGCCATTGTCAACCAGGTGCGTTCGTTCGGAGACGAGGAGACAAAGCAGAAACTCGCATCACTGCCCGCAGGCGCCATTCCCACGCTTATCACCGAGGTGACGCACCGCATCGAGCGCATCAACCTTCTTGAAAACACGGAGCACAGGGCTGACGTGTCGGGTATCATCAATGTGGCTCTCTCGGAACTGGAGTTTGAGTTCAAGAAGGGTATGCCAGAGGAAATGCGCATCATCGTCAATGACATTCGTGAACGGTGCGAGCGTGTGCAGGCGGAGTTTGAGGCGAACTTCGACACCAAAGAAGACAAGTATGTTATCCTTGCCGACGAGTTCCGGAAATATTTCCGCAAAAAGGGTTTTGTGCCAAAGGACACTGCTGACGCAAAGGAGAGCATACAGTATATGGACGAGGTGATGAAGAAAATCAGGGAAATTAATCGCCGCAACAACATGTTGAAGCACAAATACAGAGGTGACGAACGATTCGTTCGCATACACAAGCGCATCGAAGAACAGAACCAACATCGTGAGCGACCCATCATCTCCAAACAGGAATATGAGATTGCGGAAAACCTGTCTGACATGAAACAGGATATTGACAGAATGATATACCTCGACATCAACAAACTCGACAACGTTCCGGCTTTCCAGCAGGATGTGCTTGCCATCATAGGCAAGGAACTGCTGAAGATGCACATCCGCGCCGACATCAAGGACCGCAAGTTTATCAGCAGCCTTATCACAGCAGAATATTTACAACAACGCAACTACACATATTAAAGAATGGGCAATATCAACATATCGGAGGCTACCATCGCCCTTATCGACTCGCTGAAAAGCACAACCGGGGCATTCGGCTTGGCTGGCACTGGAAGCGAATACAAGATTGTAACAGAGATGTTCCTTTACAAGTTTTTCAATGACAAGTTTGGCTATGAGGCCAAGCGCGACGAGGTGTATGGCGAGCGATTGAGAAACGCAGAGAAATGGGATGCTGAGTATGACACTTTTACAGAAGATGAAGTGGAGGACCTGTTCAGTTATCTGCCACACTCGGTGCCGCGCATGAAACCAGAGCATACGCTTTCGCATCTTTACAACGCTGCCACTAAGGGCGACTTCTCCACGCTGCTTGACGCTACGCTCGTTGACATCGCCTCCCTTAACGCCGACACTTTCTCTGTCTCTACTTCGGGCAAGAGTAAGGTCAACATTTTCTTTCCGCTTACCACATATGTCACCGACACACAGAAGCGCGACGAGTTTGCCAAAGCCCTTATGCGCAACGTGGCTTCGTTCAACTTTGAGGATGTGTTCGACGAGAAGTACGATTTCTTCTCCCATATCTTCGAGTATCTGCTGAAAGGCTTCAACAATGCCGGTGGCGGCAAGTATGCTGAGTATTACACACCGCGTGCCATTGCGCAGGTGATGGCTCGGCTGCTGGTAGGCGACAATGCTGACCTTCGCGGCATCACTTGCTATGACCCGTCGGCTGGTACTGGCACATTGCTCATGGCACTGGCGCATCAGATAGGCGAAGACCGTTGCTCTATCTATTCGCAGGATATATCAGAGAAGTCAACGGAGATGCTTCGTCTTAATCTTATCCTCAACAATTTTGCGGCTTCGCTGCCTAACGTGGTGCAGGGCAACACGCTCACCGAGCCTTCGCACAAGGAGAACCATGGGGTGTTGAAGAAATTCGATTTCATAGTCAGCAATCCGCCGTTCAAACTCGATTTCCCGGAATACCGCGACACACTTGCTGCCGACACCATCCGCTTCTGGGCCGGCGTTCCAAACGCTGTGAAAAAGGTTGATCCCAACAAGCCTAAGATGGCTATCTACACTTGCTTCATCCAGCATCTGCTCAACTCGCTCAAGCCTACCGGCAAGGGTGCGATCGTCATTCCTACCGGTTTCATCACTTCCAAGAGTGGCGTGGAGAAGCGCATCCTGCAACGCATTGTAGACGAGAAATGGGTGTATGGCTGTGTGTCTATGCCGTCCAACGTGTTTGCCACTACGGGTACGAATGTGTCGGTGCTTTTCTTCGACAAGAGCGCAAAGAGCGACAAGGTGATTCTTATCGACGCAAGCAAGCTCGGCGAGGAATACAAGGAGGGCAACAGCCAGAAGCGCCGGCTTCGCGACTTCGAGATTGACAAGATTGTCAACACGTTCCAAAACAAGGAGGCGGTAGATGACTTCTCTGTTGCCGTTACTTACGACGAGATTAAGGAAAAGGGTTACAGCCTCTCGGCTGGCCAGTATTTCGACATCAAGATTGACTATGCGGACATTACGGAGGAGGAGTTCAACCGCAGAATGGATAACTTCAAGTCCACGCTTAGACAGCAATTCAGCGAGAGCCACCGTTTAGAAGATGAGATACTGAAGCAGCTTGACTGCATCAGTTTTAATGCTAACGTAGGAAAGGATAGCGAACATGAGTAACGAAATTCAATTCCTGCTTTACAAAATGCCGGATGCTGACGGCAAGGTGCAGGTGGTTATCAAGGACGAGACGCTTTGGTGTACACAAAAGGCTATGGCGCAACTCTTTGGGGTCGGTGTTCCGGCTATCAGCAAGCACTTGAAGAATATCTTTGCAGAGGGCGAACTTAATCCAGACACGACTATTTCCAAAATGGAAACAGTCGTGAATCGTGGCATTCGTGGCGAGGTTAAGGAGCTTGTCGACTTCTATTCTCTTGATGCAATCATTGCCGTAGGCTATCGTGTGTCTTCACTGAAAGCCACTCGTTTTCGTCAGTGGGCAACAAAGATACTCAACGAGTATATCAGGAAAGGCTTTGCCATGGACGATGAGCGGTTGAAACAAGGAACGGCAGTGTTCGGTAAGGATTACTTCCGTGAATTATTGGAGCGTGTTCGTTCTATCCGTACAAGTGAGCGTCGCATCTGGCAACAGATTACCGACATCTACGCTGAATGCAGTACAGACTATGACAAGAACTCGCCAACGACTCGTGACTTCTACGCAATGATTCAAAACCGCTTCCACTATGCCATTACAGGACAGACTGCTGCGGAGATTATCTATTCAAAGGCAGACCATACGAAAGACCAAATGGGACTGACCACATGGAAGAACGCACCCGATGGGCGTGTTCTAAAGTCGGACGTAAGCATTGCGAAGAACTATCTGCAAGAAAAAGAAATCCGTCAACTGGAGCGTGCCGTTACAGGTTTCTTTGACTACATCGAAGACCTCATTGAGCGTGAAAACACGTTCAACATGGCGCAGTTCTCATCAAGCGTCAATGAGTTCTTGACATTCCGCAAGTATCAGATATTGCCCGACAAAGGCAAAATATCGGCAGCGCAAGCCAAAAAGAAAGCGGAAGAAGAATATGATATTTTCAATAAGACGCAACGCATTGACTCTGACTTTGATAAGGAAGTTAGAGGGATGTTGGATAAAGAATAGTTTAAGAAATGGAATTGAAGAAATATAAGTTGGTCGACATCGCTAATATTGAAATTAGTGGTGTTGACAAGAAAACGACAGAAGGGGAAATACCAGTACGCCTGTGCAATTTTGTTGATGTCTACCGCAACTGGGCTATAACAAAGGCTAAAGCTGAAAAGTTTATGGTTGCGTCAGCCAAACAGATGGAAATAGACAAGTGTGCAATATCGAAAGGACAGGTCGCAATAACGAAGGACAGCGAAACAAGAGACGACATTGGTCTTTCCACTTATATTGCTGATGATTTCGATGATGTAGTCCTTGGATATCATTGTGCCTTGATAAAGCCTAATCCGAATATTGTTGACGGAAAGTACCTAAACGCTTTCATGCACACTCGGTATATTCAGAAGTATTTTGAAAATAATGCTTCAGGTAGCGGTCAGCGATACACGCTTACCAATGATACAATAAATTGTATACCTGTTTTACTTCCTTCTTTGAAGGAACAGCATACCATTGGAAAGGTGCTTTCTGATTTAGACCGCAAAATAGAACTCAACAGGCAGATAAATGATAATTTAGAGGCAATGGCAAAGCAACTCTACGACTACTGGTTTGTGCAGTTTGATTTCCCAAATGAGGAGGGCAAGCCGTATAAGTCAAGTGGTGGAGCTATGGTATGGAACGAAAAGTTGAAGCGTGAAATACCGCAAGGGTGGGATATTTCCGATGTCAAATCATTAATTGGGCCAATAGAGAGAGGCGTATCTTATTCGTCAGATGAAATATTAGATACTTCCGCAACACCAATGATAAACCTTGCTTGTTTCAGTAAATCTGGTGATTATAGATTAGGCGAAATGAAATTCTTTTCTGGTAATATTCCAGAAGCCAAACTTATATCGCCTATGGATATGCTGATTGCTTGCACAGATATGACACAAGGAGCAGATATTATCGGTAGACCTATATTGGCATCAAACGAATTCAAGCAATATACATTTTCTACAGATTTGGCTCTTGTTATACCTAAGGGCAAATTAAAAATGTATCTGTATTATACATTGCGTACCCCATTTTATCATAAATATATACGCCCGTTTGCTTCAGGAACAACAGTGAAGCATTTGAATTTAATTGGGGTTGAGAACTACGTTTTACCAATTCCACCAATGGAAATACAGAGCAAGTTTGAAGACGCTATATCACCAATAAAGGAACAACAAAGCAAAAATCTAAATGAAATCGTTGCTCTCACTAAGCAGCGAGACGAACTTCTGCCCCTCTTAATGAACGGTCAAGCATCAGTTGTCAATATTTGATTTTGAAATAGTCAAGGAGTTTCTTGTAATAGTCCTGTGCTGACAGACAGGTATCCGTAAGGTAACCGGGAAGTGTCTTCCATTCGTGCAGACCTCGGTAATAGAACATCTTCAGTTCGTCCGTGATGATGAACGGAACGATGTTGTGGTTCAGGCATTCCTTGAACATTATCAGACGCCCGACTCTGCCGTTGCCATCCTGAAATGGGTGTATTGATTCAAAACGCTGGTGGAAATCGAGTATGTCCTCAAACTGGATATTTTTTTTGTCTCTGTATTCTTTTAGCAATGCACGCAGAGCACGCCCAACATTCTGAGGGGATGTCGTTTCCATACCGCCCACTTCATTAGGTATTCGCTTGTACCCACCTACAGCGAACCATGATTTCATGGAATCCGAAGTCCCACTTTTCAGTAATAGATGAAGGCTTTTTATCATGCTTTCAGTCAACGGTTCTTTTGCGTGGTCTATTATAAAGTCGATGCAGCGGAAATGATTGGTGGTTTCGATGATATCATCTACTTTCACAGCGTTATCCGTGATTCCGATGGTGTTGGTCTCGAATATATATCTAGTCTGCTCTTCTGTTAACCGGCTGCCTTCGATGTGGTTTGAATTATATGTCAAATCAATTTGAGTACGATGATATATGCCGCCTTTGATTCCGGATTCTTTTTGCTCGCGCAATGCTCTCAAAAGAGGAGATATCTGGATTTTTGCATTCTTGCGTTGAGGAAGAGGCGCATCGGCAGGTACACTCCATGATTTGCCGACAATCTTTGCTCCGGCAATTTTACCTTGAATGCAATAGTTCCTCACCGTACGCTCTGCGATACCATGAGTTTCCGCGTATTCTTTTGTCGAGATGTAATCCATATCTATCGGCATAAATAAAATTCAAAGACCGATACAAAGATAAGATTTCTTGCCGTTGTCGGCAAGAAATAAGGCGTTTTTTAGTTAGTTTATATGAAATAATGCCTTGGCATAGCTCAAACTTTGTTTGGCTCTACGCTCGGCTTGCCTCTAAATTATCATTTATCGATATATGACGCTTTCAGTATGGATTTTTGTTTCATGCCGCAACCTATTGGATTTATGTCTCAAATACTTTCTCGCGAACTTACTTTCGTAAAAAGGACTTACCAAAATAAGGGTTTATGATTACATGTATATTAAGTATGATTATTTTGACCTGCCTGAAGCGATAAATAATGCAATAACAACTTCTTGGTATAAAAACAAAATCACTAACTTTGTACGCGAACAAGATAATACCAACTAAACATTTAGATATCATGGTAAACTACAAATCATTAGGCTTGGTAAACACCCGTGAGATGTTTAAGAGAGCCATTAAAGGCGGTTATGCAATTCCTGCATTCAACTTCAACAATATGGAGCAGTTGCAGGCAATTATCAAAGCTTCTTCCGAACTGAAGAGCCCGGTTATCCTCCAAGTGTCCAAAGGAGCCCGCAACTATGCCAACCAAACATTGCTGCGCTACATGGCTCAGGGAGCTGTAGAGTATGCAAAAGAGTTGGGTTGCAAGCATCCCGAAATTGTTCTTCACCTGGATCACGGCGACAGCTTCGAGCTTTGCAAGAGCTGCGTAGACTTTGGTTTCAGCTCTGTAATGATTGACGGCAGCTCTCTGCCATATGACGAGAATGTTGCCCTCACAAAGAAGGTTGTTGACTATGCTCATCAGTTCGACGTTACCGTAGAAGGCGAATTGGGCGTATTGGCCGGTGTTGAAGACGAAGTGCAATCTGAAGAATCGCACTATACGAAACCCGAAGAAGTAATCGACTTCGTAACAAAGACCGGTGTTGACAGCTTGGCCATCTCGATCGGTACAAGCCACGGAGCATATAAGTTCAAACCCGAGCAATGCACACGTGACCCGAAGACGGGCCGCCTCGTACCTCCTCCTTTGGCATTCGACGTATTGGACGCCATCATGAAGAAACTGCCCGGATTCCCCATTGTACTGCACGGTTCTTCGTCCGTACCACAAGAGTATGTTGATATGATCAACAAATACGGAGGCAAATTGCCCGATGCTGTGGGTATACCCGAAGATCAGTTGCGCAAAGCAGCCAAGAGTGCCGTATGCAAAATCAACATCGACTCTGACTCGCGTCTGGCATTCACAGCAGCCGTACGCAAGGTATTCCATGACAAACCGGGTGAATTTGACCCTCGCAAGTACTGCGGACCTGCCCGCGATCTCATGACAGAGCTTTACAAGCACAAGATTGTTGATGTACTGGGCAGCGACAACAAACTTGCACAATTGGATTAATCCAGACAATGAAATTCAAACTTATAGTAGTTGCAGCCATGCTTATGGCTGCAACTATTTGTTTTGCAGCCAAACAAGGTTCGGAAGATATCATCTCCGTCACGCAACACAACATCAAGAATGACGGAACGCCCATCGGCGCGGCACTCAACGAACTTATCAAGCGCAGCTATGGGAAGACCGTCTATTTTCCTGCCGGCTGCTACAACCTGACCGAACCTATCATACTACCCCTTGATTATGTCAAAAATGTAAACCTGCTGTTGGATAAAAGTGCCGTAGTCAAAAGCGACAGCCATCTGGAAGCGTTGCTCAAGGTAGGGTATAGCGAGATGAAAATAACCGACCGGAGCCATCGGCGTTTTTCATACATCGAAGGCGGTGTGTTCGATTGCGAAAATGCAGACAACGGCATCTTGCTCAACGGCTTGAAACAAATGGTGCAACTGCGCAACCTCAGTGTTGTGAAAGGACACAAGACACATATCCGCATTGAAGTGACCGACGAAAACGGCACAAGCAGCAGTGACACGAAAATAGACAATGTAACCATACACGGCTTTTCATCGGCCGAAGAAAGCTATGGCATCTATATCGACAAGAAATGCTGCGACTGCAAAATATCAAACACGTTTATATATGCCACAAAATATGGCATCCTTACCAAATCGGCCGGACACATCATCAACAACGTACACATCCTTTCGATGTATACCACCGGAGGGAAGACCAACGGAGCAGAAGGCGTCTTTGCAGGCACACAAGGCATACGTTTCGAAACAGGCGGTTTTTTTCTGCTCAACGAAGTCTACTTTGACACGGTAGACAAATCAGTAGTCATTGCCGGCAGCTACAATCCGGCAATTGTGATGGACAAGTGCATTTACTATTCCTATCGCGACAACTTTGGGACAGCGTTCATTTATAAAGAAAAGCGCAACGACACAAAAAAGTTCCAGGCAAAAATCTCCAATCCTGTCATTGAAGCAAGGAATCCCGGCTACAAGATATTCGACCTTTCACCCCGTATCATCCTCCAAGATGCAGAGCACAATCTTACCTTTGTCAACGCCACCATCAGAAGGGCACGCAATCTCAGCCCGATATGCCCTTCGCTTATGATGCGCATGCGAGGACAGACCCACGACGTATTGCGGAACAAGCCTGCGGAGTATGATGAGAAATGGTATACACTGGGAGCCATCGCACCGGGTTATTCAAGCAACAGGCTGCTTATAACCTTCAATTCGGATACGGCTTATGGACTTAATGTAAATTTCGATGGAAAATCGTTGGACTACAACTACAAGAAACAATCAAGAAAGGCAGCAAACATTCACTTCAAACTCATTGAGAAAGAAGGCTATTGCATCGTTCTTTTCAAACCTTCCAAGAAAGCGGTTTTCTATCCCGAAATAACAGACTTGACCGGCAGCGGCAACTTTATGGGAACACCCGACAAAGGAAAAAGCTACACACCTGCGGACTACGGCATCCCTAACTGCTGAACAAGAGACTACCGAATCAAGGCTTTGAAGTCTCCGAATGCAATGTTGAAGGCTGCGATATACAATAGAAGAGCCTCTCACATTAAACATAGGAGATTGCCGGATACTATCCGGAAGCTTCCCGCATTGTATCCGAGAGCCTCCCAGATAGAACATGAGAACCCGCGGCATA
>CALBLK010000017.1 GCA_937895845.1 uncultured Prevotella sp. | reverse complement strand
GAGTGCAGTGAAAGCTTGTTTTCGCACTGCCGAGTGCCGCCTGACTTATGCAAAGGTAGTGAAAAATTCCATATAAACGCGCCGCCAATCACTTATTTTGATTACTTTTGCACACCAAACAGACACAATCAACACATTCGGTAATGAAAAAGAAAATCCAGTTCAGTCTCGTTTACCGGGACATGTGGCAGTCCTCAGGGAAATTTCAGCCACGCAAGGACCAGCTGGAGCGCATCGCTCCGGCCATCATTGACATGGGATGTTTCTCGCGTGTGGAAACCAACGGCGGTGCATTTGAACAAGTAAACCTCCTGGCCGGAGAGAACCCCAACGATGCTGTCCGCGCCTTCTGCAAGCCATTCAACGAGGTGGGCATCAAGACCCACATGCTCGACCGGGGTCTCAACGCCCTGCGTATGTACCCCGTGCCCGACGATGTGCGCCAGATGATGTACCGCGTGAAGCACGCCCAGGGTGTTGACATTCCCCGCATCTTCTGCGGTCTGAACGATGTGCGTAACATCATCCCCAGCATCAAGTGGGCGGCCGAGGCCGGCATGACCCCGCAGGCAACCCTTTGCATCACCAACTCCCCCATACACACGGTTGAGTATTACAGTGCCATCGCAGACCGGCTGATTGACGCCGGAACCCCCGAGATATGTCTCAAGGACATGGCCGGCATCGGCCAGCCCGCCATGCTTGGCGCCTTGACCAAGGCCATCAAGACCAAGCACCCCGACATCATCGTGCAGTACCACGGCCACTCGGGCCCCGGCCTGTCCATGGCCAGCATCCTTGAGGTGTGCAACAATGGCGCCGACATCATCGACACCGCCATCGAGCCGCTGGCTTGGGGCAAGGTTCACCCCGACATCATCTCAGTCCAGAGCATGCTGCGGCACGAGGGCTTCGAGGTAGCCGACATCAACATGGCCGCCTATATGCGCGCCCGCTCCCTCACCCAGGAGTTTATCGACGAGTGGCTGGGCTACTTTATCAACCCCCAGAACAGGCTCATGTCCTCCCTGCTGCTCGGCTGCGGTCTGCCCGGCGGCATGATGGGGTCGATGATGAGCGACCTCGGCGGCATTCACGCCGTGATTAACAAGCTCAGGGTGAAGAAGGGCGAGCCCGAGCTGAACATTGACGACATGCTTGTCAAGCTGTTCGACGAGGTGGCCTATGTGTGGCCGCGTGTCGGCTATCCTCCACTGGTAACCCCGTTCTCGCAGTATGTCAAGAACATAGCCTTGATGAACCTTCTCACCCTTGAGCAGGGCAAGGGCCGCTTCGTGATGATGGACGACTCCATGTGGGGCATGATTCTGGGCAAGAGTGGCAAGGTGCCCGGCAAGATTGACCCCGTGCTGGTTGAGCTGGCCAAGAAGCAGGGCCGCGAGTTTACCGATGTCGACCCCCACACGCTGCTGTCCAATGCCCTTGACGGTTTCCGCAAGGAGATGGCCGAGAACCACTGGGATTGCGGAAAGGATGACGAAGAGCTCTTTGAGCTGGCCATGCACCCCGAGCAGTACCGCAACTACAAGAGCGGGCAGGCCAAGAAGAACTTCCTGGCCGACCTCCAGAAGGCTAAGGATGCCAGACTGGGCAGCCAGCTCACGCCCGAGCAGCTCTCAGCGTTCAAGCACGCCAAGGCCGACGCCATTACCGCCCCTGTTGCCGGACAGGTTTACTACCAGTTCAGTGGCGAGGGCGAGTGCGCCCCCTGCCTCGAGCCTTTTGTCGGCCAGGTGTACAAGGAGGGCGACACCTTCTGCTACATCCAGGCCCCCTGGGGCGAGATTGTGCCCATCAAGGCTGCGCTGGGCGGCAAGCTTGTCGAGGTGGCAGCCAGGCAGGGATCCAAGGTGCGCCGTGGCGACAACCTTGGCTGGATTGAGCGTGAAGCCTGAATGTCATGGACTATCAAGCGATATTAGACCAGTATTACCCCGAGGACAACAAGCTGCGCCGCCTGCTTCTCAGGCACAGCAGAGACGTTGCCGAAAGGGCACTCTCCATTGTGCGCCGGCATCCCGAGTTGGGTGCCGACGCACAGTTTGTCAAAGAGGGAGCCATGCTCCATGACATCGGTATCTTTCTGACCGACGCTCCGCGCATCTACTGCCACGGCACCCACCCCTATATCTGTCATGGCATTCTGGGCGCCGGCCTGTTGCGCAAGGCTGGGTATGAGCGCCACGCCCGGGTTTGCGAGCGCCACACAGGCAGCGGCATTACCAAGGCCGACATCGAGCGGCAGCAGCTTCCCCTGCCACACCGCGATTTTCTGCCCGAAACCATCGAGGAGAAAATCATCTGTTACGCCGACAAGTTTTTCTCCAAGTCCCATCCCGACCGTGTCCGCACGGTCGAACAGGCGGCCGCCAGCCTGCTGAAGTTTGGCAATGACGGCGAGGCGCGCTTTCGCCAGTGGGCCTCAATGTTCGAATAACCCCCACGCAGCCAGGGGATCGCGTTAGTGTTAAATAATCGAAAGCCACCTGTTATTAGCCGTTTTATCCGTAATTTTGCAGCCGTGAGAAAAAATACATTGCTGTTTTTAATGCTTTTCGTCCTCGCTTTCGTGACGGCGGCGGTGCCTTCTGCGCTTGTCAGAAAGCAGTTGGGGGGTGAGGCAGTGGACGATTCTCTCACACACAAGGGCGACTCCCTCGCACGCAAGGGCCACAGCGTGCCGCCCGACAGCGCTGACTTGCACGCTGTCAAGGCCGGCGCCGCTCTGCCAGACTCCCTGTCCGCCCCAGCCCTGCCGCAGGGACCCGACACCACCAAGATGGACTCCTTGCAGCTGGCCATCTATCATCACAACAAAGCCATTGACGACTCCCTGGCCCTCGACAGCGCCAACCGCAAGCGCAAAAACGGCATTGACGCGCCGGTGACCTATTCGGCCAACGACTCGCTCACCTACGAGGCCGGCACCGGACTGGCCCACCTTTACGGCGACTCCCACGTGACTTACGAGGACATGGACCTGAAGAGCGACAAAATCTACATGTGCCTTGACAGCAGCCTGGTCCACGCCACCGGGTCGGCCGACTCCCTCGGTCAGAAGTTTGGCACGCCGGTGGTCAAGATGGGCAGCGACACCTACGAGAGTGACACCATGGCCTTTAACTTCAAGACCAAGAAGGGCTTCATCCAATACGTCTACACCCAGCAGCAGGACGGCTACCTGTCAAGCGAGCTGTCCAAGCGAAATTCCAACGGCGAGCTGTTCCTGCAGCATGGACGCTACACCACCTGCGACCGCGCCCATCCCGATTTCTACATTGCCATGTCAAGGGCCAAGGTGCGTCCCGGCAAGGACGTGGTGTTCGGGCCGTCCTATCTCGTGGTGGCCGACGTTCCCCTGCCCTTCGCCATCCCCTACGGCTTCTTTCCCTTCTCCAAGAGTTACAGCAGCGGTTTCATCATGCCCACCTATGGCGACGAGACCGAGCGCGGCTTCTACCTGCGCGACGGCGGCTACTATTTTGCCCTTAGCGACAAGATGGATCTCAAGCTGATTGGCGAAATCTACACCAAGGGCTCGTGGGGACTGTCCGCTGCGTCCAACTACCGCACCCGTTACAAGTACAGCGGCAGCTTCTTCGCCAGTTACCAGAACACCATCAACGGCGAGAAGAACATGCCCGACTACGCCAAGCAGACCAGTTTCAAGATCCAGTGGAGCCACCGCCAGGACACCAAGGCCAACCCCTACCGCAACATATCCGCCAGTGTCAACTTTGCCACCAGCAGCTATGAGCGCAACAACCTGACAAGCATGTACAACCCCCAGAGCTACACGCAGAGCACCAGGACTTCGTCAGTGAGCATGAGCAACACCTTCTCCAGCATCGGCATGACCCTGAGCACCACGATGAACCTCAACCAGAACATGCGCGACTCGACCATTGCCCTGACCCTGCCCGACCTCAACATCTCCATCAGCCGCTTCTATCCGTTCAAGCGCAAGAGCATGGTGGGCAAGGAACGGTGGTACGAGAAAATCTCCATGAGCTACACCGGGCACCTGAGCAACTCCATCAGCACCAAGGAGGACAAGCTCTTGCACTCCAGCCTGTCGCGCGACTGGCGCAACGGCATGCAGCACAGCATCCCCATAAGCGGCAACTTCACCCTGTTCAACTACCTGAACATCAATCCCTCGTTCAACTTTACCGACCGTATGTACACCAACAAGGTGAACCGCTCGTGGGACGAGGCGAACCAGCGCGAGGTCACCGACACCATCGACGGCTTTTACAACATCTACAACTGGAACCTCAGCGTGAGCGCCTCGACCAAGCTCTACGGCATGTATGTGCCCTGGCGCAAGCTCTTTGGCGACAGGATAGTGGCCATCCGCCACGTCTTCACCCCGCAGGTGAGCTTCAGCTACGCGCCTGATTTCAGCGCCAGCCGCTACGGCTATTATGACACCTACCAGAAGACCGATGCCAATGGCAACGTGTCGCTGGTGCAATACTCGCCCTATTCCAACGGCCTTTTCGGCGTGCCGGGCAGGGGCAAGACCGGCAGCATGTCGGTGGACATCTCGAACAATGTGGAGATGAAGTGGCGCACGGCCGGCGACTCGCTCAAGAAAGTCAGCCTCATTGACGAGCTGGGCGCCAGCATGTCCTACAACTTCGCCTCTGACATCCGCCCCTGGAGCGACCTCAACACCCGTCTGCGCCTGAAGCTCTCCAAGAGCTACACCCTCAACATCAACGCCACCTTCGCCACCTACGCCTACGAGCTCGACGAGAATGGCAACCCGCGCGTGAGCGACCATGTCACCCGCTACAGCCAGGGCAAGTTCGGCCGTTTCCAGGGCATGTCGCAAAACCTGTCCTACACGCTGGACAACGGCAAGGTGATGAACTTCATCAGGTGGCTCCGCGGCGAGCGTCCGGCGAAGCACAGCGACAGCGGTGCCAATGACACCGGCAGCGAGGACGACGAGTATGAGCGCGAGACCAACGAGGACGACACCATGAAGAATGGCCGGCGCGGCGCCCGCAAGGAGAATGCCGGCAAGGCCGAGACCGACGATGACGGCTACCTGACCTTCAGCATACCCTGGTCGCTCAGCTTCGGCTATGGCATCACCATGCGCGAGAACACCGGCGGCAAGTTCAACTACAGCAGCATGACCTATCCCTACAAGTTCACCCAGACGCTCAACTTCAGCGGCAACGTGCGCATCAGCGACGGGTGGAACATCAGCTTCTCCTCGGGCTATGACTTTGAGAACAGGAAGATTTCCATGACGACAGCCTCGCTTGGGCGCGACCTCCATTGCTTCAACATGTCGTGCTCGGTGGTGCTCTCGCCCTATACCAGCTATAATTTCTCTTTCCGCTGCAACGCGGCCACCCTGACCGACGCATTGAAATACGACAAGCGAAGCAGTTATAGCAACGCCGTGCAGTGGTACTAATCAGTACGCCCTATGTCCGAACTTCCCGAGTTGGTCAAAGACCTCGCCCTGATTCTGGTGGTTGCCGGAATCGTGACCCTGCTGTTCCGTCGGCTCAAGCAGCCGTTAGTGTTAGGCTATATCGTGGCCGGCTTTCTGGTCAGTCCCCACATGCCCTACCTCATGTCGGTGGTCGACAGGGCCGACGTGCAGACCTGGGCCGACATCGGTGTCATCTTCCTGCTCTTCTCCCTTGGGCTTGACTTCTCTTTCAAGAAGATAGTCCGCATGGGGGCCGCGCCGGTCATCGCCGCCTGTACCATCATCTTCTGCATGATGATGCTTGGTGTCACTGTGGGCCACCTCTTCGGCTGGTCGCGGATGGACTGCATCTTCCTGGCCGGCATGCTGGCCATGAGCTCCACCACCATCATCTACAAGGCCTTCGGCGACATGGGGCTTCGCCAGCAGCGTTTCGCCTCGCTGGTGATGAGCGTGCTCATCCTTGAGGATGTGCTTGCCATCGTGATGATGGTCATGCTGTCTGCCGTGGCCCGTGGCAGCAGCCCCGACGGCGGCCAGATGCTGGAGAGCGTGCTCCGCATCGGCTTCTTCCTCATCCTGTGGTTTGTTGTGGGCATCTTCCTCGTCCCGGCCTTCCTGCGCCGCGTGCGCCACCTCATTACCGACGAGGTGCTGCTGGTGGTCAGCCTGGGCCTGTGCTGCCTGATGGCCGTCATCTCGACCAAGGTCGGCTTCAGCAGCGCCTTCGGCGCCTTCGTGATGGGCAGCATCCTTGCCGAGACCGTTGAGGCCGACAAGATCATCCGCCTCGTTGAGCCGGTGAAAAACCTCTTTGGCGCCATCTTCTTCGTGTCGGTCGGCATGCTTGTCGACCCGCAGGTGCTGGTGTCCTACGCCATCCCCATCGTCTGCCTTGTGCTCACCATCCTTTTGGGGCAGGCCGTGCTGGGGTCGTTTGGCTACCTGCTCAGCGGACAGTCGCTCAAAACCGCCATGCGGTGCGGCTTCTCCATGGCCCAGATAGGCGAGTTTGCCTTTATCATCGCCTCGCTCGGCCTGTCGCTCGGCGTGGTCAGCCAGTTTCTCTATCCCGTGGTAGTGGCCGTGTCGGTCATCACCACCTTTCTCACCCCCTACATGATTCGGTTCTCCGGCCCCTGCTACGCCTTCTTGGAGCGCCATCTCCCCAAGGCGTGGATTGTGGCGCTCAACCACATCACCCTCAGCCACCCCCAGGCGGCGGGCGCCTCGGGCAACTGGCACCAGCTGCTGGTCCAGATGCTGCGCAACACCGTGGTCTATTCCATCCTCTCGGTTGCCGTCATCATGCTCATGTTCACCTTCTTCCTGCCGTTTGTGCGCCACCTGCTGCCCGGCTGGCAGCTCCACTGGTGGGCCAACGCCATCTGCGGCATCCTCACCGTGCTGCTCATCTCGCCGTTCCTGCGGGCCATGGTGGTGAAGAAGAACCACAGCCCCGAGTTTCAGGCACTGTGGGCCGAGAGCCGTCTCAACCACCTTCCCCTGCTGTTCACCATCCTTGTGCGCGTGGCCATTGCCTGTATGTTCATCTTCTACATCGCCAACTACCTCAGCCGGTTCAGCAATGCGCTCATTGTCACTATGGCCCTGGCCCTGGTCATCCTCATGGTGCTCTCGCGCCAGCTGAAGCACAGCAGCATCCGCCTGGAGCGCCTGTTCATCCAGAATCTCCGCTCGCGCGACATCGAAGCCGAGGTTGCCGGCCGCCGCCGGCCGCTCTACGAGGGCCACCTGCTTGACCGCGATGTCCATATTGCCGATGTCGATGTGCCCGCCGCCTCGCTCTGGGCCGGCCACACGCTTGCCCAGCTGGCCCTGCGCAACCGTTTCGGCATTCATGTGAGCAGCATTCTCCGTGCCGGCCGGCGCATCAACATTCCCGATGGCGGCCAGATGCTGTTTCCCGGCGACCGCCTCCAGGTGATTGGCAGTGACGAACAGCTCACGCAGCTGAGCGCCGCGCTCGGGCACGACGTGTTCTCGGACGACCTCGACATTGAGAAGCGCGAGATGAAGCTCCGCCAGATGGTGATAACGGGCAACAGCGCCTTTGTGGGCAAGACCCTGCCCGAGAGTGGCATCCGCAGCCGCTACAACTGCATGGTCATCGGCCTGGAGGAGGGCAAGGAAAACCTTTCGCCCATTGACCCGCAGCGCAAGTTCCAGAAGGGCGACATCATCTGGGTGGTGGGCGAGGAGGACTCGCTCTCGCGGATGACAGACCAGCTGTGACAGACCTGAACTTGCTGCCGAACGGTCGCTTCCGGCTTGCCATTCGGCCTGTGTTGCAGCGCGAAACGCACCGTTCTGCCGCGCAATTCGGCCCATATCGCAGCGCGAGACGCACCGTTTCGCGCTGTGAAATGGGCCGTTCCGCGAGGGCCTGTCGCGGTGAGCCGCCATCCATAGCCCTGACGTGACATACAAAAAGAGCGCGTGCCGGAGAAATCCGGCACGCGCTCGTGTTTTTCCACAGGGCGGGTCAGTCGTTGAAACTGGCTGTCAGCTCGCAGATTTTCACAATCACCTGCATCGCCTTCTCCATCGACTGGATGCTCACAAACTCGTAGGGGCCGTGAAAGTTCACGCCGCCGGCGAAGATATTAGGGCAGGGCAGCCCCTTGAACGACAGCTGGGCGCCGTCCGTGCCGCCGCGGATGGGCTTCACCCTCGCGGTCACCCCCGACTCCTGCATGGCTTTCACCACAAGGTCGATCACGTGCATCTGCGGGTCAATCTTCTCCTTCATGTTATAGTACTGGTCGCTCACCTCGGCCGTCACCGTGCCCTCGCCATACTTGGCGTTCATCCGTTTCACACAGTCCTTCACAAAGTTCTTCCTGTCCTCAAACCTGTCGCGGTCGTGGTCGCGGATGATATACGTCAGCGTGGCGCTCTCGGTGCAGGCCTTGATGCCTGTCAGGTGGTAGAACCCCTCATAGCCCTCGGTGGTTTCGGGGGTCTCGTCGGCCGGCAGCATGGAGGCAAACTCGACCGCCAGGCGGCCGGCGTTCACCATCTTTCCCTTGGCATAGCCCGGGTGAACGCTCACACCCTTGATGCTCACCTTGGCCGAGGCCGCGTTGAAATTCTCAAACTCCAGCTCGCCAATGTCGCCGCCGTCCATCGTGTAGGCCCACTCGCAGCCAAACTTCTCCACGTCAAAGTGGCGCGCGCCCATGCCAATCTCCTCGTCGGGGTTGAACGCCACGCGGATGTCGCCGTGCTTGATCTCCTTGTGGTCGCGCAGGTAGCACATGGCCTGCACAATCTCAGCGATGCCGGCCTTGTCGTCTGCGCCGAGCAGGGTGTGGCCGTCGGTAACGATGAGGTCCTCGCCCACGTGGCTGAGCAGCTCCGGGAATTTCTTCGGACTCGACACAATGCCCTCTGACAGCAGGATGTCGCCGCCGTCGTAGTGGCTCACAATGCGCGCCTTGATGTTGGCGCCGCTGCAGTCGGGGCTGGTGTCGTAGTGGGAGATGAAGCCGATGGTGGGCACCTCGCCCTTGGCGTTCCCCCTCAGGGTGGCATAGACATAGCCCATGCTGTCCATCTCCACATCGTCGAGCCCCTCGCGCTCAAGTTCCTTTTTCAGATATTCGGCAAACACCAGCTGCTTCGGTGTGCTGGGCACACTGTCGCTCTCCTCTGACGACTGCGTGTCGAATTTGGTGTAGTTCAAGAATCTTTCTGTAATATCCATATCTCAGACATTTGATTGGTTTGACCGCAAAATTAGCATAAATCTTGGTGATTGCCAAACAATTCAGCCGTTTTTCATTTGCGTTGTCGCCAGACTGGCACCCCGGTGGAAGAACATTTATAAACTTTATCAATATGCAGATTATGACAAGAAACAAGAAAGCATCAGTGTCGTTGGTTACATTCATGAACCGTATTGTCGCACAGCTGGAGCAAGACGGACGCCGCCGCACCGCGCAGCACTACCGGGCGGCTCTCAACAGTTTTATGCGGTATCGCGGCGGCCGTGACCTGGCACTCGGTGACATGGATGCCGACCTCGTGCAGTCCTACGAGGCCTATCTGAAGAACGTGGCCAAAGTGTGCCTGAACACCAGCTCTTTCTATCTCCGCGTGCTCCGTGCCACTTACAACAGGGCTGCCGGCAGGGGCTTGGTCACCAAGGGGCAAAACCCTTTCAGAAATGTCTATACAGGTGTCGCCCGGACACGCAAGCGGGCCATCCCCGCCGAGTCGGTGAGCCTCATCAGGCATCCGGACACGGCCAAGGCCCTCACCCCCGGGCAAGAGCTGGCAAGAGACACGTTTCTGATGTGCTTCTATCTCCGGGGCATCTCGTTCATTGACTTGGCGCACCTCCGCAAGTCCGACCTCCGCGACGGCTACCTCCATTACACGCGGAGCAAGACGGGCCAGCGCCTGTCCGTGCGCTGGGAGCGGGAGATGCAAGAGATTGTTGACAAGTATCAAGCCCAAACAGCGTCGTCGCCTTATCTCCTTACTTTTCTTGCAAGCCGTGCCGTTCATGGCAAGCCAAAGGGCAGGGCGCGCGAGGAGGCGCGCCTCTACCACAACGCCGAGGCACGCATTGCCTATCACCTCAAGAAGCTCGGCGCGAGGTTGGGCATCAAGGGACGGCTGACCCTCTATGTCGCGCGCCATACATGGGCAACGGCAGCTCGAGACCACCATGTCCCGGTCTCGGTCATCAGCGAGGCATTAGGGCACAATTCCGAGGCCACCACGCAGATATACCTCCGTTCTATCCAAAGCTCCGAGGTGGATGAAGCCAACGCCCTGTTGCTTGCAGTTATATGAAGAAATCAAAAGGAATATGGAAGACAGGACCCGTTTGCCCCAGCGCTCTGTATCTCTACGTAAGAGATACAGAAATTTGGCACAAAAATACGCAAAATGACAGAGATAAGAGAATTGCGATTGTTAAAAATTTAACGGTGTGTAACAAAACCCCACAATTATTTGGCCATTGACATGGAAAGTTCTCTTTACTGCGCCGATTATCTGTGGGTTATTGGCGCTTCTGTATCTCTTACGTAGAGATTCAGAAGAAGGGAATGATTTTGGGAAGGATTTGCGGAAGAAAAAGCGGTTAAGCGAGCGCAACGCGAACTTGTTGTCTTGTTGCCTGGCGTGGCGTCTTTTTGAAAAAAGAATCGGACAGCTAATCATTCCGAGGGTTGCAGACTATCACGCTCTTGGGTCAGGAGCACGTCTGTGATTAGAGGCTTCCAATTGCGGAAACAGACTAACCAACCCTTTCTTGCCAAGTGTTATGGCGCGAGAACGCATGACGCGGGGGAATGAGAACTGTGTCCAGACCCATACAACCAAAATGAGCAAAAGCCATGCCCGACAATGAAAAGAATTGGTATGCTTTCAAAATATTCTTTGGACGGGGGGAACCTGTAAAAGCCTATTTTGTCGCAAAGAATATAGAGCACATTTATGATGTGGCAAGACCCTGTTTCGACAAAAGGGACAGCAGAAGAAAATTTAAGGAGGTTCCCATTGCGCCGAGCCTTATATTCTTTCTTTCCACAAGGAGAGAGGCAGAGGAAATCGAACGGAAGTTCCTCAACAAGGTGATGCTCTACAGGAACACAAATGCCGAGAACATGAGGACACCCTCAATAATATCGGAGCGCGAGATAAACATCTTTAGGATTGTCGCCACATCGGGTGTCGAGGGGCTTGATTTTTACGATGACTACAACCCCAAGTTCACCCGGGGAGACAGGTTCAGAGTGATTGAAGGCCCCTTCAAGGGTGCCGAGGGCTATGTCGTCCGCATCAAGAAGGACCACAAGCTCTATGTGAGCATCAAGGGACTGTGTGCTGTGACGACAGGGTATATCCCCAAGGCTTTCTTGCAGAAGATACAATAAAGATAACATTACATTTGCAATGTCAATCCAAACGTCAGATAACAACAAGCGTATAGCGAAGAATACTTTGCTGTTGTACTTTAGAATGCTCATTATGATGGGCATAAACTTGTACACATCGCGGGTAGTCTTGGATGTGTTAGGGGCTTCCGATTTTGGACTTTACAACGTTGTAGGCGGATTTGTAACGATGTTCACTCTAATTAGTGGCGCTATGACCACTGCATCACAAAGATTTCTTTCATTTGAGATTGGAAAAGGAGACGCAGGGGATATTCAATCCTTATTCAGTACAGCTGTGCTGATTCATGTGTTTCTTGCAATGATTATTTTTGTGTTGGGAGAGACGTTAGGCGTATGGTTTGTTAACTCATACATGAATTTCCCACAGGACAGGTATGTTGCTGCGAATTGGGTCTTTCAGTTTTCGTTAGTTACATTTATCGTCAACGTCTTGAGTGTTCCGTATAACGCAGCACTAATTGCATATGAAAGAATGTCAGCTTTTGCCTATGTCAGTATTTTAGAGGCTGGTTTGAAACTGGTAACCGTCTTTCTTTTAGTGGTATCACCATTTGACAAGCTTATTTTTTATGCCGCTCTCTTAGCTTTCATTGCCATCGCCATAAGGATTATTTATGGAGTGTATTGTTATCGGAATTTCAAAGACTGCTCTTGCAATTGGAAATGGAACAAGGAACAAAGGGCAAAAATGTTGTCGTTTGTCAGTTGGAATATGATTGGCAGCTTGGCTGGAGTTATGAAAGAGCAGGGTGTCAATGTTTTGTTGAATATATTTTTTGGAACAACAGTGAATGCAGCAAAGGGGATAGCTTCACAAGTGAATACAGCAATGAATGGATTTGTGGCTAATTTTCAGTTAGCAATGAATCCTCAGATTGTTAAGTCGTATGCGTCTCATGAATTTGAAGATATGTATAAGATAGTTTTCAGAGGAAGTAAGTTCTCTTTTTTTATGATTTATGCCCTTTCGTTACCGGTAATTTTAGAAGCACCTTTTATTTTAGGGGTCTGGCTGAGGACAGTTCCAGAACACACTGTTACATTCCTACGGATTATTCTGATGACAGCGATGGTTTCTTCCTTGTCTGGCACATTGATAACGTCAATGCATGCCTCTGGAAAAGTGCGCGATTACCAAATAACTGTTGGGGGATTGTCTTTATTGGTCTTGCCCATATCGTACTTGTTTCTGAAGTTGGGCTACCCTGCAACATCCGCATTAATGGTAATCTTTATGGTGGAGGTGGCATGTCATTTTGTACGCCTATATATGCTGAAAAGGTCAATAGGGTTTCCAATGGGAAAATATGTTAGAGTGGTGTCCTTGCGATGTTTGTTGGTTGTGTCAGTGTCTGTTGTTTTGCCTTTTCTTGTGTGTGCTAAATTAGATAATTCTTTTGTTTCTTTTCTTGTAACGTCAGCTGTTTCTCTATTGTCGGTTTTGGCATGTGAATATTTCTTTGGCTTAGATAAAAAAGAAAGAAATGTGGTTGTAAACAAAATAATAAAAAGATTCAAATGAGCAATGTATCTGCAATACATAATTGCTATGGCTGTGGTGTCTGTGCCACGGCTTGTGGAAGGAAAATAATAGAAATCAGTCTGAATGAGGATGGATTCTACGAACCACACATTACAGACGAGAGCAAATGCACCCATTGCGGAATATGCACAGAGGTTTGCGCTTACCTTCATGACGAATTGTCCTTGCAGAACCCGGAAATCCATCCTTACGCTGCATGGAGCAAAGACCATTTGGTGAGAAGGAAATGTTCCTCCGGTGGAGCTGGATTTGAAATTGGTAGGTATCTGTTAGGCCAAGGCTATAAGGTTTGTGGTGTTCGATATGATGCCGAAAAGAACAGAGCCGAGCATTATATAGCCACCACGGTCGAGGAGTTGATTCCGAGCGCAGGAAGCAAGTATATCCAGAGCTATACTGTTGATGGCTTCAAGGCAATCAACAGGAAGGAAAGATACTTGGTTACAGGCACACCTTGCCAGATAGACTCTTTCCGCCGATATATTCAGAAGTTCCGTTGTGAAGACAACTTTGTGCTGCTTGATTTCTTTTGCCATGGCGTCCCCTCCATGTTGGTTTGGAAGAAATACACAGAATGGGCTGAGAAGCAAGTGGGCAAAATCACATACGCCTCGTGGCGCAACAAGTGGACTGGCTGGCATGATTCCTGGGCCATGGGAATAGACGGTGAGGAGCATGGCGAGAAGATAAATTGGCATGATTCTTACGATATGTTAATAAGGGAAAAAAAAAGTTTCGTAGAAAGCCGATTGTCGCAAGGCGACATGTTCTATGCGCTTTTCCTCGGCGATTGCTGCCTTGGAAAGCAATGCTATGACCATTGTAAGTACAAGTACAATCAATCCTCCGCCGACATCCGCATTGGTGATTTGTGGGGCAATACCTACAAGGATAATGAAGACGGTGTGAGCGCAGCCGTGGCTTTCACAGAGAAAGGCAATGAGATACTGAAGAAATGTAACTGCGTGCTGGTGAAGCATACATTTGATGTTGTGGCTGAGGGACAACAGAAAAAATGTGCTAAGTGCAACTGTTTCATAAAGGGATGTGTTATGATATTATTGAAATCTGACAACTTGAAAATGGCTTATAAAATAGCCTCTTGCAGAAACAAACTTAGACATTTGACAAACAGGTTGTGTCACCCTATGCGAAGCATGAGAAATTTTCAGAAGAAAATCAAAAGTAAAAGAAAATGAATGTACTTATTGTCAACTTCTTCTTATATTTTGGATACTTTTTATATAGTTTCAGAAAGAACCACTACTTAACAGTCCATAATGCAATTTCTTTATGGTTCTCGATTGTGGCATTTATGGGGGTTGTGTCTGTTCATACAAAAATATATCAAGCGGTTTTTGGGAATATACACATTGATGATATTACTCCTTATCTATATTGTTTTTTGTCTTTTTTGTTTTTGGTTTATCCCCTTCGTAAACTTAATTTCAAAAAAGTTGTTATAGAAAACATAGAGAAGGTTGATGCCCAACAATTTCGCAATGTAAGTTATGCGCCACTAATAATCTTATTGGTTTATATCGTTGTTATGATACCAGATGTTATTCTCTGCTTGTCAATGAGCGATATCAGTGATGTTTATAATGAACAGCGAAGAGAAGGTGTGGATTTGTTTAACCACAGTGGATTTGTTGATAAGGTATTTTGGATAGGAAGAAAATGTTACAATTGGTTCTGGGCCATATTTGCTTTTTATTCCATATATATGATCAATAACAACAGAGTCAAATACAAGAAATATTACATCCTTCTTTTTATGGTTTCTGTAATACCGTATTTTTTGCGTACAATATCAACTGGTGGGCGTGGAGGCTTTGTGTTCTTTCCCATACAGATTGCACTTGTCTTATTGCCTTTATGGAGTTATCTGACTAATAAGACAAAACTATCCATTGCCAAGTATTCATTAATAGCTATAGGTGTCTTTTCTGTATATGTTGCACTGATGACAATTGCACGTGTTTCTGACAGCCAGTCAGAAACACCGTTAACAAGTATCATCAGGTATTTTGGAGAGCCATACCCAAACTTGGGGAATAATCTTTATGGGCATGTCAAAAATTACTTGATGGGGCGGAGAATGTATCCTGAACTGTTCGGTTTCGATAACAGTGGTAAAACACAATACGAACTCTTCTCCAACTGGAATAGTTATTGTGGGGTTGCAACTTTAAACTATAAGACCATTTTTGGCGATTTTTACATTGAGTTTGGGACTGCAATCTCTTTGATGGTGATATTTCTTATTGGATTCATGATGAACCTCTATTTAAAGAAAGGTAAGTTGTACTTCCATCAAATTCCTTTGTATGCTTATTACATGACAGTATGCAGTACAGCACCGCTATGGTTCAATCAAAGGAATACAGGCGATTTGTTCGTGGTGTTACAATTGTTTTTAGTTTCATATATAATTAAAAGATTCTTATACATAAAAGATTTATGAAGATAGCCATTTTAACGATTCATAGAATTACTAATTACGGAAGTGCATTACAAACTTATGCCCTGCAGGATTTTATAGAAAAGAATATAAAAGATTCAGATTGTACTATTCTTGATTACAGATTCCCTAATTCATACCATTGGAAAGAAAGATATAGAAGAATGTCTTTTCTGAAAAAGTACAGAAACAAGCTTCACAGAATAAGGGAGTCTTTATCATATAGCACAGTGGTGCGAAAAACTAGGTTTAAGAGGTTTTGGCATGAATATTTGCATTTGTCTCAACCATACAATTCGCAAAAAAGTATTTTAGGGCTGAATCCGAGAGACTATGACATCTATATATTAGGTAGTGATCAAGTTTGGAATACAAAAACACTTTGTGGAGACAGTATATTCCTATTCTCTTATTTGTCTGAACATGAAAAGTGTTTCAGCTACGCCTCCTCTTTTGGACAGACCAGCCTACCTGAAGGGTATGCTTCTTTGTTTAAAAAAGAATTGTCTAAGTTCCGAGCTATTGGTGTAAGAGAAGAAAAGGCCGTGGATATCTTGACCTCTCTTGGGTATAAGGATAAAACTAAGTTGGTTTGCGATCCAACCTTGCTGTTAGATGCCATGGGGTATTGTTGTATAGCGAAAAAAAGTAGCTGTAAAATTGATGAGGATTATATTTTAGTTTATTGTTTAGACTACGCGTTCTGTCCATATCCTGCAATTAAAAATGTCATAAGTGTGTTGCAAAAGAAATATAACCATAAAGTTGTGTTTATTGGAAAGGAAGTAAGTGGAATATATCATAATACAACAATCTTGAACGCTATTGGACCATGTGAGTTTGTTTACCTGTTTAGAAATGCGAAAATCGTAGTGACAAGTTCTTTTCATGGAACCGCTTTTTCTATAATAAACAGGAAACCGTTTGTTTCCATTGCACCGCGAGAAGGAGATAGTCGCATTAGTGATTTTCTTACTCATATAGGGTTAAAAGGAAACTTGATTTATAATGATCAGAATGATTTTGACATTAAAGAGAACCCATATACAAATGAGGTTGAATTAAAAATTACTACTTACATAAATGATTCTCGGAATTTTCTTGTTTCTAATATAAATAAACTAAGAAATGAAAAAATATAATTGTCCAAAGGTTTCTATATTGGTACCGATTTATGGTGTAGAGAATTTCATTGAGAAATGTGCGGAGAGTTTATTGCAACAGTCATATGGCAATTTGGAATATATTTTTGTGGATGATTGTACGCAGGATAGAAGTTTGGATGTGTTGCATTCCGTTTTGCAGAAGTATCCAGAAAGGAGGGATCAAGTTAAAATAATCAAGCATGAACATAACAAGGGACTCGCCGCGGCAAGAAATACAGCAGTTGCTGCTGCGCATGGTTCGTTTTTGATGCATGTGGATAGCGATGACTGGTTGGAGAAAAATACAATTGAAAAATGTGTGGCTATACAGCAAGAGAATGATGCTGATATAGTATCTTTTGGATGTTGGAGAGAGTATAGGGATAAAACGATAGTACAGTGTCCACCAAAGTTTTCTTCTTCTAAAGACCTGTGCTTGTCTTTGATAAAAAAGAAGTGGGGGAAACAAAATGTAAATGTTGGTATATGGGGAAGATTAGTTAGAAAGACCTTGTATACAGATAATAACATTGAGGTTGAGGAAGGTGTAAATATGGCGGAAGATTACCAAGTTATAACTAAACTTGCGTATTATGCAAGTTCTATTTCTGTGTTGGATGAACCTTTGCTGCATTATAATCTTCAAAATTCAAATTCATACGTTAATAGCATTTCCTTAGAATCAGCTAGACAGTCTGAAAGAAGTTTCCAAATAGTATATGATTTTTTTTCAAATAAAGGAACAGAATATTTGGAAGCTGTTAATGTTGGCTTGTCCTTTCATTTGATAAGAATGGCTATAGATGGAATAGCTAATGGGTTTGGTCATAATTTTTATTATACTCTTCAACAGCGTTGGCGACAGATTCCACCTCAAGTTAAAAAGCAAATACCATTGAAAAGGCGTATAGTTTTAGTAAATTATCATTTTGCTTTAGTTTATATCAAATGCGTAAGAGCATTATTTAAATTAGGAAGGAATAAGTAACCATGCCCAATAATATAACATATACAGTCGATAATCTTCTTTGTACAGGTTGTGGTATCTGTGAGGATGTATGCCCAAAACAGGCAATATCCATTAATCGCATTAATGGTGAACATCGTCCTGCACTTGATAACTCCTTATGTTTAGGAGATAAATGTGGGCGTTGTCTAAAAGCGTGTCCTGGGGTTGGTGTTGATCTTATTGGCATTGCTAGGGAGCATTTTGAGGATGTTAGCGTCAAGGAAGATAAGTATATCGGTCGATATATTGGACTTCATACAGGCTATAGTTTGGACGGGGATATTCGCTATCATAGTGCCAGTGGCGGTATGGTTTCGCAATTTCTTTTTTTTCTGTTGGAGGAGAAAATCATTTATGGAGCTGTGGTTACAGGCTATGGCGAAGACCATGTTACACCGATGTCCTATATAGCAAGAACACCTGAAGAGGTAATCTGTGCTCGAAGTTCCAAGTATTGTCCTGTGGCTCTAAACAAGGTGGGTAATGAAATTGCTCGTTCGGAAGGAAAGTATGTGGTGGTGGGTACGCCTTGCCATATTCAAGGTTTTCGCAAACGTGCAGCCATTGATGGACGTTTTAGAGAGCGTGTGGCCGGTTATTTCTCCATCTATTGCTCTTCTGGTAGAACTTTCAATGGACAGGACTATCTTTTTAAACATTATGGGGTTAAGAAACGTGAAATCAAATACTTTGCATACCGTGACGAGGGTTGTCTTGGCAAGCTGACAATCCTGTATGGCGGCGTGGGTGGAGAATTCCCTTCACCTCGTGCTACAAAAGTGAGTACGAGGTGTAGGGAATCGGAATCTTTGAAAAAGATTTCAATTCCCTACACCTCGTACTATGGCCCGATGCTAAGAAGCTTTTTCAAACCACACCGCTGTCTGACTTGCATTGACCACTACGGAGAATTAGCTGATGTTTGCTTTGGTGACATCCACATTGCTCCCTACGATAAGGATGAAGTTGGTGTCAGTTCTTGGATTACTCGAAATAAGTATTGGGAGACACAATTTGTGAATGCTGCAAAGGAAGGATACATCAAAATGGAGGACGTGTCGGCAAAGGTGTTGAATGATAGTCAAGCTGCCATGCTTTATCCGAAAAAACGATGTGCGCAAGCGGTTGTCAATATCGATAAATTGATGGGGCGCAAGACACCAGTTTATGACAAGCCTTTTGATAAGCCAAGAGTGAAAGACTATGTTTCTGAGATAGTTTGCTTGGCACAGCAATTCGTCGGACGGAGAAAGTATTTGTGGTTTTTAATAGATTTCTTGAATAAAGGAAAATAACGATGATAGGACTTTGTCTGAAATATGAACAGATAAATTATGGAAGCAAGCTTCAGGCCCTTGCCACTCTTCGGGTGATGGAAGAACTGGGGCAAAAGTGTAAGGTTATCCATTATGGGAAAGCGGGATTGTGGTTTAAGATAAAATCCTTGCCTCGTTTTTTTGATGCAACTTTCCGGCAAGATAAGTTGGAAGACTGGAGTCGTAATCATGCTTATAAAAAGCATCCAGAGGTAGCACCTCTATTAGCACAAAGAAAGATACTCTTCAAAGAGTATGATGCCACATATTTTGACAAATACGAAATCTTTGGTGCATATTATTCGGACATACAGAATATCGCATCTAAGTTTGACGCTGTGATAACTTGCAGTGACCAACTTTGGTCTCCTGCTGGTCTCGGTACAAATTTCTATAACTTGATGTTTGTGCCGGATAGTGTAAAGAAGATTTCTTTCGCCTCCAGCTTTGGAGTTAGTCAGATTCCATGGTATCAAAAGAAAGCTACGGCAAAGTATCTTCGGAGAATTGATTATGTGAGTTGTCGTGAGAACAGAGGTGCTGAGATAGTCAAGGAACTTACAGGAAGGGATGTGCCTGTATTGATGGATCCTGTCTTTGCTTTTGACAAGGAACAATGGGGAAAACTTGTACCCGAAGAAAAGGTTTATGAGGAGCCATATATCTTCTGTTATTTTTTAGGCTCAAACGTGGCATACCGTGAGGCAGTAAAGAAGTTCGCTAAAGAAAAAGCTATGAAGATTGTCTTCTTGAAGTTCTTGGATCAATATGTAGAATATGATGAGACCTTTGGTGACATCATCCCATTTGACGTGAATCCGAACAAGTTCCTGAATATCCTTCGTGGAGCGGAGTACGTGTTTACTGACTCTTTCCATGGATGTGCATTTAGCATCCTTATGGAAAAGCAGTTTGTAATATTCAATAGGTATGCAGCAACCTCTGGCGCATCCAAAAATTCTCGTATTGATACTGTATGTGGCAATCTTGGTCTGAATGGCCGAAGGGTAACAGTAGGTTCTGATTTGGGAGAGGTAATGAGTGAGAGAATTGATTGGAAAGGTGTTGCTGAGAGAACTCAGGTGTATCGAAATAGGATGTGGGTGTATTTGAAAGAGGCTTTAGGGGTATAGGTGCTAACTCCGTTGTTACCAAAGTATTCTTGATTACGCAGTTGCTGTAGGAATTTATGCCAAGAATTTTGCACCACTATGTTATAAATAAAACTCAAATAACAATAACATAAGTTTTGTTTGGGTTGAAACAATTGATGTATGAATAAACCAGTGAAATGAAAATTTTATTAGCAAACAAATTCTATTACCGCCGAGGCGGTGATTGTATTTATATGCTCAATCTGGAGCAGTTGCTGAAGGCTCATGGGCATGAGGTGGCGGTGTTTGCCATGGATTATCCTGAAAATTTGGATACGCCATGGAAGAAATACTTCCCTCAGAACATGAGCAAGTTGATGGCTTTTACCAGACCTTTCGGGTCTCATGAGGTTAAGAGCAAGTTTAAGAAACTCTTGGATGACTTCCGACCTGATGTAGTGCATCTCAACAATGTGCACACACAACTCTCGCCAGTGATGGCGGAGCTGGCACACCAGCGGGGCATCAAGGTGGTGTGGACGCTACATGACTATAAGTTGCTCTGTCCCCGTTATGACTGCTTGAAGAATGGGAACACCATCTGCGAGACTTGCTTCCGTGGCGACAAGAAGGCGTGTTTGAACAATAAGTGCATGAAAGGCTCGAAGTTGGCTTCGTTCATTGGTTATAAAGAGGCGGTCGTTTGGAACCGTGAGCGGTTGGAGGCAAGTACGGATGTGTTCATCTGTCCGAGCCAGTTTATGGCCGACAAGATGGTGGAAGGGAAATTCTTGAAAGAGAAGATGCGGACACTCTGCAACTTCATCGATGTTGAGAAATGCAAATATGCTCCAACGGATGGCACCGATAACACAGATGGTTCTGTTTATCTTCCGAAAAAAGAGGATTACTATTGCTTCATCGGACGACTGAGCCATGAGAAGGGTGCGAAGACGTTGATAGAGGCTGCCAACCAGTTGCCTTACAAATTAGTGGTGATTGGTGGTGGCCAGCTGATGGACGATCTGAAAGCTACTGCCCATAGCA
>CALBLK010000016.1 GCA_937895845.1 uncultured Prevotella sp. | reverse complement strand
TCTGCCATAATTTGACTTTTTGTACAGAAAAATCTCTAATGACCTATTTTGACTTTTTTCTTGCAAAAAATGGAGGTTACACGGTTATTTCACCTCGGATACTCCGTGTCATATAGTTTCGAATTTGATGGGAGTCTGTGTAGCGGGCTTGTAAGTACATCAGTTTAGTTACCGCGCTTTCTACAGTACTGTCATAGCCACTGATAACTCCTGCCGATTTCAGTTGGTAACCTGTGTCATATCTGCTCATTTCAACACTTCCTGCCAGGCACTGGCTGATGTTGATGATTACTTTTCCGTTACGTGTGCCTTCCTTGAGGGCATTGATTAGCCATGGTTGCTGAGGGGCGTTGCCACTGCCATAGGTTCGCATGACAATAGACCTGAGGTTAGGAGTGGTGATGATGTGTCTAACCAAATCCTCGCGGATGCCAGGGAAAAGCGTAAAGACAATCACGTTGTTATCCATTCTGAAATGAGGAATCATGGGCCTTGCAAAGTCAGGCTTGAGTATGCTGTCCTCATGATAGGTTATGCAGACCCCGGCATCAACAAGGTGCATATAGTTGAAACTCTCAAATGCATTAAACTCTTCTGCACTAAGCTTGGTTGTGCGGTTTCCGCGTAACAGGTGTCCATTGAAATAGACACCAACCTCGGGCACCATGGCTGTTCCATCATGGTGTTTTGAACCGGCTATCTCAATGCTGGTAATCAAATTCTCCTTTCCATCAGTCCTCAACTGTCCGATAGGCAACTGGCTGCCAGTCAGAATCACTGGTTTGGTTAGGTTTTCCAGCATATAGCTCAGTGCTGATGCCGTATACGCCATGGTATCTGTCCCGTGAAGAATGACAAAGCCGTCGTATTGGTTATAATGGTTGGCTATGATGTGCGCCAGGTCTGTCCACAGCTTGGGTGACATGTCACTGCTGTCAATAGGTGGGTTGAACTGGTAGGTTGCAATGTTGGTTGGCAGTTGTTTGAGTTCGTGCACATTGTTGAGCAGATGTTCGAAATTGAGTGGCTCAAGGGCACCGGTCAGCGGATTGCGGCTCATGCCAATTGTCCCGCCTGTGTAGATGAGCAGCACATGATTGTCGTACGTCATCGTTTACGTTAATTTTTGGTGCAAAAATAAGCAAACTTTTTGAGATATAAGAAATAAATGTTTAATTTTGCAAGGTTTATTGAACCATACTGTGTGTATGTGTCTCCCCCCCTTATGTGTTAGCATACAATGATGGCTTAATATGACATTTACTAAAATCAAAGAAAATAGAAAAATGAAACAGTTTAATGACAAAAACTTTCTGCTTGACAACGAGGTGGCAGTAGACCTCTTTCACAACCATGCGTCAAAGATGCCAATTATTGACTATCATTGCCATTTGATACCGGAAATGGTGGCCAATGACCATCGTTTCAAGAGTATCACGGAGCTTTGGCTTGGTGGCGACCATTACAAGTGGAGGGCCATGCGCACGAATGGTGTTGATGAGAGATATTGCACAGGCAAAGACACCTCTGACTGGGAAAAGTTTGAGAAGTGGGCAGAGACCGTTCCCTACACTTTCCGAAACCCCCTGTATCATTGGACACATCTGGAATTGAAGACCGCCTTTGGCATAACCAAGCAACTCAGTCCCAAGACAGCCAGGGAAATTTATGATGAATGCAACGAGAAACTTCAGCAGCCCGAATTCTCTGCCCGCGGCTTGATGCGACATTATCATGTTGAGTGTGTCTGTACAACCGACGATCCTGTTGATGACCTGCATTACCACCAGCAATATGCAGCCTCAAAGACCGCCAGTGACCCAATCATGATACCCGCATGGCGCCCAGACAAGGCAATGAACATAGAGAAGCCTGGCTTTGCTACCTATGTTAACCAGCTTAGCAATGTTTCAGGCGTGACCATCACCACTTTCAAGGATATGATTGACGCACTGCAAAAGCGCCATGATTTCTTCGCAGAGAATGGCTGCAAGTTGAGCGACCACGGCATTGAAGAATTTTATGACGATGCCTACACAGATTCTCAGATTGAGACCATCTTTGCAAAGGTTATGAGGGGGCAGGAGCTTTCTAACCAGGAAATTCGCCAATACAAGAACTGCTTCCTCACCCGGATGGCGGAGATGGACGCAGAGGCAGACTGGACCCAGCAGTTCCATTATGGTGCCATTCGTGACAATAACACACGGATGTATGACCAACTAGGCCCGGATACAGGTTTTGACTCTATTGGCGAGTTTTCCACAGCCCGTGCAATGAGCCATTTCTTGAATCATCTCAACTCAGAAGGCAAACTCACGCGTACTATCCTTTACACCTTGAATCCTTGTGCAAATGAGGTGATTGCCACAATGTTGGGCAATTTCCAAGGCGGGTGTCCCGGAAAGATTCAATTTGGCTCGGGATGGTGGTTCAACGACCAGCTTGATGGCATGACACGCCAAATGAACGCACTTTCCGTGCTCGGCCTTCTGAGCCGCTTTGTGGGTATGCTCACGGACTCACGTTCATTCTTGAGTTATCCTCGCCATGAATATTTCCGCCGGCTACTCTGCAATATTCTAGGCACGGATGTAGAGAAAGGGCTGCTTCCCAATGACCATGAAATTCTGTCACGCATGGTTGAAGACATATCCTATAATAACGCTAAGGACTATTTCAAATTTTGCTAACGCCAGATTCTAAGGCGGGGTATAACCTGTATGTCTTGTGGGGACATTCTCTTTTTTAGAAAGAAAAGAGAGGGTGTCCCCATTTGCTTGTTGTGTTTTCTCAATATTTTGGAATATTTTGGAAAACCTTTCTCCTCCGACCGATTTTGAGCAAATATTTGCATAATTAAAAAATAAGGTGTAAATTTGCAACGTTTAACTCGTTTTTTGCATAAATGGAAATGAACAGAAAAACAATGAAATTGTTGTTGGCCGTTGCTGCCGTTGTGATATTGGCCAGCTGCTCGGGTACTAAGAATGTCGCTTATTTCCAGAACAGCGACTCTGTGAACCTTGATGCATCGAAGATGCTGTATGATGCGCACATCATGCCCAAGGACATTTTGAGTATTACCGTGAGTACTACTGATGCTGAGGCTGCTGTCCCCTTTAATATGACTGTGCCCACGCCATTGACCCAATCTCAACGGTCAACGTACGCACAGGCTCTGCTTCAAAGTTACTTGGTTGACAATGAAGGTAATATAGAATTTCCGAAGGTTGGAAAGGTTCACCTCGGTGGCTTAACAAAGTCGGAGGCCGAAAAACTTATCTTGGAAAAAATAAAACCTTATATGAATCCAGAAGAGACACCGATTGTTACGGTAAGAATGTCAAACTATAAGATTTCGGTTCTCGGTGAGGTCAACCGTCCTGGAATGTACACTGTTGGTAACGAGAAAATCAGTATTCTTGAGGCCTTGGCACAGGCTGGAGACTTGACTATTTACGGCGTGCGTAACAACGTGAAACTTATCCGTGAAGATTCTACGGGGATGAAATCCATCCATGTGCTGAATCTGAACGATGCGTCTTTGATTAACTCTCCTTATTATTATTTGCAGCAGAATGACATTGTTTATGTTGAGCCGAACAAGGTGAAGGCGCAGAACTCAAGTGTGGGAAGTATGACCACGCTGTGGTTCTCTGCCACTTCTATTCTGATTTCACTCACGTCACTGTTGTATAACATCCTGAAATAAATATGTGTGGAATCGTAGGTTACATAGGAAGCAAGGACGCTTACCCAATTCTGATAAAAGGTCTCAGGCGACTTGAATACCGTGGCTATGACAGTGCAGGAGTGGCTTTGATTAGTTCCGGTGGAGATTTGAACGTGTGGAAAACCAAGGGGAAGGTTGACGACCTTGTCAACTATTGTGAGGACAAGGACGTTTCTGGCTGCGTTGGAATTGCCCACACACGTTGGGCTACTCATGGCGAACCTTCTGCTGTCAATGCCCATCCCCATTACTCGCAGTCCAAAAACCTGGCAATCATCCATAATGGCATTATAGAGAACTATGCAGATCTGAAAGGTAAACTGATGTCCAAGGGGGTTACTTTCCGGTCGGATACCGACACGGAGGTACTGGTCCAGCTGATAGAGTACATCCAGGTGCGTAAAAACCTTGACTTGCTGACTGCTGTCCAATTGGCCCTTCATGAGGTGATAGGAGCCTATGCCATAGCCCTGCTTGACCGGCATCAGCCAAATCAGATTATTGCTGCCCGCAAACAAAGTCCATTGGTGGTTGGCATTGGTAAGGATGAGTTTCTTCTTGGATCCGATGCCAGTCCCATTGTGGAGTACACGGACAAGGTGGTATATCTTGAGGATGGAAATATAGCTGTGCTGAAGAAGGGAGAAGATTTGAAGGTTGTAAATATCTTGAACAGAAAGCTGAACCCCGAGATTCAGACTGTTGACATCAATCTTGGCCAGTTGGACAAAGGCGGATTTCCACATTTCATGCTGAAAGAAATTTTCGAGCAGCCGGACTGTCTGACTAACTGTATGCGTGGACGCATCAATGTGGATGCGGACAATGTTGTACTCAGTGCAGTCATTGACTATAAGAAACAGCTGTTGAATGCCAAGCGTTTTATCATCGTGGCCTGTGGCACCTCTTGGCATGCCGGTCTGATTGGCAAGCAGATAATCGAAAGCCTCTGTCGTATTCCTGTGGAGGTTGAGTATGCTTCGGAATTCCGCTACAGAAATCCAGTCATCACACCAAATGATGTGGTGATTGCCATTTCACAGAGTGGTGAAACAGCAGACACCTTAGCTGCTGTCAAACTGGCAAGAGAGCATGGCGCCTTTATCTATGGCATTTGTAATGCAATAGGGTCAAGCATTCCCAGGGCAACGGATACGGGTTCCTATATCCATGTGGGACCCGAGATAGGTGTAGCCTCTACAAAGGCTTTCTGCGGACAGGTAACGGTGCTGTCAATGCTGGCTTTGGCATTGGCTAAGGAAAAGTGTACAATTACCAAAACCGACTATCTTGCCGTTGTTAAGGAACTTCACGCCATTCCTTTGAAGATGAAAGAAATGCTCAAACAGAATAACAGCATAGCTGATTTGAGCCGCACATTCACCTACGCCAGAAATTTCCTCTACTTGGGACGTGGGTACAACTATCCCGTTGCACTTGAGGGAGCACTTAAATTGAAAGAAATTAGCTATATACATGCGGAAGGCTATCCGGCCGCAGAGATGAAGCACGGCCCCATAGCTTTGATAGACAGTGATATGCCTGTGGTGGTCATTGCCACGCACAATGCCATGTACGAGAAGGTGCTAAGCAACATTCAAGAGATTAAAGCCCGAAAAGGAAGAGTGATTGCGCTAGTGTCGAAAGGTGATGACACGATAAGCAGGATAGTAGACGAGGTAATAGAGCTACCAGACACCATAGAGTGCCTGGAGCCTTTACTATCCACCATTCCATTGCAGTTGCTTGCCTATCATATTGCAGTTTGTAAGGGCAAGAATGTTGACCAGCCAAGAAATTTGGCAAAGTCAGTTACTGTGGAGTGAGGCTTTTCTGAACGACAAGGAGCCGGCTTCCGTGTTGGTCCCCCTTGATTCGATAGGAACCGTCACGGAAGCCATTTTTATAAATATACAAAAAAGATTGAGGGATAAGAAGCTGGCATGTTCAGCGCATGCCAACACAACAAACAATCAGCATTTTAAATAGACACAGAGAATGGAACAGCTAAAGCATGAATGTGGTGTAGCCATGATAAGGTTGCTCAGGCCTTTGGATTATTACCAGCAGAAATATGGCAGCTGGATGTATGGCTTGAACAAGCTCTACCTGATGATGGAGAAGCAACATAACCGAGGGCAAGAAGGAGCTGGCATGGCCTGTGTCAAACTGCATACAACGCCGGGCAATGAATATATGTTCCGTGAAAAAGCGGAAGGGGCCAATGCTATAACTGAGATTTTTGGTACTGTTCAGTATGGCTTTCGTGAGCAGGATCAGGCTCAACTTAAGGATGTCAGCAAAGTAAGTGTCCATGTGCCATTTGCCGGTGAGCTTTATATGGGACATCTCCGCTATTCAACAACAGGTAAAAGAGGACTGAAATATGTACATCCGTTCTTGCGCCGTAACAATTGGAAAGCAAAAAACCTCTGTTTGTGCGGCAACTTTAACATGACTAACATTGACGAGGTGTTCCAGAAAATAACAGCCCAGGGACAATGGCCCAGAATATTCAGTGACAGCTATATTATGTTGGAGTGGATGGGACATCGTCTTGACCGGGAGGTGGAACGCAATTTTGTTGAAGCCAAGAAACTGGGAAAGGATGGCACAGACATTACAGACTACATTGACAGTCATGTAAGGATGGAGAATGTGTTGAAAACCACTATGCCAGACTTTGACGGTGGCTATGTGGTGTGCGGACTGACAGGCAGCGGCGAGATGTTCTCTATGAGGGATCCATGGGGCATCCGTCCGGCATTTTACTATCGCGATGATGAGATAGTTGCGGTGGCCAGTGAGCGCCCTGTGCTTCAGACTACCTTTGACTTGGAATGTGATGACATATCAGAACTTAAACCCGGTGAAGCCATTCTGGTGAGACGGGACGGAAACTGTGTCTTGGAGCAGGTGCTTGCACCACGCGGAGACTCTGCCTGTTCCTTTGAGCGTATCTACTTCAGCCGTGGCTCTGACCGTGACATCTACAGGGAACGTCGCAAACTGGGCGAGCAGTTACTGTACCCTATACTCAAAGCCATTGACAATGACGTGGCCCATACCGTTTTCTCTTTTATCCCAAATACAGCAGAGGTGGCCTATTACGGAATGCTGGGTGGTTTCAAACGCTATCTTAATGAGCAGAAAATACAAGCCATAGAGCAGTTCGGCCGTATGCCGACCCACCAAGAACTCGATGGCATCCTTCACCAGTATGTCCGTTCGGAGAAGGTGGCATGGAAGGACATCAAACTGCGTACGTTCATAACAGAAGGTAACTCGCGCAATGACTTAGCCTCGCATGTTTACGATGTCACGTATGAGTCACTTTGCCCAGGGGTGGACAACTTAGTGGTTATTGATGACAGCATCGTTCGCGGAACTACACTTAGGGAAAGCATAATCAAGATACTCAATCGCCTACATCCGCGTAAAATAGTTATAGTCAGTTCTTCTCCACAAATCCGCTATCCCGACTATTATGGCATTGACATGGCCCATTTGGAAGAACTTATTGCTTTCAGAGCTTGTATTGAGTTGCTCAAGGAGCGTGGTATGCATGGATTGATTGATGATACCTATCACCATTGCCTGGAAGAGCAGAACAAGGCAAAAGGAGAAATGCGATGCTGTGTGAAAGACCTCTACAAGCCGTTTGCAGCAGAAGAACTAAATAAAAAGATGGTGGAAATGCTGCGCCCTGCAGGAATAACCACATCAATCGAGCTTGTATTCCAAAGCATCGAGGGGCTTCATACGGCCATTCCACGCCACAAGGGAGACTGGTATTTTACAGGGAACTATCCAACGCCGGGAGGTGTTAAACTGGCTAATCAGGCATTTGTCAACTATATAGAGAATGTGTATCAGTACGAACAGAAATTTTGATATTTTAAGTCCAGATATGAAGTATGTAACGTTAGTCCTTGATGATGGGACAATATTCCACGGCAAGTCTTTCGGCTACGACCAACCTGTGGCAGGCGAAGTGGTGTTTAATACCGCAATGATGGGCTATCCTGAGAGTCTGACTGACCCCTCTTATGCCGGTCAGCTGATGGTGCTGACTTATCCGCTGGTTGGAAATTACGGCGTGCCTCCGCTTGTCGTTGCCAAGGATGGCATTGCCACATTCATAGAGAGTGACAGAATACATTGCTCTGCCATTATTGTGGCAGACTACAGCGAACAGTACAGTCACTGGAATGCTGTGGAAAGTCTGGCAGATTGGCTGAAGCGCGAGCATGTGCCTGGCATCACAGGTATAGACACGCGCCAACTCACAAAGGTGTTGCGTGAGCATGGCGTGATGATGGGAAAAATTCTGTTTGACGACCAGCCAGGCACGATTCCGGAGGCTGACTATGAGGGTGTGAATTTTGTTGACCGTGTGAGTTGCAAGAATGTCATCCGTTATAATGAGGGTGGCGGTAAAAAAGTTGTGCTTGTGGACTGCGGCGTTAAGAATAACATTATCCGGTGTTTGGTTGACCGCGGTGTGGATGTAATCAGAGTACCTTGGAACTATGATTACACATCTATGGACTATGACGGCTTGTTTCTGGCCAATGGTCCTGGTGACCCGGATATGTGTGAGGACGCAGTGAAAGTAATTCGTAAACAGATGTCTCAGAGCCGCAAGCCTATTTGCGGTATTTGCATGGGTAACCAATTGCTGGCTAAGGCAGGAGGTGCAACCATTTACAAATTAAAATATGGACACCGTTCGCACAACCAACCTGTGCGCGAGGTAGGTACAAACCGCTGTTATGTGACAAGCCAGAATCATGGCTATGCGGTGGATGCTTCGACACTTGGCAAAGACTGGAGAGAGTTATTTGTTAACATGAATGATGAGTCGAACGAGGGAATCTGCCATGTGGAGAATCCATGGTTTACCAGCCAGTTTCACCCCGAGGCGTGTAGCGGCCCAGTAGACACAGAGTTTATGTTTGACCGCTTTGTAGACCAACTCAAATAATACCATTGTTCCAATCTAATATAACTTCAAATCTTAAGGAGATGAAAGACGATACGATAAAGAAAGTCCTGTTGCTCGGTTCTGGTGCCCTGAAAATTGGAGAAGCTGGTGAGTTTGACTATTCTGGATCGCAGGCCCTCAAGGCTTTGCGTGAGGAAGGAATCAGCACAGTGCTTATCAATCCCAATATTGCTACCGTTCAGACTTCAGAGGGCGTAGCCGACCAAATTTATTTTCTTCCTGTTCAGCCCTACTTTGTGGAGCGTGTCATTGAGAAAGAACGGCCCGATGGCATTCTGCTTGCCTTCGGCGGACAGACAGCCCTTAACTGTGGTGTGGAGCTTTTTAAGAACGGTGTGCTTGACAAATACGGCGTACGCGTACTGGGGACACCAGTCCAGGCAATTATGGATACAGAAGACCGAGAGTTGTTTGTAGGCAAACTCAATGAGATAGGTGTTAAAACCATCAAGAGTGAAGCCTGTGAGAACATCGAGCAGACCAGGCATGCCGCTGCACTATTGGGCTATCCTGTTATTTTGCGTGCTGCCTATGCCTTGGGTGGGCTTGGAAGTGGCTTCTGTGACAATCAGGAGGAACTGGACAGGCTGGCGGAAAAGGCATTTTCTTTCTCTCCGCAGGTTCTGGTGGAGAAGAGTCTTAAAGGTTGGAAAGAGATTGAGTATGAGGTGGTGCGCGACCGCTATGACAACTGTATTACAGTGTGTAACATGGAGAACTTTGACCCTCTTGGCATACATACGGGTGAGAGTATTGTGGTAGCCCCGTCACAGTCTCTGACCAACAGTGAGTACCACAAGCTGCGTGCCTTGAGCATCAAGATTGTTCGTCATATTGGGATTGTGGGTGAGTGCAATGTGCAATATGCCTTTGACCCACAAAGCGAAGATTACCGAGTGATAGAAGTGAATGCCCGTTTGAGCCGTTCTTCGGCCCTTGCTTCCAAAGCAACGGGCTATCCACTGGCTTTTGTCGCTGCCAAGCTGGGAATGGGCTATGGTTTGTTTGAACTGAAAAATTCGGTCACAAAGACTACCAGTGCATTCTTTGAACCTGCCCTTGACTATGTGGTGTGCAAGATTCCCCGTTGGGACTTGAGCAAGTTCAGGGGGGTGGACAAGGAACTGGGCTCGTCCATGAAGTCTGTCGGAGAGGTGATGGCCATTGGGCGTAACTTTGAGGAGGCCATCCAGAAAGGTCTTCGTATGATTGGGCAGGGAATGCATGGTTTTGTAGAAAACAAGGAATTGCAGATACCAGACATTGATGCAGCGCTGAGGGAACCAACAGACAAGCGTGTGTTCATCATCTCAAAGGCTATGCACAAGGGATACACCATAGACCAAATACACGAATTGACAAAGATTGACAGGTGGTTCCTGCAGAAACTGAAGCATATCATAGATATAGACGAGCGTATGAAATCGCTCAAGAGTGTGAACAATCTTGACAAAGAACTACTTCGTGAGGCCAAAGTCTATGGATTTACCGATTTTCAGATAGCCAGGGCGGTAGGCCTGGAAGTGGAACTGAAGAGTATGGCTAAGGCTGGACTTGTTGTGCGCAACCTCCGTAAGAGTTATGGCATTCTTCCCGTTGTCAAACAGATTGATACGCTTGCAGCGGAATATCCGGCTCAAACCAATTACCTTTATCTCACATATGCAGGCGTGGCCCATGATGTATGTTTTGAGCATGACAAGCGGAGCATCGTCGTCCTTGGGTCTGGCGCTTACCGCATTGGTTCTTCCGTGGAGTTCGACTGGTGTGGAGTCCAGGCGCTTAATACCATTCGCAAGGAAGGCTACAGGTCTGTGATGATTAACTACAACCCTGAAACTGTGTCGACCGATTATGATATGTGCGACCGTCTCTATTTTGATGAGCTTACCTTTGAGCGGGTAATGGATATTGTAGACCTTGAGGCACCTTACGGAGTCATTGTGTCCACAGGTGGGCAGATTCCTAACAATCTGGCCATGCGTCTTGACGAACAGCGTGTGCCCATTCTCGGCACCTCTGCACAAGATATTGACAAAGCAGAGGACCGTGCCAAATTCTCGTCAATGTTGAGCCGCAATGGTATTGACCAGCCAGCCTGGAGTGCCCTCACTTCAATGGATGATATAGGCAAATTCATCCAGCAGGTGGGATTTCCGGTACTTGTGCGTCCTTCGTACGTGCTTTCAGGTGCAGCAATGAACGTTTGTTCCAACCAGGAGGAGCTTGAGAAGTTTCTCAAACTTGCGGCCAATGTCAGCGAAGACCATCCAGTAGTTGTCAGCCAGTTTATTGAATATGCCAAAGAGGTGGAGATGGATGCTGTTGCCCGTAATGGCGAAATTATTGCATACGCTATCAGCGAGCATATCGAGTTTGCTGGTGTGCACTCTGGTGATGCAACGATTCAGTTTCCGCCCCAGAAACTCTATTGCGAGACAATCAGAAGAATCAAGCGCGTGAGTAGAAAGATTGCGGAGGAATTGCATATCAGTGGCCCTTTCAATATTCAATTTCTGGCACGTGAAAATGACATTAAGGTAATTGAGTGTAACCTGCGTGCATCACGTTCGTTCCCATTTGTTAGCAAAGTATTGAAAATCAATTTTATTGAACTCGCAACTAAAGTGATGCTTGGACTTCCTGTGGAGAAACCTCATAAGAGTCTTTTCGACTTGGACTATGTAGGTATCAAGGCCAGTCAGTTTTCGTTCAACCGCTTGCAAAAGGCCGATCCTGTGCTTGGTGTTGATATGGCTTCAACTGGTGAGGTCGGGTGTTTAGGTGACGACACCAGTACTGCGCTGCTCAAGAGTATGCTTTCGGTTGGATACCGTATACCGCAACGGAACATTCTGCTATCAACGGGGAGTGCCAAGCAAAAAGCTGCCATGCTAGATGCTGCAAAGACATTGGCAGACCATGGCTACAAACTTTTTGCCACAGGAGGCACATCCAAGTATCTGAATGAGAACGGGGCTCCCAACACCCTTGTGTATTGGCCCTCTGAGAAGGGAAAGCCTCAAGCACTTGATATGCTTCACAACCATGAAATAGATATGGTTGTAAACATCCCGAAGAATCTTACAGCGGGAGAACTGAGCAACGGGTATAAGATTCGCCGTGCGGCTATTGATCTCAATGTGCCACTGATTACCAACGCACGGTTGGCCTCGGCTTTCATACAGGCTTTCTGCAATGTGAAACTTGATGAGATTGACATTAAAAGCTGGGCAGAGTATTGAAATAGTGAGTTGAATTTTCATTCTTGAAATTTGGTATTATAAAAGATTAGGCGTATATTTGCAACATTCAAACAATGCCAATACTATGGAATTTGGAGAGACTTTTGAGTCGAAAATCAACCGGAGTGACTATAAAATCTTGGTGGTAGATGATGTGGTCAGCAACGTGCTGTTACTGAAAGTGTTGCTAACCAATGAAAAATTTCAAGTAATTACTTGCAACAATGGCACCTCTTGCCTTGAAAAGGCCAAGACCGAACACCCCGACTTGATACTCCTTGATGTAATGATGCCAGATATCTCGGGGCTCGACACTTGTGTGGAATTGCGTAAAGACCCGGTGACCGCAGAGATTCCTGTTATTTTCCTGACAGCTCTGAACAATCCAGCCGACTTGGTACATGGCTTTCAGGTTGGGGGAAATGATTTCCTTACCAAGCCATTCAATAAGGAGGAACTGATTATGCGCGTAATGCACGAAATCTCTTTGGTAGCAGCCAAGCGCATTATAGTAAAGCAGAACGAGGAACTCAAACGGACTATCAGCAACCGTGACAAAATGTATTCAGTAATAGCGCATGACCTTCGTTCTCCGATGGCAAGTATTCGCATGGTGCTTAACCTTTTGGTCAATGCAATCTCTCCTAAGGTAATTGGTCCTGAATTGTTTGACTTGATTGACAAAGCCAACCGGGAATCAGAAGAAGCGCATGATTTGCTTGACAACCTTCTGAAATGGACTAAGAGCCAGACGGGGCGCCTTAATGTGGCGTTGCAAGATTTTGACCTCAACGAGGTCGTTTCGGGAGTTATGGATATCTTCATAATGATTGCCGAGACCAAGAAGATTCACTTGAATTTTGAGAGTGACACCGCTCTTGTGGTGAGGGCTGACAAGGATATGCTGAAGACTGTTATCCGCAACTTCATTAGCAATGCCATTAAGTTCAGCCATGAGGGCAGCAGTGTTGACATTATCATCGGCGACGAAGGTGAAATGGCGAAAATCAGTGTGCGTGACCATGGTGTAGGCATCAGCGAAGACCGTATCAAAGGTCTTTTCAATGATGGAAAAACGACATACGGAACAGCCAACGAAGAGGGTAGTGGTCTTGGCTTACAGCTCTGTAAGGACTTCGCTGAGAAAAATGGTGGTCATGTGTCGGTTGAGTCTGTGCTTGGCGAAGGTAGCACATTCAATGTGTATGTGCCATTGAAAAAAGATAATCAGTAAATATGGGAATATTTGGACTTTTCACAAAGAATAAAAAGGAAACGCTTGACAAGGGACTAGAGAAAACCAAGTCAAGTGTGTTTGATAAACTGGCACGGGCCGTGGTAGGCAAGTCCAAAGTTGACGATGATGTACTTGACAATCTGGAGGAGGTCTTGATTACCAGTGACGTGGGCGTTGACACAACGTTGAAAATCATTCGGCGGATACAGGAGCGTGTAGCACGCGACAAGTATGTCAGCACATCAGAGCTGAATGGGATTCTGCGTGACGAGACAGCCTCTCTTCTTGCCGAGAACAACAGTGATGACAATGACAACTGGGACCTTCCCACTGACCACACGCCATACGTAATCCTTGTCGTTGGGGTTAATGGTGTTGGGAAGACTACGACTATTGGCAAACTCGCCTGGCAGTTTAAACACGCTGGGAAAAAAGTGTATCTGGGTGCGGCTGACACATTCCGTGCAGCAGCGGTTGAACAACTCTGTATTTGGGGTGAACGTGTCGGTGTACCTGTGGTTAAACAGCAGATGGGAAGTGATCCGGCGTCGGTAGCTTTTGATACGTTAAACAGTGCCAAAGCGAATGGAGCTGACGTGGTACTGATAGATACTGCCGGGCGTCTCCATAACAAGATTGGGCTGATGAACGAACTCAAGAAAATCAAGGATGTGATGAAAAAAGTGTTTCCACAGGCTCCTGACGAAGTGATGCTTGTGCTGGACGGAAGCACAGGCCAAAATGCCTTTGAACAGGCACGTCAGTTTGCAGCTGTCACTAAAATCACATCGCTTGCCATCACCAAGCTTGATGGAACGGCCAAGGGAGGCGTTGTTATTGGCATCAGTGATCAACTCAAGGTACCCGTGAAATATATTGGGCTTGGTGAAGGAGTGGAGGATTTGCAGCTGTTTAACAAACGACAGTTTGTTGATTCCTTGTTTGGAGCATGACATTTGCTGCCGAGAAAAGAAATTTAGTTCTTAATTAATCTCATAAGCGGAAATTGAAGAATAAGACAATTGACTTTATTACCATGGGGTGCTCCAAAAATCTTGTTGACAGCGAGACCCTCATGAGTATGTTTGAACGAAATGGATACCACTGCACTCATGATAGCGAAAATCCACAGGGAGACATTGTTGTCATCAATACCTGTGGTTTTATAGAGGATGCCAAGCAGGAGAGCATAAATGCCATTTTGGAACTTGCGCAGGCCAAGGACGAAGGGCGTATCAAGCAGCTGTATGTCATGGGATGTCTGTCGCAGCGTTATCAGGAAGAACTGAAAGCAGAGATTCCTCAGGTGGACAAGTTTTATGGCAAGTTCAATTACAAGCAGTTGCTGACGGATTTAGGACATCCACAGTTGGAAAGCTGTACAGGTCCGCGCCATCTTACAACTCCTCACCATTATGCCTATATAAAAATCAGTGAGGGGTGTGATCGCCATTGTGCCTACTGTGCCATACCCATCATGACGGGTCGCCATATAAGTCGCCCTCAGAGGGAGATTCTTGATGAAATGAGAGAGCTTGTGGCCCACGGCACAACCGAGTTTCAGGTGATAGCCCAGGAACTGACTTATTACGGTGTTGATGTAGACGGCCATCAGCATATCGCAGATTTGGTGTCTGCAATGGCGAATATTCCTGGTGTCCGCTGGATACGTCTGCATTATGCCTATCCTTCCCATTTCCCTTGGGATTTGCTTCATGTCATCCGCAATAACTCCAATGTATGTAATTATCTTGACATTGCCTTGCAGCATGTCTCTGACAATGTGTTGAAACGAATGCAGCGCCATTTCACCAAGGCTGAGACCTATGAGCTTGTGAGACGTCTGCGCCGCGAGGTTCCTGGCATACATCTGCGCACAACGCTAATGGTTGGCTTCCCCGGAGAGACGGATGAGGATTTCGAAGAGTTAAAGGAGTTTGTCCGGTGGGCACGTTTTGAACGTATGGGGGGCTTTGTATATTCTGAAGAAGATGGCACCCCGTCTGCCACACTTTATGCTGATGATGTTCCGGCTGCAGTAAAGCGGCGGCGCCTCTCTGAACTGATGGCCTTGCAGCAGCAAATAAGCGGTGAGGTGCAGACCGCAAAGGTTGGACAGACCCTTTGTGTGGTCATTGACCGTGTTGAGGGTGATTACTATGTCGGGCGGTCAGAATACAGCTCTCCTGAGGTTGACCCAGAGGTTCTGATTGAACGAAATGGCAAAGAGTTACAGGTTGGCTGTTTTTATGACGTAACGATTACCGCCTCAGATGACTTTGACCTGTATGGTATGGTAGTAATTTAGAACACCTGTTTATAATGAACAACAAAGAATTTATATTGGAGTTGTCTCGAAAGATGGGCTATTCTCAAACAGATACCCAGAAGATGGTGAACAATTTGATGAATACGATGAGTGACCGATTTCAAGAGGGCAATGCTGTCGTAGTCCCGGGGATTGGCACATTCGAGGTGAAAAAAAAGATGGAGCGCATAATAGTGAATCCGTCTACCCAACAGCGAATGTTGGTGCCGCCTAAACTTGTCCTTGGATTCCGACCAAGCCCATCCTGGAAGGAGGAAATAAAGAAAGGGGGAGCGCACTGATATGGGCAGACTTACAATAAATGATTTGGCAGGTGTCTTGGTTCAAAAAAATGGATTGTCGCCAAAGGAAGCAACTTCATTTGTTACGGCAGTGTTTGATGTCGTTAAGGAAGGGCTGACAGCCGACCAGATAGTCAAGGTTCGAGGTTTGGGTACATTCAAAATTATTGGTGTAGAGGCTCGTGAGAGCGTAAACGTCAATACTGGAGAACGCGTAACGATTGATGGTCATTCAAAGATAACATTTACACCAGACAGCACGATGAAAGAGCTGGTAAACAAGCCCTTTTCACAGTTCGAGACCGTTGTGCTCAATGACGGTGTTGATTTTGATGACATGCCAGGTACAACGGATAATGAGGACAAAAAGTTAGCAGATGAACTAACTGTTTCTTCAAATAGTGCAGATACAAGTGCTGGAAAAGATGCCAATGAATGGAAAACTCGAATTCTTGCTGTGGATAGCGAGGAAAAGAGTGGCTCTTCAGCCCACGCTGATGTGGATGACAAGCACCCTTCAGGGAAAGAAATTGACCGTTCACAGACTAATGCTTCCACAGAAGAACATGAATTGAGAGGAATACGAAATGTGGAAGTGACAAACGATGGTAGACATAATGCAGTAGTGCCAACATCTTCTGCTAATGAAACAGATGATGAACGTGAAGTGACAGGGAAGCATGCCTCTGCTTTTTTATGGATGTGTGGCATCTTGCTCGTCTTTGTGTTACTGACTGTCGCTGCCTATGGCGGCTACCGCTATGCCTATATGGAGATGTCCAGAGTCCGTCAGACTGTTCCGCCAATAGCACAGCCAAACACCGCGGCAATAAAAACAAGAGTCGTTGCCAAGCCGGTTAATAGAGATTCTGTTATAGGACGGCATGATACCATGGCTTTAGCCAGTGCATCTCAAGCCACCTCTGCCAAGGCTAAGAAAAAAGAGGAAAAAAATATATCCTCTAAATATGAGGCTATGGACGACAGGGTGCGTACCGGGGCTTATCGGATTGTGGGGACTATGCAAACGGTTACAGTTAAGAAAGGCGAGACCTTGCAACGTATCTCACGCCGTATATTTGGTGAGGGTATGGATTGTTATATAGAGGCCTATAATGGCCTGAATTCCGGGGATGTGCTGCAAGAAGGTCAGAAAATCCACATACCTAGGCTGGAGTTGAAGAAAAAGAAGAATAAGTAGAACAAATAAAAGACATAGATTATGAAATGGAAATTCTACCTCCTGTGTGTTATTCTCTCTGGGATATTGTTGTCATGTTCGCGCGATGTTATGGATGAGGCCACAGTTCCGTCTAATCCTGAGGCAGAAACAGTGAGTGGCCCTTGCCGGCTGGATGTGCTTATGCGTGCTTCAGAGGTAACTTCTGAGGAGGAAATCAGTTATCCCATTTGCTTCTATGTGTTTGACACAACGGGAAAGTGCGTGTCTGTAAGCACTGTGAATAATGGCACTTCTATGTTTTCCATAAATCTTCTTGAGGGTATTTACCGTGTCTGTGCCATTGCCGGTGCAGATGCAGACTGCTACTTATTACCGTCTAAGGATGCGGCGACGGCCTCCTCCTCCATAGCTTTGCAAGATGGAAAAGCGCATACCGATTTAATGACCGCCAACCATACAGTAACGCTGACAGACGGTGAGACGAATACCTTGTTGCTGTCCCTGCAACGTAAAGTGATGCTAATCAATGAGGTAGTCATTGAAAATGTGCCGTCATCCGTCAAGGCAGTGTCTGTAACCATAGCACCGTTGCACCAGGCAATTACTGTCACCGGGGACTATCTTGGTGGCAGTGGCGTGCAGACAGTGTCCTTGATAAAAGATGGCGCGTCCAAAACATGGAAGATGGAAAAAGGTGTGTATTGTCTTCCATCTTCAGGCGAAATGACGGTCAAGGTGCAAATGGTCACAGACCAGGAGACGAAAAGCTACAGTTATGCTTGTGGTGAGATTATCAGTGGAAATTACAAGTTGAACATTAAGGGGCGATACTCAGCCGCGGTCGGTGTGCAACTTGAGGGTTATGTGGAGGGGACAGCCTGGGAAGGTGAGAAAAATATCACTTTTGATATAGACGAGGGAGGGGGAAGCACAAATCCTGATATCCCATCAGATGAGATGCCGTCAGTAGGGGATAGATATTTGGATTGCTATGTGCTTGCCTCAAAGGACAACGGAAATGGCACAACCACTCTGACTTTGATGAAGCCGACACACGAGAAGATTGACGCATTTCCTGAGAATGCAGACAATGAGGCTGTCAAGGCTGCGCTTGAGGCTCGGCTCTCCAAATACAACACTGCTGATTTGAAAGGCTGGCGGCTAATGACCACCGCCGAGCTGGAGCAACTGCGGAATGACTATGATGCAATAAATGACAATCTAATAGAATTGTTTAATTCTGCTGAACGCAATATTTTTGTCGGGTCTGATTTCTACCTGTACATGAACGATGATGGGACAGTTCGTGTCAAGATAATGAAAGGAAGCAATGATTGGCTCCCCACAGAGATACGAGGCTTTTATCTTCGCGGCTTTGTGGATGTCACCGTTTCAAATGTAACTGTCTGATTTCTCTGCTTCAGCCATGGCATCTGGCAATGCTCCTTTGCCCGTTACGTGGGAGATACTGATAGATTCGGTGTCTAATGCCGCCAGTCATCCGAATGAGACTGTTTGGATTATATACAGGTATCTTATACAGCACTATAAGACGATAGGCTCGCAAGAGGCGCGTATGCTGCTTGTCGTCTATCTGAGACTGAAAATGCGTATTGACCCACACTCGTGCATACATTTGTATATGCTTGACCTGGCAGTGAGTATCAGCGAGGAATATACAGATTTTCAACTGGTTCGGTTCTTGCGAATGTGGGGGTATGGCAGAAATTTATGCGAAGAAGCCATGTGCAGGACTGTTGGCCTGTATGGGCAGTCATTAAAGAGGCGTGTTGACTATGCGGTACAGTCATATCTCCTCCGTCACCCAGAGAACGGCATTCATGGCAGAAGTGGAGCCGTTGTCAGTATGTATGCGGTGAAAATGTTTGAACGGAAGCAGCATCTGCTTGTAAAACTTGTTGCAGCAAATGGCTTGGAACTTATCGCTGGAAGTCAGCTGTTCCCTTGTAAGCCAGCAGAAATCTGCGGAAAAATGTACGAGGTGCTAACACGTGTTTCTGAACATGGAAAATTGCAGGCTTCGGAGATTGTCGAGGCCCGACGTCGTATGGCTGATGCTTTCCCCACCCAAACGGGTTATGTGGACAGAATTGACGAAATTCGTGGCTATATACATGTGTATGATGCAAAATCCGGCCATTTTGTTGCAAACAAGGAGTATGTGTCTGCCGACATCATTGTGCGTCAAGGCTGTTTTGTGCTATTTTGTCCAATTATTGTCAATGGCGACCATTTCAAATCAGCTGCAATCCTTGGTGTGTTGGACAGAACTGAGGGGCGAAAGGCTTTTGGAACTTATGTGGCCCTTGTGTTAGCTGTTAATTGCAAGGATGGCTTTCTGCGCTATGTCATTGAGACAGCCATAAAACCAACCACAGAGGGCACTGTGACTAAGGAGGGGACGGTCTCACTCTTAGTTCTGAACGAAGAAGACAGGGAAAAGATTGCAAAGGGACAGCGTGTCCGCCTCCTCCTTTTTCTTAAGCGGTGCAAAGACGGAGTGAAACGTAACCATGTTGTTGAAATGGTAATGGAAAGCAGGTAGAGTGGTTTTTATGCAGATTATACACTTTATACCTCCAAAAGATATGAGTTTCCATGATTTTATTTGTATTTTTGCCATGCCTGATGAGGTTTTATTTGATTATTTTACTGAAGTTTCCCACCCTTAGAAAGATAGCGTAAAATAACAGTTTTTCAAAAA
>CALBLK010000015.1 GCA_937895845.1 uncultured Prevotella sp. | reverse complement strand
ATGGCTCAGTTGGTAGAGCAATTCATTCGTAATGAATAGGTCCCCGGTTCGAGTCCGGGTATCGGCTCTCTTTTCTTTCCGTTTTTAACCTATTGCTACGTCATGTATGAATCGAGTTGTAGCAAAACAAGTTATTCTGCGGTAATAGCTCAGTTGGTAGAGCATTGGCTTCCCAAGCCGAGGGTCGCGGGTTCGAGTCCCGTTTACCGCTCAAGACTATTTTCTTATTCACTCTCTCACATCACATTTGTTTTTTCAGCACTACTGCGCAAACCTTCTGGCACTTGCGATATATATTGAGTGCAAGCACAAACATGGGGTCAGGGGATTTTGGGTCAGGGGATTTTCCCCATTGGTAACACTGAATGTCAAGAATAAAGTGTTGCCAGCCTGTACGTGAAGAACCTAATGCCCCCTACACCTCCGAACCGTGTTCAGGAAGCCTTGATTTTAGCATTAAACGGCTCTGTCGACGCATTAGTAAGCCATTCCTCAAAATATTGATGATTGTTTCGTTGTGGTTCTCAAAGGTTTCAATTACCTGTATGGTGGTCTTTGTCTGCGCTTGTGCTTTTAGTCAGATTGCAATATTAGCAAAATACCCCGAAACAGTAGTCATATATTGTTGTGAATTTATAACTGTGTGCAAAAACAAAAAATGAAAATCAAGACAGTCGATTCACAAGCAAAAGAGCATGTTCACTTTCAAATAAACCCAAATCGGCCATTAGACCGATTTGGGTTAAATATACCAAAGTAAACATGGTTGTTTCTATCGAACCACCTTTTGGATGACAGTCTGTCCGTCAGCCATTACTGCACGTCTGATATGAAGGCCATGCGTTGAAACGTTTGCATGCTTGCCTGAAAGCCGGTAGTACTCCACACGTACTGGGACTGCGCTACCGGCATCCACCTGGCCGATTGCCGTTTTTCCACTTACAGCCTTGATTATGCCGTCAGAGTAAAGGGCAGACGTGTCCCATGTAAGCCCCACGCCAGGAGTGGCAGGGACAATCTCCGCAAACTCACCCGTCAATTCGCCTGTCACACTCATCACATGATAAGACGTACCGTCAGCAGGAGCGCTGCCCAGCCCGTCCTCAGCAAGAACAAGGCGGACATTCTCGCCTATTTTCATGTTCCCCCTGACAACCAGCCTGTTACAAGCATCGGCAGTAACAGGGATTTCTACTGACGCGCTGTCTTTTACAGTAAGGCTCTTGGACAACGTAAGTGTCTTGCCACCAATAACCGTATCGCATGCCTGAATGGTGGCCCCCGTATTGACATAAACAGCGCCCCCGACAGTGCCCTGGCCAGCCAGGGTTGCACCTTCATTCACCGTATAGAGACCGCTTCCATTGTTCTTTCCGTTAACAACAAGACGGCCACCCTGCACTGTGGTTGTACCTTTGTAAGTGTTGGTGCCTGTCAGTCGCCAGTCTCCAGATCCCTGTTTTACAATGCTTGTTGTACCAGTGTAACGAGAACCGCTGCATGACCAGTCGTTAATGATGCCGGCAAAAGTCTCGTCAGTGTTGGCACCACCTATATTCCAAGTGGCCTTGAAGCCCTTGGTATTCTTAGAGCTGCCACAAAGATAGGTTCCTGCATTTCCCGACAAGCCTCCAAGTGTAACATTGCCATTGGTTGCCCAGGAGCAGACACGAGTGTTGCCCTTCGTCTCTATCACAGTATTTGGAAGGTTCTTGCCACTGGCTATCAGGAAAAGGCTTCCGTTTTTATCGGAACTCACGCCGTTGGCAATGAGACGGCCATAGAAGCCAGCATAGTTTCCCTGAATATACTCGCGAAGATAGGGAATGTCAAGCTGGAGTGTGCCCTTCCCCGTCACTGTTGATGTCCAATAACAGTTACGGTTGGGAGCGAAGACACTCGTGGTACCCTCTTTCACCTCCATAGGGAATTTATAAGTTTCATAGCCCTCTGTCTCTCCCTTGGTCGAAAGTGTTCCGCCTTCCATAATCAGCTTATTGGCATTGCCTATGCCTTTCTTGGCAATCTCAGGAGTCGAGAGGTAAAGGTTGCCGCCACGCAAAATCAAATTGCCGTCAAAGCTGAACAGTTTGGTGCTGCCCACAGTCAGTTTTCCCTCACCATCGATGACCAAGTCACCATTACCCTCTATGGCTCCGGTCATGGTCACTGTTGCCGTCTTCTTGTCAATGGCGAATGTTGTCTCTCTGTACAGCATTGCCGACCGGTTGGTGGTTGTTGTCAGTCCGGTGTATCTGTAAGTGCCACCATCCATAATCCAGTTCTGGGCAAACTCATCTGATGCACCTATGGCAGAAGGCTGGCCACCATTCTTCAGCGTATAGAAATCTAACTCGCCACCATGAAGCACAGTGGCCCCCTTGTAACTGTTAAGCGTGCGGAGACTGAGCGTTCCCGCGCCACCCTTGTTCACCGACCCCATTCCACTTATAGAGCCCGAACCGGTGACAGAAACATTGGCACCGCCTCTGACAACGACACAGGCCGGTTCAACGGTGCCGGCAAGCGTGACCTCCAAGTCATTGTCAGCCTCAAAAAGCACGCTGTCGCCATTTGCAAAAGCCTTGTTCTCTTTCCAGATGGCCGCATTAACAGTATCCCACTCGCCTGCCGGTGCTGTCCAGGTCAAATCAGGCTGATAGCTGTTGATGTCTACCATCTCTATCGGAGTGGGACTGGTTTTCATCACCAGCTCGTCTGTGTAATCTGAATAGTTCTCATTGTCACCAAACGCGCGCAATCTCACCGTATATGTCGTAGCGGCAACCAGTCCGCCAACCGTAACAGACGTTGCCCCTGCTGCGGTACGCTTAACCTCAGTATATTCAGCAAAAGCGCCCCCCTTGATTTCCACGCTGAAGCCCTGCTCACCACGCGTGTAGTCACGCCATGCTATGTCAAGGGCGTCAGAACGGCTTTCCCTCAACTCAACACACACCGGTGCACGGAGATGGCTGCCTACGGTCTCTTCAGTAATGCTGTTGATATAGTTCTCTATATTTGCATAGCCGTTGGCAGCGATGACCATGGCGTCATCCTTGCTCGGATCTGTGCCATTCTCTTTCTCCCACTCATCGGGCATTCCGTCACCATCGGTGTCAGCCAACTTGTTACCGGCCCACACTTTCCATGTGTCGGGAGTGCCATACGGCAGTGAAGCTTCGTTAGAAATGATTTCACCCTTAGTTCCAAACGACATCACCTCGTCTATCATGTAGCAGTCGGTGTAGTCGCGGTAGGGCAACGATGCGCCAACGGTGGGCAACAGATTCTCGACGAGCGAGTTGCCTGGCCACTTCTCTAACTCTGGATAATCGTAAGGTTTGCTCTGCCTGTCTGAGGCACTGTAATCGGTAACCTCTGAGGGGTCAAACTTTCCATTCCTGTTGCGGTCCTGCCAGTTGTCATTACCATAGAAATGAAAATTGTCATTGCCGCCAGTGAACGCAGCGCCACCCACGGCCGGCCCATTGATAAAGAGGTTGCCCTCAATGTTGCAGTAGCTCTGCCCCTCGGATCCGCCTCCCATGATATAGGCACCGTTCTTCCAGTTGTACACAACATTGTTAACATACTGGTTGATGCCTTTGACCTTGTTGTTACGGGTTGAATTGTCGCAATAGAAATTGCGGTAGAGTGTGATGCGGTCGGCCTGCATCAAGCCACCGGCAGAGTGTGTGAGCAGCCCCTGCCCAACGATTGAGTTCTGAATGGTGATATCGCCCAAAGTACCTTTGTTGTCGGGACTGATAGAAAACGTTTCATCAAGCCCCCACGCAAAGGAGCAGTGGTCGAAAATCATGTTCGTGCCATTGGCTATGCCCGCAGCATCCTTGCCAGAAGACCCTCCATGCCCCATACGGAACCGCATGTAGCGCACAATCGTGTTTGTGGCACCCGAGAAAGACACGCCATCGCCATAAACAGTCACGCCCTCGCCCGGCGCAGTCTGGCCGGCCACATAGAGATTGTTGGCAAAAACCATGCGGCTGTTGATTTTTATCACTCCAGCCACATCAAACACCACAATCCTGTTCGGACTGCTCACCGCATCGCGGAGTGAACCCTTTCCGCTGTCATTAAGATTAGTGACATGGTAGACCTTGCCAGTCCGTCCGCCGGTGGCAAATCGCCCCCACCCTTGTGCCCCTGGAAAAGCCAGTTGGTCGGCAGCCATAGCCCCCCCACTCGTCAATAACAGGGCCATAAGCAAAGTTGTTGCTTGTTTTTTCATTATGTTCAATTTTGTTTCGGTTAGTATTCTTTTGTCCGTTGGTTGCGATTGTCCATACTCAGTGTCAAATGCCAAACGCTATCAACTTTCAACTTACAAAAATAACAAAAAGCCAAAACCACAAGGCTATCATGGACAAAAATCGCAGTATTTGTATCAAATGTCTGCAATATATTCAACTTGGATCGGTCGTCGGGCCGAAACAAAAGCCAATGGAATGTGTAAAATAAAATGGCCTGTTTGGGTAAAAAGCAGAGGAAACACATGGAGAAATCAGCTTTTGGCTTTCCATCAGGTCCATGTCGCAGTGCAAAATGCACCGTTCCGCAGTGCAAAACGCACCGTTCCGCAGTGCAAA
>CALBLK010000014.1 GCA_937895845.1 uncultured Prevotella sp. | reverse complement strand
CTTGTTTAGACTTACGAGAATCTATGCTTAATCCACACGCTTTTGCAGGTGATCCCAAAAAATGCACAGGTTCGTTTTGAGGGTGGCAGAAAGATAGTTCGCGAGATACCATTCTATAACCTTGACATGGTTATATCGGTAGGTTATCGAGTGAATAGCAAGAATGCCACATCTTTCAGAAAATGGGCAACTTCAATTCTAAAACAGTACCTGATTAAAGGTTATGTTGTCAACCAGAGGCGGCTTGACCACTATAAAGATTTGAAAAATGTTGTTCAACTCATGTCGCGAGCAATCATTCTGCAGCAGAGCGTAACAAATGGAGAGTATGAAGGTCTCTTTAATGTTATAAGCGATTATGTTTATGCACTTGACACTCTTGACAAATACGATTATCAGTCGCTCAACATAGAGCAAACGACAAAAGGAGAACCTTTTCGTGCGACATACGACAATGCGATGGAAGCAATCGAAGCTCTGAAAGAAAAATTTGGTGCCAGCAAATGGTTCGCAAATGAGAAAGATGACTCTTTCAAAAGCAGCATTGGACAGATTTACCAAACATTTGGCAGAGAAGAGCTTTACCCATCAATAGAGGAAAAAGCAGCCATGCTTCTTTACCTCGTTGTGAAAAACCATTCGTTCAGTGATGGAAACAAACGTATTGCCGCCATGTTGTTCCTGTGGTTTATGGAAAAGAACGGCATTCTTTATGGCCAAGATGGGCATAAGCGGATTGCCGACAACACACTTGTGGCTTTGACACTAATGATTGCAGAAAGTCGCACTGAGGAGAAAGATGTAATGGTAAAAGTTGTAGTAAACTTAATAAATAAGGAGAACAGGTAAATGAAAGTTTTTACACATTATACGAAATTAGGTTCAACGGGTGATGGCATTAGATGGAGGACTATTTTGAAATTCGGTAATTCGTGGGAAGTTAAAGGATCTGTTGTCATGAAGAACCCTGGCGCTGCAAACTTCAAGCGTCCCGATCATGCAGCAATAAATTCTCCTGAAGAGTTGAAGCAACTTACTGTTTTTGATGATGGTGAGCTTAGAGCAGATTGGTATGAATTTTCCTCTGACCCTACTATGGAATGCATCGGCAGGCTGTTCTCGGAATACTATGCTGCCAAAGGTGAACAGCTTGAAGGCGTAATCCAAATATTTAACCTGTTCTATCTTCGCGAAGCTAACTTGATATCTGCATTAAATAAAGTAAGTCAATTGGATCTTGCCAATATGGTAGATTATGATGTTCAACATCTGTCTTTCCCCGTATATTTAGGGTTCGCCGATTTAGGTTGGCACAAGACATATGGAGTTGCTGCAAGAAAATTCTTTAATGCAGCAAAGGAACTTGGTGCATTGTACTTAAATGATGATTTCAATAAAAATGCTTTCATCCATCCGCTATATCTCATGATGTATGGCAAGAATAAAGAAAAGTGTATAAGGGCAAAATATCAGTTTTTCCAGAATACGCTCACTCCTGTTGTCTCCCAAGAATTAATTGATGCAGCTGCAGCGTCCATCGTAAAAATAGACATCAATGCAATAATGATGAAAACCACAGCCGCACTTAATGAGCAACTTTCATTGGTAAAAGGTGAAGAGAAAAACCATCGTTACATATTTGATGACCTAATAGAACTGACCGTAACTGACAAGGAACAAGGATTTGTTGGCTTCAGACATCTCAAAAACGGCAAGTGTTATTATAACTATACCAATCAAGATGCTCCCAATGAATACTTATACCGAGACATCTTGTCCGATTACGGTTTTGATACAGAAAAAACTATAGGAAATAATGTTTGGCTAGCTCGCAAGGCTTTTAAGGAATATGGCTCTAATGAACAAGATGTCACACGTAATATCATAGAAGAACTTATGGATTTGCGTAACCATTTGGACCACATGAAAATTGTTGGAAATAAAAATAACCACATAAACAAGAAAATATATTTTGCTGGCTCTATACGCGGAGACAGGGTCGATGCATCTCTGTACCAACGGATGATTGAATACATCAAGCAGACTGACACAGTATTGACGGAGCACATCGGTAAAACAAATATGAGTTTGAAGGCTCAAACAAAGGCTATAGACATTCACATCTATGAGCGAGATACCGAATGGCTCAGACAAAGCGATATGGTGATAGCGGAGTGTACCTGTCCTTCTCTTGGTGTGGGCTATGAATTGGCTTACGCATAAGCTCATAACATTCCTGTTTATATTTTCTACGACAAAACAAAGGCTAACATCTCTGCCATGTTGAATGGAAACAAATACTTCAATATTGTTCCTTACGAATCAGAGGACGGCATTTACCTTGAATTAGACAAAATATTGCATCGCTGATAAAAAATTCTGGTAACAAAAAACTTTATTCCGCATATTGTTATAGTTGTATGTCTATAGCAATATGCGTTTTTCTTTTCATACGCAATATCACTTCCGAGATTTATTTGAAATTCTGTACAAAGGTATTTGTTATGCCTTATCGCTTGCAAGGTCAAGGCTTTGCTTGGCTGACAAAATCTCCACACCTGCGGGTAGTATTTTGGAGTCAAACCTTGCATCGATGTGCATAACACCTTTTGACGGCACATAATTTCTAACAAATCCCGGAAGTAGTTTTCTACGAAAGGGAAATGAAATTTAAGCGAGAGTAAAGATGAAGTTTAACTTCGGCTTTTCCGAGCGACTATTCATTCGGCAGAGCCAAAATAAAAATTTGAAGTGTGAGCAATATTTGTGACACACAGTACAAGGTGAGAGGTTCACGCAAGGCAATGAGCGACCTTTGGAACACCCTTCAGATGATGGAGGTGAATAATAAGGTTGATGGAATGGAGAAAACCGTGGCTGCCTTAATGATGGATGTTAATGGCTTCAGTTACCAAGGTAGGCTCTATGTAACCAATAACCGAGTTAAGCAAACCTTTGGCTTGTATAGCGAACAGAATGGAATGTTGCATGAGGAAAATGAAAACATAGCCTACAAAGACTTGGGGCAAGTGCTCGATGCGGTTATTGAGACAGGCAGCATGAGCCAACAGGAGCATCTACAAAGATTGCGTGAGTATGCAAAGAGACTTTTGGCTTAGTCAAAAATTGGCCGCGCTTAGGGCGTATGCTCAAACGGCTTGAAATCTAAATCCGAAACTTGAGATATACTACATCATACGTCAAGTTTTCAGCCATAGCCTTCAGTTTACTGTCAAAACCTAGTGAGGCAAGTCTGCCATACAACAAGCCTTGCTTACGATTAACCTTTTCAAGAATTGCCGTAAGTGCTGATGCATTCCATTTGAATGCCGTCCAATTGTCCCTTTCGTGTATGTACATATTCATAGGAATCATTTATGCGACATTAAAAGTGCGATAACGACGCAATATTTGCGATAAAATTAAGTTTTTTTTGTCGCACAACCAAATTTTCATGCGAAACATCTTAGATTTAGAGGCGTTTCCATGGGTTTTCATGGGGTACCGTCTCCAAATTCCGGAAGAGCCCAAAAAGAGCGTGCAGAGGGTTGCTCGCAAAAAAAAGTGTTTCGCCATAGCTCCGGCTATGGCGAAACACTGACTAATGACCGATTTGGCTAAATCAGCGGGCGCGCACCTTGTCCGTTAGTCTAAGGGTGCCCGACAACGGATTTACCGCACTGCGGCGAATATCCATGAATTGTTCGGACCAAATCTGAATGTTCATCTGACCATCACCTTTCGGCGCACTGTTTCCCCCTTGCCACAGCTTTCAGCAATGTATATTCCCTTTGGCAAGGAGCCGAAGCCGGCCACCTTTCTTGCCACTAGTTTTCCGCTCACGGAATAGACGTTGAATGTTGCCGAGCCGTCAGCGGCAGAAACAGGGGCGATGCCGGATGGGGAGCCTGTAACGGTAAGCGTTCCGCCGGTGTAAGAGATTTCGTAGTTCGCGGCCTCACCTCCGCTGACAGTTATCGGATAGGTGCCAGCGGGCGAAAGAGAGTCGGCGGTGCAGACAGCGACAGGCAGCACAGAAAAGGCGTCCGCTGCGGTCTCGCCGTTCTTCAGGCCGTCGAATGTCAAGGCGAACGACGGGTTCTGCTCTCCCTGCGCCCGCGCGGCGTCCTCAACGCCCACGGTCAGCGGGGCTTGCTTGACGATAAGGAACCCGTCTTCGAACTCCACGGCCTCGTCCGTAATCGTACCGCGCGAAACGTGTATGGGATAGCGCCCTGCCGGAGATGTCGGCGTTGCGTCACAAGTGACTTCGGGCACGCCCTCCACAAAGTCGCCATTGATGGAATAGCCCAGCCTCGGGTTCTCGTCGCCGTACTTGCGCATTGAATTGCGCGCCTTCACGGTGGTGCCGTATTCCACGATGTTCTTGAAGTCGCCCCATTGCGAGGAGCTTTTGAACTTCGCTGCGCTGCCTGCCCTCACATACAGTCTGCAGCTGGTCTTGTTGACACCGTCGAAGACGCCGGAACCGCTGGTGGCTACCGGTGTCTTGCCCACGACGCGAATCTCGCCAAGAGACGCACAGCCGGCAAAGGCATACTCGGCGATGTCCTCCAGCTGGCTGCCCAGCGTGAGCTTGTTGATTCTGTTTCTTGAACTGAATGCGTAGGCGCCAATCTTCGTAACGCTTCCGCCGACAGTCAGTTTTCCGCTGACGCGCGGCAGCGAGCAGATGACCGTCTTCCCGTCTGGCGAATACAGGATGTTGTCTTTCATGATGAAGTCGGCGTCCTTGGCCGGCACAAGCCTCACGGAGTCCAGGCGGCTGCAGTAGGCAAAGGCACCGCTGCCAACGCTCCTTATGCCGTCAGGAAGGAGCAGCGTGCGCAGCGAGCAGCCACAGAACGCCTTTCTTGGCAGCGTGTTGTCCGCTTCAATCAGCAGTCCCTCTCCTGCCTCGTTGAGGTAAGGGCCTCCCCCGCTCACTATCGTTGCAGCGGTAAGGTCGAGCGTCCTCAGCCTGCCGTCTGTCTTTTCGCCATATTCGTCACGCCCGGCCATAGCCCTCAGCGTCTTCAGGTCGGTGGCGTTTATCTTTCCGACGATGCGCAGGGTGTCATACTGATATATCATGTCACCTGCCAGCACAGACCGCAGCTTTCCAGGTACCGGCACATTTACGGTGTCCGAGACCAATTCCTTGGCCGGGTCGGGAGTGATGTTGATGACAGCGTCCTGGTTATAGGTGAACTGGTAGCCCGAGGGGTTGAGCAGCGCAATGTCGTAATAGCCGTCTTCGTCACCCTCCCAGCCCCAGTTGATGTGCACCAGTCCGTCGGCATCATATCCGTCAAGCACGAAGGAGTGCCCGCCCGACCAGTCGTCGCCCCCGTAAATCACAGGCAGCCTTCGCGTTATCTGGTCGTAGAGCAGTTCCATCCACTCCTTCTCGGAATAGTCTTTGCGCAAGACATACTTCGCGTCTGCAAGTCCGAAATACTGCCGCAGCCCGTCGGCGGTCTGGTCGTGGTAGGCCCCGCTGCCGTCGGGCGAATAGTCCATGTTCGTCGACACGCCGCAGTCTTTCATGAGCAGCGCCACGGCATCCGCCTGCTCTGCGGTGTAATTGCCGGGGGTGTAAACGTCAATCATGTTGTTCCAGTCGTACTCGTCGTTGGCGAAGTCGGCTGTGACGGGCGTGCCGCTCGTGTCGTTTGCCGGGTAATATATTGTGCGTGTCCCTGTGCCGGTCTTCGGCCCTTTGTGATAGTAGAGTATCTGGGCTGTGGATGTCGCCACGCAGCCGGTGAGGCATCTTCCGGCAGAGCCCATGGGGCACATGTTCCAGTAAGGCTCCTCCTGCCCCCATTTCGAGGAGCAGAGCGCCTCGACATAGATGTCATGGCGCGAGGCGTCGGGCTTGGTGGTGCGCAGCACCTTTGTGTTGCTTTTGGCGGCAGCCTTCACGGCGCTGTTTACGGCCTGCAGCCACCATTTGAAATTTTCATTGGAGACACTTGACGATATGCTCCCGTCAGAATATCCCAAGACTTCGGGAACCATGTCGTCGGCAGACACAACGGCGAAGCCGCCGCCGTCCTTTCCGAAGATGACATAGCCCTCGTCACGCAGGATCTCCTTTACAGCAGCGGCTGCCAGCGGTGCTTTCGCCTGTCCGCCCTTTTGGCCAAGAAGTATCTTGACTGCCGTATCACGCATCTGCCTTTCGGTGCGCGGCTTTGCCTGTGCCGTGCCGGCAAAGGCCGCCATTGCCACGACAGCGGCGGCAAGCATGCAGCGCCGCCTGCAAGGTGATACAGCTTTGTTTGTCATAAGCATAAATGAAAGCAATAATCAATTACTATGGTTAAAATCAGTAAGAAATGCCACACCCGTAACATCTGCTGCGGGTGTGGCATTGGTTGTCAGACGGTTGTCATCGTTCGCAACGGGGGGTTATCGGATGATAACCTTCACGTCGTTAATGATGTAAGCGCCGGTCTTGAGGCTCTTCAGCGACTTCATGTCAGTTCCTACGAGCCGTCCGTCCGTTGTGTACACGGTGTAGGAAGCGGCCTTCAGAACATTCTCGACACTGGCGATGTCGGTAGTGATGGCATTGGCAACGGTAACCTCAGACTCGCCGTCGGCAAAGACAGCGGAGACTGCATAGATGTAGGTCTTTCCGCGTTCCACTGTGTCATCGGTAAACTCTGTCTTGTCGGCTCCGAGCGTCTTCAGGAGTTCGCCGTTACGGTAAACCTTGTACCCGGTAACCTTGCCCGAACCTGCTTCGTAGCTGAAGTCGTCAACCTGGAACATGAAGTTTGTCGCGTTCGACGTGTTCTGATGGATGGCAAAGTGAGTGGCTCCCTCTGGAATCTCAACGGAAACCTCTTCCCATGCTCCGCTGCTTGCGGTATGGGTGTCGCCAATCTTCACGAACTTGTCGAGGTCTGTCCCCTCCTTGGTGTACAGCACATCGAAGGTTTCGGGATACTGCTCGGTATCTGTGTTGTTGTTGGACACCCAGAACGACACTGTCTGCTTCTTCCCGCTCAGGTTAGGGCTGATGAGCCAGTTGTCGGCATCGTAGAATTCGTCGGTCTCGCTGTCGGGGTTATACTTGTAGAACGAGGCGAGATATTTGCTGCCGCCATGGGCGTTCAGCGACGGGTTGGCTTCGAGTATTTCCTGGGTAATCCAGTTGTTGGTAGGCTCTACCAGCGTGAATGCAAAGTTCTGGCCCTGTGTCGGATAAGTGGCACTGCTGAACAGTCCGCCTGTCTTGGCATTGGCCGGGGTTGAGGGACCAACCTTGGCTGTCCACTCGCCAAAGTTGCCCACTGCCCACGCATCGTAGCTCTCGAAGCCGTCGCTTACGGCTACCGACTGCTCTGCAACTGCGCTCCACGAAACCTTGACCGTGGCGTCGCTGCCCTCGGCTGCCGTTACAGTCTCGGGACGCGGCTTGTTGGAGATGGCGAATGCAAGGGTCGTCGACTTGGCGTTGTCGTCGGGGTTGAGGTCGTCGGCATAGGTCACCTCGGCCTTCAGGTCAACCGACGTGCCTTCGTCAATAACGCTTGTTGCATAGTCAAAGGTGTAGGTCTTCGAAGCGAACGAAGCGAGCGCCTCTTTCTCTTCCTTGCTGTCTATGAGCTTGTCGCCGGCATACAGTTTCACGGTGAAGTTCTTTGCCTCTTCACTACCGAAGTTTTCCACCTTCACGTCGACCTTTGCCGTCTCGCCCTTTTTCACCTTGGCTGGAGCGGTGATGTCGCTCAGCGTCAAGTCGCTCTCGTAAATGTCGCGGACGTGAACCTCGTCAACCAGCACAGTGTTCTCTGCCTTGGCAGAGGCGATGAACTTAACCATCACGTATGGCAGCGAAGTGTATTCGCTCTTCAGGCCCACAGCCTTCTTGAGCCACTTGCCGGCCTCGGCCTCGGAAATCTTCGAGTAGTCAACCGTCTCGAGGTCTTCGGATGTCCCGTCTGGCTTCTGCACAGAGATGACAATCTTTGCATCGCTGCCGGCTGCCGCCTTGTGGCTGAACACAACCATCGGGTTGGTAGCTCCGGCAAGGCTGATCTTTCCGGTCGAGATGGTGGCGTTGTCCTCGTCGGCAACAGAACTGTAGATGAAGCTGCCGCCGTCGTTGTCAGCGGCGTCGTCGGCTGTCAGTCCGAACTGCGACTTGCCGCTGCGGCTTGTCCACCACAGGTCGTATGCGAGCTTGCCGCCGGCAAGGCTCTCGAAGAATGGGATGCTGTAGGCCTTGCCTACAACGACCGACGGCGTAATCATGATGTCGCTCTCGCCCTTGTCGTTGACAGCGGACAGACCGAATTGCAGGAGGCCCTGCTCGCCTTCCGTGGTGTTGTAGCTAATGTCATACGAAGTGGCACCGGCCTCAGAAGTCCCGGCAAGCTCCGTGTCATATCCGTAAGTGCCCTGGATCAGGTTGTAGACATTGTGCTTCAGCGTCTTCGTGTCCACATATCCGCCGTTGGCACCCAGTTCGGAGTTCTCCCAGGAGAGGCTCACCGAGGTTGAGTTGTCGGCAGCGTTCATCTTTTCGGGAGCGGCCGGTGCGTCCTCGCCTACATAAACCGTGACGCTCTTCGACACGCGTCCTGCTCCGTCAGCGTTTGCAGCGACAGCGCTGTAAACGTTGAAGCCCTCAGCCGGCTCGCTGTCGGTGAACGATGCCTCCGATCCGGCAGCAAGTTCCTTGAATTCCTTGATCACGGCTCCGTCGCGGCTTACGGTAACGCTAACCTTCCCTGACAGTGCCTTGCCTGAGATGTCCTTTGCCGGAGCCTTGAAGCTTACGGCCGCGCTCATGGCGCCCTTGGCTGCAGGCGTCACCTTGAAGTCGGTTATCGAGTCGGGGGCTGCGGTAGACATTCCGGCGCTCACGCTGATGTCGTCAACGTCAAGGTAGAACATGTCGGCGTCGCTGATGGCATGGAATCCGATATAGAGATTGCCGGTCTCCTCGGCAGTAATCTCCTTCGAGAACTCCACGAACGCGTCGTTCTCCAATTCTGTGGCAGGGAGGATAACCTTGGTCATGGCCTCGGCGCTGCTCTTGGTGCCGTATTTCACCTCCAGGCGCTCCGGCAGGTTGTCAAGATACGACTTGGCCTTGAAGCTCACCTTGTACACCTTGCCCTTCTCCACCTTCAGCGGGGGTGTGATGAGCCAGTCGTCGCCATTGTTATCGGAATTGTACTTGTATCTTGCCACGCTGTTACCGTCATAGTTCTCGTAACGTTCCCAGGTGCTCTTGTCCTTGTTGGCATCGATAATGTTGAACAGCGCCAGCGACACTTCGCTCTGGAAGTCCTCTGTGAATGGAGGTGTTATGGCATCGCCATAGGTCTTGTAGTCAGTGCGTGTCTCCGCGCTCGCCGTCCTGCCGTTGGATGCGGTTATTCCGTAAGCGTAGGCTGTGAGCGCATCGGAAGTGACAGTCTCGCTGAACTTCGTGTCGGCAATGTCATCGGCAACGACTGTCGAGTCGGGATAGCGCACGACATCGTATTTGATGTCGCCGATAAACCCGTCGTTCACTCCGGCAGTAACCGGCGACCACGACAGGTCGACCTTGCCTGTTGCATTGTCAATGGAGAAGTTCACACCGTCGACGGCCTTGGGCGTGTCGTAACCGACAAACAGCGTTGTCCTTGCCACGACACCCTTGCCCTCGGCATTTGAGGGGGTGACGACAATCGTCTTCTTGCCGTCGGCGGCAAACGTAACGTCTTTTGTCACCGACGCCCCGGCTGCCGCAGAGCCTGTGGCAAGCGTCTCCGCGCCGGACGTGATGGCATAGTCCACGCTGCCGGTAAGGGCATCGCCCTTGGCGTTGGTCGTGGCTATCTTGAACGACACGGTGCCGGTGAGCGATCCGTTCTTGAAGTCAGCCTTCAGGTCTGACACTGCCGCAGGCGCTCCGTCAGCGACTGCCACCGGAACGGTAAGCGCCGTGATCAGGTTCTGGTTCGTAAAGTCACCGACCTTCTCTGCTGCGCCCGTCGAAAGGTTTACGGTGTACAGTGCCGGCACTGCGTTACCCACTACCGGTGTCGTCGCCCAATAGAACGTGTTGTCCGCCTGGTCGATTTCACCGCTCTGGTAATAGGCGCCTTCATCGTCAGATACCGTCAGGCCGGTCGGGCCTACAAGCGTTTCGGCCGCCGTCGCCGTGTTGATTGAATAGAGGTTGCCGTCGGCAGCAACACCGTAGAGCTTGTTGTCGCTTGTGATACCAAGGGCAAGATACTGCTTGGTAAGCGAGCCGATGGTCGTTCTTGTGGCACTGGCATAGTCGGCGATTCCAAGTTCATAGCCACTTCCGTCGGCTGAGTAGAACGCTCCGTACACTGTACCGTTGGCAGCCACGGCCGTTTCCGAGGCAATGAGAGAATAGTCTTCGAGGCTTACCGGCTCTCCGTCCTGCTCCCATGTGTTGGTGTCGAATGTGTAGAGCGAGGAGAAGATGTATCCCCAGAATGAAACAAAGTTGACGAGATACAGCTTGTCGCCAACAATAGCTCCACCGCCGTTGGCAACAATACTCGAGTTGACTCCAATCGGAGTGACAGCGATGTTGCTTACTGCATTGAATTTGTAAAAGCCGTAAGCAGCGGCGTCTTCAGCCCAGGTGTTGTCACTGATCACGTTGCCCCACAGCTCTCGCCCCGAGGCGTACTTGGCAGCCCTGAGCGGCACTCTCGGGGTTAAGGCCAAGGGCGAGATCTTCTTTCCGGTGGCAATTTCGCGCAGCCCGGAAGTGTTCGGTCGAAGCAGCGCCCTCTGCCTGAAGAGCAGCGGGTGATCAGCCTTTGCCTTCCTGTCCAGCTTGAGCCGCTGGGCAGGCGTGGACTTCTTGGCTGTTTGCAACACTGATGCCGGAACCGAGCTTCGCAGTCCGAGCTCAATCTTCTGGGCATCTGTCTTTGTCGCAGGCAACATTAGCATTGCCGCTGTCGCTCCTGTAACAATGAAGTTTAGTTTTCTGTTCATAAGCGAATAATAAATTAGTAAATATTGTTCCTTTTTAAGGAATGTGTCGGCTGCAAAGGTAGAAATTATTTTAATACAATGCAACATTTAGGTATTTTTTTTCATGTTTTAATTGCATTACGTCAGAAAATACCACACTTGTTGTACATATTGTAACATCTGTTTCATGCGATGAACAAGTGCTGAAGCCACGTCACACAGGAGCTTTCTCGCCCTTGGCGCCACCAAGCCCAAGTTGGCCATCACAACAAAACAGGCGATTGCATGAGACAGTTTCCCGTCTTTCCGCCCCATGCCACCCTTTCTCCCGGCAGCTTGCAGCCGCCAGCGCCTTGCCATGGCCAGCTATGGCTTCACCGTTTCCGCCAGCAGACTGCACGGAACAAGCGGCAACCCTGGACGAAGCCTGGCGGCCGCTGTGGGATAAAGTTCACAAGGGCATAAAGCCTGTTTGGCACTGCTTTTCCGGCTGTTTGCGCATGCCGTCTGCCCGTTCGGCCGGTTTTGGCCGCCCGAACGGCCCGAACGGGACGCTCATTCGGGCCGTTTGGCCATGCAAAACGGGCCGTTTGGCGGTGCGAAACGGCCCGAGTGGCAACACAATAGTGGCCCATTCGGGTATGTGGCCTGACAATATGTATTCTAAGCATCTGCTGGCACAGTGGTATGTATGGATAGCTTTGAACATCTGCCAATATAATAATGTCTGTGTTTTTGCGTTGGTCAGTTGGCTAAAGAAGTTCAAGTCAAAAAGACGGCGCAAGCCGATAATCGATTACAGTATGCCTTTTCTCCATGCCCTCGAAAGTTGTTGGATTAAGGGTTTCTGGCTAAAGACTGCACAATTCATCACAGATATTTTTGATTGTATACCTTAAATTAGCAGACAAAGAATATCTGTATGTTCTTTGGATTTTTATCGTGC